>JBDGRG010000375.1:0-2400 GCA_042218355.1 Bradymonadaceae bacterium
AGAAACGACCACGTGGGATTGCCGTGAAGCAGCAACAGCGGCCGACCCTCGCCGGCATCGATGTAGTGAACCGGCCCCACCGAGCTGTCGAACCAGTGCGGCTCGTACGGAAACAGCTCCGGGGACGGCTCGAAGTCGATCTCCACGGCAGCCTCCGATCGATATCGGGCGGAGAGTCAGCTCGCGGATTCACCACCCTGCAGTGCGTCCCGCTCGATCGCCTCGACCTTCTCGAGTCGACGGCGATGTCGCTCGACCCCGTCGAACTCGGCGCCCAGAAACGCGCGAACCAGCTCTCGCTGCAACTCGGAGCCGACGACCCGTCCGCCCAGACAGAGGACGTTCAGGTCGTCGTGTTCGACGCCCTGTCGTGCCGAATAGGTGTCGTGACAGACCGACGCCCGGACTCCGGGGACCTTGTTCGCGGCGACCGCGACCCCGATCCCCGAGCCGCAGATCAAAATGCCGCGGTCGAGTTCCCCGGCGGCGACGGCTTCGGCGACGGGCCGGGCGTAATCCGGATAGTCGACCGACGCGTCGTCCTCCGGGCCGAAGTCACGGACGTCGTGACCGAACTCGCGGACATAGTCGGCCAACTGCTGCTTGGCGTCGAAACCGGCGTGGTCGGATCCGAATCCGACGATCATGGAGTTCCCTCGAATGCGAGTCGAACCGCGAACAGCGACAGATCCTCCCAGAAGGTGATCACCAGCAAGCTGCCCAGGAGGAGAAAGAAGAAGGGCAGTGCCACTCTGTACAGTTTGAGTACCGGTTCGTCGAACGCCAACGACGAGATGAAGAGGTTCAGCCCCACGGGAGGGGTGATGTACCCGATCTCGAGGTTCGCCAGAAAGATGATCCCCAGGTGGACCGGATCGACCCCGTACTCCGAGGCCAGCGGCGCGATCAGCGGAACCACGACGGTGATCGCGCTGAAGATGTCCATCATCGCCCCGACGATCAGCAGGAAGACCGTCAGGAGCAGGAGGAACGTCATTCGACTCTCGACATACTGCTCGATGAAGTCCACCATCGACATCGAATCCCGGATGACCCCGTAGAGATTCGGCTCCTCCGGGTCGGTTCCCCAGATCGCGATGTCGTCCAGGATGAAGACCTCCACGATCAGGACGTAGATCGCCGCGATCGCCGACGCTTCGGCGACCGTCACGAAGCCACCGTAGATGCTGACCAGCACGACCACGGGGACCAGCATCTCCCACTTCGCCTCCCAGGCCGACTCGGCGAGTTCGCCCCAGTCGAACGACTGGCGTCGGACGTCCGCCCGATGGCCGACGACGACGGAGAACGCACCGAGGACCGAGACCATCAGCGCCCCGGGGAGAACGCCGGCGAGGAAGAGTTTGTCGATACTCGTCTTGGCGACGATGCCGTAGAGGATGATCGGCAGCGACGGCGGGAACAGCAGACCGATCGAGCCGCTACTGGTGACCAGCCCGAGGGAAAACTCTTCGGGATACCCCTCGGAGACGAGCATCGGGAAGAGCAAGCCCCCCAGAGCGATGATCGTCACTCCGGAGGCGCCGGTGAAGGTCGTGAAGCAGGCGCACGAGACGATGACGACGACCGCCAGCCCCCCCGGCATCCAGCCGAAGAGCGCCTGACTGACCCGAACGAGCCGGTCGGCCGCCCGGCTCTCGGCCATCAGGAAGCCCGCGAAGGTAAAGAACGGGATCGTGATGAGATGCGGGCTCGCGGTCAATTTGTAGTGCTCGCCGGCGAGGACGACGAGGCCGGTGCCGGACCCGGAGAACGAGTAGACGGCTGCTCCGGCGAGCACGATGAACAGGGGCGTCCCGAGCAACGCCAGAGCCACGAGACCGACTGCGACGAGGATGCCACTCACGGCCGCCCCCCCTCCGGTCGGTCGTCGTCCACACCCACCGGGCGCTCGTCCCCCCGCGCACGCAGCGACGAGTGCCAGGCCCGAACGGCGAAGTGCACGCCCATCAGCCCGAAGCCGACCGGAAACATCAGCTGCAACGCCCACTGGTCGATCCCGGGCAGAACTTCACTGGGCCATTTGAGACTCAGTTCGACCAGTTCCAGTCCGGCGAGCACGAGCAACGTGCAGATCACCGCCGCGACGGCGCTCGTTCCGGCGTCGACCCATTCCTTCGTGCGGCCCTCGAACAGTTGGCCCACCGCATCGACGGTGATGTGTTCGCGCCGCCGAACCGCCAGCAGCCCCCCGAGGAAGCCGACGACCAGCACGAGATGTCTCAAAAGAACGTCGATCCAGGAGAGTTTCACCGCGGCGATGACGGCTGCGAGGGAGGTGGCCGTACTTCGCACGAAGACCGGTGCCGGCGCCGCCGGGGACGACTGAGCGGACTTCGTGCGTGCGGCCCGGTCGTCCGGCGGGGTTCCCTCGCGGGA
>JBDGRG010000375.1:2410-5091 GCA_042218355.1 Bradymonadaceae bacterium
TTCCCCCCGTCGAAACCGCCCTCGAATCCGCCCTTGGTGTCCGTCGAGGCCCCCGCCTGCGAATCCGTCGACTCGTCGGAGGTCTCTCCCCCGGCCCCGCCGAATCCCCCCTCGAACCCGGTCTCGCCGTCTGTCGATTCGCCGCCGTTTCCACCCCCGCCAAACCCGCCCTCGAACCCGCTCTCGTCGTTCCCGCTCTCGCTGTCCGATGTTCCACTGTTGCTTCCATCTCCGCCGAACCCCCCCTCGAACCCACTCTCGTCGGCCTCGCCCTCGCTGTCCGTCGTTCCACTGTTGGTTCCCTCCCCGCCGAATCCCCCCTCGAACCCACTACGGGATGCTTCACCCTCCGACTCGGTCGCGCCCGCGGAAGACTCGGGGCCGGGCTCGGCACTGGCAGCAGCCGGTGGCGGCTTAAACGAGGTTTGGAGTGCGTTTCGTGCGGGGACGAGGAAGTTGCGGTAGGCGACGTTGTAGCCGGCCAGCGCGAGCATCGCGAGGACGGTGACCACCAACAGCCGGGTCTCGGCGACCGCGAGTCCGCGCTCGACGGCGCCGTCGGTGGCAGCATCGAGCGACGGTACGATCACCAGCGACGACAGATAGACGAGGACGGCCGCCAACTTCCAGACCGGATCGTCGGGACCGAGACCGGGAATCCCCGCGAGGATGTCCAGGACACAGAGCATCGGGGAGTACCGCGGACCGCGGTCACTGCGAGTCGCGGTACGTCTCGAGATGTCCCTTGATCGTCTCGAGCAGGGTGGCCGGAAAGAGCTCGCCGGCCAGTTCCTGCCGAGTTTTCTTCGCCATCTCGTTCCACTTCTCCATGGACTTCGGCTGGACGACCTCGACGCCCGTCGACTGGATGGTCTTCATCGCTTTGCGGTTGTCCTTGCGGATCTGTTCGAGCATCTCGCGGCCGTATTCGTCCGTGACCTCGTGGACGATGGACCGGTATTTCTCGGGAAGTTTCTGCAGGCTCTTCGTGCGGACGACGAGACCGCCGACGACCACGCCCAGCTTCAGATTCGTCACGTAGTCGGCGCGCGTATACCACTGGAGCGAGACCGCGCCGTAGGGCGAATTCGAGAATGCGTTGATGACCCCCGTCGAGAGGCTCGGCAGGACGTCCGTGACCGTCAGCGGGACCGCGTTGACGTCTCCGATTTCGACGATCTTTTTCATGATCGGATCCGACTCCCAGACCCAGAGCTTGACCGACTGCAGGTCGGTCGGCTTGCGGATCGGTTTTTTCGCAAAGATGTAGTTGAAACCGACGTCGCCCCAGCTGAGCAGGGTGAATCCGCTGTCGCGCAGCAGCGACTGAAATTTCTCGGACATCTTCTGCCGGACGTAGTCGACCTCGTCCCAGTTCTTGAAGAGCAGTGGCAACTGGAGCACCAGGACCTCGGGGGCGATCTTGGCCAACCCGGTATTGGTCACTGCGGCTCCGTCCAGCTGGCCCGTCCGCATCTTGCGGACCATCGCGGGCTCGTCCCCCATCACCCCGCCGGGATACAGCTGCAGCGAGACCTTTCCGTCGGTCCGCTTGCGAATCTTCCGGTCCATCCGCTCGATCGCCTTCGCCCAGGTCGACCCTTCGGGTGCGAGGCTGGCGATCTTCAGTTCGTACGACTTCCCCTCTTTCTTTTCGTTCGTCTCTCCGCCGGCCTTTTTCGACGGCTCGGAGGAGGACTCGTCCGATTCCGCCTCGTCGGCGGCCTTCGAATCCTCCGCAGCTGCAGACGCGGGAACAGTCGCCCCTGCCGCGAGCACGAGACCGGACAATACGAGGATCCGGAGGCCAGTCGTGCCATCGAAGTCGGTCATCGGGTTACCTCGTCGGGTCGAGGAGTCGGAGCACCGGTCGATCGGCCGGATCGGTCTGCGTCATCCGTCGACGAAGAGTTCGTCCGCACGGCCCTTCCAGAATTCAGCCCGCCGCTGGGCGAGTTCGTTCATCAGTCGGTTGTCGGGGTGCTCGGAGAGATCCGCCTCGAGTACCCGCTTCATCATTCGGTCGAAGAAGGCCCGGTTCTGCGTCTGCACGCCGTAGTATCGTCCGTACAGAGCGGGAATCATGAGGTTTTGTTTCCCGTGGTTTTTCATCGCCGCCTCGAAGTGTTTTTTCGCCTCGGCGGGGTCGCCCCCCGCCATCGGGGGCCGGCTGGCGTAACTGACGCCGAAGAACATGTGGACGCCCGACTGGTAGTAAGTCGGGTCGAGCTCTTCCACGCGGCGCATCATCGCCTCGACGACCGGCACGGCGGCGACCATGTCCGGGTTCTGTTGGGCCAGATTGATCGCCGACCCCCATCCGTAGCCGGCCCAGAAGAGCCCGGCGATCTCGGACTTCCCGACGTCCTTCAGCAGCGATTCGACCTTCTCGACGTCGTACTGGGTCGCAGCGCGCTTCAGCTTCGGGCGGTCGAGCAGTCGAAACCCGTAGTTGCGAGCACGCATGTAGTGGTCGACCGTGCGATCGGTCAGTTCGTCGATGTGTTCCTCCGAGGCGGTCCCCGCCCTCGCCTTTGCCAGATCGAGTTCGAGGTATCCGAAGGCATACGAATAGTAGCTCTCGGCCAGCAGCGCGAGGAGGGTTTCGTTCTGCGGATCGCTGACGAGCAGCGATTCCAGCATCTTGATGTTGGAGGGGAGCGCCCGGCGGGCGAAGGTCG
>JBDGRG010000376.1:0-1317 GCA_042218355.1 Bradymonadaceae bacterium
GGCCGCCGCCGGCCGGAGACGAATGCGGTCGTTGCCGTGCTCGGCCAGCCAGTCGGTGCCTTCGTCGATCACGGCAGTCCCTTCGCAGAACGGTGGACGGACATACGCGTCTGACCCGCGCCTTCACCAGACTAATAAAATGATTGAGTCGTCTAGTCACCCCGCTACAGTTGCGTGAACACCACACCGAGCAACGAGCCCGTCGCGGAGTGACGGTCACGAAGCGGGACGACGGCGTCGTCGGGCACCGTTGCTCACGTCCCTTCGTATGCTCGTCGGATTCGCGGCTCGTTCGGTCCCATCGATGGGTCGCCGACGTTCGACTCCTCCACTTCAGGGAGAAAGACCGATGTCCACTATCGTCGCCATCGTCGTCGTTGCCACGGCCGTCGGGATCGGATGGGCGATCTATCGAAAAGTGAAGGATTCGTCGGACAGCGAGCAGGTCGAAGAGCAGACCTCGCAGAAAGCGCTCCCGGACAATTTGGCGGGTCGCCATCCGACCGATCTGCAGCTCAACGACATCGTCTCTCACTTCGGGACGGATTACGTGGTCGAGGGCCGGATCGACTACGAGGAGGGGGGATATCGCTGGTACGAGTTCATGTTGGTCGACGGCGACGACGCCCGCTGGCTGTGCGTCGAGGAGGACGACCAGCTGGAGGTGACCCTGTGGCAGGAGATCGACGATCTGATGGTCGACCCGCCCGTCCCCGAGACGCTCGAGTACGAAGGGGAGGAGTATCGGATGATCGAGCGCGGCGAGGCCCGGGCCGTGCAGAAGGGGAAGACCGGCCGGAAGAAACATCCCGAGGTGAAGTACTGGGATTTCTCCGGGTCGGGAGATTCGTATCTGTCGGTCGAGGAGTGGGGAGGGGAGATCGAGGTCTCGAAGGGGACGGAGGTCAACCTCGAGACCCTCGATGTCTTCCCCGGCGACGAGGTGGGGACGTCGTCGACTGTCGGCGTCTGATCCGTCGCTCGGCCGCGCCCGCCGTCAGGAGGCATCCGGGAGCGGGCATCGCTCGTAGACGTTTTCCGCGGGCGGGAGGCAGACTTCACCGTCGCCCGAGGGGGCCGGTACACAGGCCAGTCCCTTCTGGCACTGGAACGAAAAGCGGCACGATTTTCCCTTCTGTTGCTTCGGTCGGCAGACTTCGGGTCCCGGCTTCGGAGACACGCAGGCCAACCCGTCGCGGCAATCCTCCGGGAAACAGGGCTCGCCTTCGCCGGCGAAGGGACCACAGGTCTGTGGTCGCCCCTGCGGTCGCAGCCGGCAGGCCAGTCCGGGACGGCATCGGTTGCCGTCCGTCTGGC
>JBDGRG010000376.1:1327-4718 GCA_042218355.1 Bradymonadaceae bacterium
TTCCCTCTCCGACCACCGAAAATGTCTGGCAGGTACCGTCGCTGCAGGCGAGGCCTCGTTGGCAGACGAGATCGTCCTCGCACGGCTCGCCCTTGGCACGCGAATCGACCTTCGCACAGACGTGTCCGTCCGAATCCCCTCCCTCAGTCGCGCAGATTAAATTTTGCGAGAACGCGCAGCTTTCGGTGCGGTCGCCGTCGTCACAGGATTTTCCGTCGCCGGCGCGCGTGATCGAGTTGCAGCGCCCGTAGCATTTTCCATCGACACGCTGACAGACCGATCCCTCGACGCATTCGAGCATCCCGAGCTCACACGGTTCTCCCTCGGGGACGGTTCCGGTCAACGCTTCGAGGCAGGTGGGGCGGACGAATTTGAGCGCTTTACACGCGTCGGACCGTTCGGCGTCGCTCCGCAGTTGCTCCAGGCACTGCCGGGCCGCCCGACTGTCGTATTCGAGCCGACCCCGTTGGACCCCTTCCCGGACCGATGCCGGTGCCAGTGTCGCCCCCTTCTGCAGTTCTCCCCGCACGCACGCCTCGACGGTTTCGTACGGGACCTCCGAGGGCGGGATCTGGTCGCATTTCAACGTCGCCCGACACTCGATCTCCGCGTCGAGTTGCCGCCACTCGCGGATGAACGACTCGACCTCGGGCGGTTGGGGCTTGCCGTTCGACGGCCCGCACCCCACGGCGGCGACGAGGGCGAACCACAGCACCGGCGGCAGCCAGTATCGGGACGGGGAGGGAATAGACACCGTGACAAACCTCGTCTCGGAGAGCCAAAAAACCGAAGAACCTGGTGGGAGCCAGGGGGCCGGTTACTCCGGGAGCTGACACGCTTCGTACGGGTTCGTCGGCTGTTTCTCGCAGACGGCTTTCCCGTCTTTCGGTTTGCCGCAGCTCAGTCCCGATCCGCACTCGTCGTCCGACGAGCAGCTGTCTCCCTTCGTTTTCGGTGGCTGGCAGGTGCCCTCGGACGAGCAATAAAGGTCGCCGCCGCAATCGCCCGGCGAACACGAGTCGCCTTTCTGCGGAAACTCGCCGCAGGTTCCGGTCGGCTCACCGTTCTCGCGGCCCTCGCCGTGGCAGGCGAGCCCGGGCTTGCAGTAGACCCGCTCCTGGTCGCACGATTTGCCGTTGCCGACGACCTCGAAGGGGCGGCAGACCCCCCGCGCACAGGCCAACCCGAGCTTGCAGTCGCTCTCGAACGAACAAGGCTCGCCCTTCGAACGCGACTCGCGCGGAATGCAGACACGGCCGTCGGTTCCGTTCGCCTTCGGTGCGCAGTTCAGGTTGGTCCTGGGGTCGCAGCGGGGCCCCTCGCTGAGGTTGCAACTCTCTCCTTCGCCGACGAAGTTCACCGCTTTACAACGACCGTAGCATCCGTTTTCGCCCGGTCGACAGGTGAGATTCGGTTTGCACGTCCCGAGCTCGAACAGACACGGCTCGCCCTTCGACACCGTCCCTTTCAGAGCCTCGTTACAGGCATCGGTCGACAGGTCGGCAAGTGTTGCACACGGCCCGCTCGAGACGAGTTTCTCGAGTTTGGAGAGGCACGTCTGTGCTTTTTCGGGGTTGTAGCTTATCCGGCCCCGTTCGCTCGCCTCTCGGAAGCCGGTCAGGAGGCGGTCGGAAAACTCCCCCCGACTGGACGACAGGCACGCGTCCATGGTCGAGAACGCGACTTCGTCCGGGGGACGTTTGTCACATTTCAACAGCTGCTGGCAGCCCGCCCTTGCGGACAGGTTCAGGACCCGTTTGACGAACGTCTCGGCGTCGGGTGGTCCATTCTTTCCGCTGCCACCGTCGTTCGACCCGCTCGAGCCGCAGGCGGCGATCGTCAGTGAGCAGACGAGGACAGTGACATACGTACGAAGACGGTGCATGGCGGGCGGATGTGGTGCGCGAGGCGGTTGAAGAACTCGATTGATACACGACTGCGCCTAGCGCATCATTCGGGATGAATTCAACGGTCTCGCCGGCGTCCCGACGACCGAAGCGCCCTCGACTCCGAGACCGACGCCTCTATACGCGAGTTCCACCGTGGAGATTTCGACCGAGCCGAGTCCGGATCTGCCGCGACTGCTGGTGATCGGGGGGCCGACCGGCGTCGGCAAGTCGACCTTTGCCGTGCGAGTCGCGGAGGCGCTCGATGGAGAGATCGTCGTCGCCGACAGCGTGAAGGTCTACCGCGGGGTCGACATCGGGACTGCCAAGCCGGGCCCGGAAGTTCGGGAGCGCGTGCCCCACCACATGCTCGATATCCTCGACCTCGACAAACCATTCGACGTCGGTCGATACGTCCGGCGGGCGACAGAGGTCGTCGCGGCGATCCGCGACCGCGGGAGACGGCCGATCGTCACTGGTGGGACCGGGTTGTACATCCGTCTTCTCGTGCACGGCATCTTCGAGGCGCCTTCGATCGACGCGGCGATCCGCCGTAAATGGGAGCGGCTGGAGCGCGAGGAGGGGTTGTCGGCACTGTACGAGTGGCTCGGGGAGGTCGACCCGAAACTGGCGAACCGCGTCGATCCGGAAGACGGCCAGCGCATCCGGCGGGGGTTGGAGGTCTGGGAGCAGACCGGTCGGCCCCTGACCGAACTCCAGGACGAACACCAGTTCGAGGATCCGAATTACTACCCGCTGAAGCTCGGTCTGTTACGACCGCGCGACGAACTCCACCGGCGGTTGAACGAACGGTTCGACCGCATGTTGGACGAGGGCTTGCTCGACGAGTACCGCTCCTTGCTGGAGCAGGGCTACGATCGGGACCTCAAGCCGCTCCAGGCGATCGGTTACCGACAGATGGGCGAGCACCTGCTCGACGGGGTGCCGCTCGAGGAGGCCGTCCGCCGGGCCAAGGCGAAGACCCGGCAGTACGCCAAGCGGCAGATCTCGTGGTTCCGCAGCGAACCGGGTCTGGAGTGGACGCGGGCGCCCGTCGCCGACGAGACCGGAGAACTCCCGGAACGCGTGGTCGAGGATCTGCGCGGATTTTTCGAGGGGAACGAGCCGGACCTGTCATGGGCCGACGTCGACAGCTACAAATTATGAATGATGAATTGTGAGGGATGAATTATGACGTCGGAGGGGCGGATCGGGGGCTCGCGCGTGGCGGAGCGCGACGACGCAGGGGATGCGCCAAGTGCTCGTCGAAGTTAGTCACGGTACGAGACCGTGCGTCCGCGGACAGTTGCTCGAGATTTCGATTCGCTCCGCGACCCGTCATAACTCGTCATTCAAACTTCATAACTCATAACTGTACCCGGCCCATGCGACCGCTCGCCGACGATCACATCACGACGATTAAACCCTACGTCCCCGGTAAACAGGTCGAGGAGATCCAGCGCGAGTACGGCATCGACGACGTCGTCAAGCTCGCGAGCAACGAA
>JBDGRG010000376.1:4787-5582 GCA_042218355.1 Bradymonadaceae bacterium
TCGGGCCCAGCCCGAAGGCAAGAGAGGTTGTCGAATCCCGGACGGACCGCATCCACGTTTATCCGGACGGGGCGGCACACGACCTCCACAAGGCCCTCTCGGAGTTTCACGATCGTCCGAAGGACGAGATCATCTGGGGGAATGGGTCGGATCAGCTCCTTCGGTTGGCGGTTCACGCGTTTACGCGCCAGGGGGAGGACCGGGGAATCGTCTCGGAGCACTCGTTCGGCGCCTATCCGATCGCCCTGAAATCCGGTGGGGTGGCGGTCGACGCGGTCGGGATGACCGGCGACCTCGAGTACGATCTGCAGGGCATGCGCGAGGCGGTCGTCGACGACACGCGCATGGTCTTCATCGCCAATCCGAACAATCCGACCGGGACCTATCTCGGAGGCGAGGCGCTGCGCGCATTTCTCGACGATCTGCCGTCGGACGTCGTGGCGCTGGTCGACGAGGCGTACTACCAGTATGCGCGGGCCGACGACTACGCCTCGGCACTGACGATGAGGGACGCCCACGAGCGGCTGATCGTCACGCGGACCTTCAGCAAATGCTACGGGCTGGCCGGTCTTCGGGTCGGGTACGCCGTGACGACGCCCGAGATCACCGATGCGCTGAATCGCATCCGCGATCCGTTCAACTGCAATCGACTCGGCCAGCGGGCCGCGATCGCTGCGCTGGACGATCGGGACTTCGTCGAGCGGTCGGTCGAGGTCAACGAACGCGGCCGCGAGCAGCTCGAGGAGGGTCTGCGGGGGTTGGCGGGGCGGGGTGTGGACTGGACGCCGAGCCAGA
>JBDGRG010000376.1:5592-6949 GCA_042218355.1 Bradymonadaceae bacterium
CTGCTGGTCGAGCTCCCGGTCGACGGCGAGCCGGTCTACGAGGCGATGCTCGAGCGGGGGGTGATCACCCGGCCGATGCACGGATACGGATTGCCCGAGCACCTGCGGGTGACGATCGGCACCGAGGAACAGAATACGCGATTTCTGTCGGCCTTCGACGCTGCACTCGACGAGGTACTGGTATGATCGTCGCGATCGACGGGCCGGCCGGCGCCGGCAAATCGACCGTCGCCCGGCGGGTCGCGGATCGTCTGGACTTTCAGTACGTCGACACGGGGGCCATCTACCGCGGGGTCGCTCGGGAGGCGCTCGAGTCGGGGATCCCGCCGGAGGATGGTCCGGCGGTCGCCGAACTCGCCCGGGGGCTGGCGTTCGACTTCCGGGAGGTCGATGGCGGACGACTCCTCCACTGCGACGGGCGGCCGCTCGACGAGGGGGTTCGAACCGCGCGCATCGGAGAGGCCAGCAGCAAGGTTTCCTCGAATGCCGAGGTGCGAGAGGCGCTGCTCGACATCCAGCGCGAGCTCGGCCGACGTCGGTCGAGCGTGCTCGAGGGGCGAGACATCGGAACCGTCGTGTTCCCCGATGCCGAGGTGAAGGTGTTCCTGACGGCCGAGCCCGGCGAGCGCGCCCGGCGCCGGCTCGCGGAACGGGCGGACGAGGAGGTCGACCGTGACTCCGAAGAGTTCCAGCGAGTGTTGGAAGAGATCGTCGAGCGCGACCGGCGGGACCGTCAGCGGGACGTCGCGCCGTTGAGGCCCCCCGACGACGCCGTCGAGATCGACAGTACGGATCTCTCGATCGGCGAGGTCGTCGACCGGATCGTCGGGCTGGTCGAGGACCGATGCGGCGAGGCAAACTGACCGAGTCGCGGCGTTTCCCCGGGGTGCAGATCGGATCGCGCCGGTTGTCCGATGTCGTCATCATCCCTCCTGAATCGGCGGAGATCGGGTGTGACACTCGGTGCTCGGCCCCGGCTCACAGACATCGAGGCGGCTGCTTCGGCGTCCGGCCGCATTCGTGGCCACTCGAGCGATTGGGCTATCGGGCAATGAGACTACCACCGCACAATCATTGCCCTGAGGAGTGAACCGAGCTGCCGACCGCTCCGCCGGTCGAGCGAGCCACGAGCCGCTCTCGTCGGGATGTGCGGGGCTCTTTGTCTTGCACTGACTCCATCAGATTCTCGATTCGAGCGGCCCCCTCTGGCGGTCGCACAGACATCTCCGATTCGGAGTCTCCGCTCGCGCACGTCACCAAACTCGAACGTCCGTTCCGATGCGGCGCGTTCCTCCCCGGGACCCGATCCCGATCTGACATTCGACGCAACGCTCGGCGCCGAAACGACGATCATGAA
>JBDGRG010000377.1:0-1799 GCA_042218355.1 Bradymonadaceae bacterium
GGTCTGACGGGAGTACGGATGGTCCCAGTCGTCGGCGGTCACTTCGGCCGCCGTGTGAGGTGCGTTTACCAATGGATTGTCCTCGGGGTCGTACTCGCCTGCCTCGACGGCCCGAATCTCCTCGCGGATCGAGAGGAGCGCGTCGCAAAACCAGTCGAGTTCGTCGCGACTCTCGCTCTCGGTCGGCTCGATCATCAACGTCCCGTGCACCGGCCAGGACATCGTCGGCGCGTGGAAGCCGTAGTCCATCAGACGCTTGGCGATGTCCTGGGCGTCGACCCCGGTGGTCTCCTCGAATTCGCGCGGATCGAGGATGAACTCGTGGGCGACCCGGCCCTGTTCCCCGCGGTAGAGGATCTCGTACTCTTCCCCCAGCCGGTCGGCCAGATAGTTCGCATTGAGGATGGCCACCTCGGCGGATCGCCGCAGGCCATCGTCGCCCATCAGGCGGATGTACGACCACGAGATCGGCAGGATACTCGCACTGCCCCAGGGGGCGGCGGCGACCGGTCCCGGCGCCTTCCCCCCGCCGACCTCGAACAGGGGGTGGTCGGGCAGGTACGGCTCGAGCTCCTCGGTCGCGGCCACGGGACCCACGCCGGGGCCGCCGCCGCCGTGGGGGATGCTGAAGGTCTTGTGCAGATTCAGATGGCAGATGTCGACGCCGTAATCCCCCGGTCGGCACAGGCCGAGCTGCGCGTTCATGTTCGCGCCGTCGAGATACACCAACCCCCCTGCCCCGTGGACGGCCTCGCACAGTGCCTCGAAGTCGGACTCGAAGACGCCGTGAGTCGACGGATAGGTGAACATCGCACCGGCCAGCTGGTCGGCCTGTTCCTCGGCCTTCGCCCGGAGATCGTCGAGGTGGACATCGCCGTCTTCGTCGCAGTCGACGCCGACGATGTCCATCTCGGCCATCGCGGCGCTCGCAGCATTCGTGCCGTGGGCCGATTCGGGGATCAGACAGACCGTCCGGTCCGCGTCGCCGTTGTCCCGCTGGTAGGCGCGGATGGCGAGTAGCCCGGTGTACTCGCCCTGAGCGCCCGAGTTCGGCTGGAGGCTGACCGCGGGAAGGGCAGTCATCTTGTGGATCTGGTCCCGGAGTTGATCCATCAGCCGGTGGAAGCCCTCGTTCTGGTCGGTCGGCGCGAACGGATGGGCCGAGTTGAACCCCGGCCAGGAGACCGGCATCAGCTCGGCCGCGGCGTTGAGCTTCATCGTGCACGAGCCGAGCGGAATCATGCTATCGGTCAGCGAGATGTCGTGGTCGGCCAGCCGATCCAGATACCGCGTCATCTCCGTCTCGGATCGGTACTCGTGGAAGTTTTCGTGCTCCATGAAGCTGCTGGTCCGTTCCAGCCGGCCGATGTCGCGCGGAGACGCCCCGTCGAGCAGCGGCCCGACGGGGGCCGCGGCGTCCGAGGGGTCGAAGACCTCGAGCAGCGTCTCCAGCTCCTCGGCCGTGGTCGCCCGGTCCAGCGACACGCCGACCGACCCGTCGTCGTAGTGGCGCAGATTGATGCCGGCCTCGTCGGCGCGGTCGCGCAGTTCGCCGGCGTCGAGCCCCGACGGGTCGACCCGGAGCGTGTCGAAGAATCGGTCGTGGCGGATCGCGTGTCCGATTTCGTCGAGGCCGTCGGCCAGCGCCAGTGTCTTCGCCCGGACGTCCTCGGCGATCGCCTCGAGCCCCTTCGGGCCGTGGTAGACGCCGTACATCCCGGCCATCACCGCCAGCAGGACCTGAGCGGTGCAGATGTTCGAGGTCGCCCGTTCGCGGCGGATGTGCTGCTCGCGCGTCT
>JBDGRG010000377.1:1809-5365 GCA_042218355.1 Bradymonadaceae bacterium
CTGCAGAGCCATCCGGTAGGCGGCTTCGCCGTGTTCGTCCTTCGAGACGCCGATCAGCCGGCCGGGCATCTTGCGTTTGTAGCGGTCGCGCGTGGCGAAATACGCCGCGTGCGGGCCGCCGTATCCCGACGGAATCCCGAACCGCTGTGTGCTCCCGACGGCGACGTCGGCGCCGAATTCACCCGGCGGCCGGAAGAGCGTCAGGGCCAGCAAATCGGCGGCGGCGGCGACCAGCGTGTCGGCGTCGTGAGCGCGCGAACAGAGGTCCGAGTGGTCGACGACCTCGCCGTCGGTGGTCGGGTACTGGACGAGCGCCCCGAACGTGTCGTCGCCGAACTCGAAAGCGTCGGGCGGGCGGACGTCGACCTCGATGCCGACCGGCTCCGCGCGCGTCTGGACGACGGCGATCGTCTGGGGATGGCAGCGGTCGGAGACGAGGAAGCGATTCCCCGCCGACCGGCGGGAGACGCGGCGGAGCATCGACATCGCCTCCGCCGCGGCCGTCGCCTCGTCCAGCAGCGAGGCGTTGGCGACGTCGAGCCCGGTCAGGTCGGCGCACATCGTCTGGAAGTTCAGCAGCGCCTCGAGCCGACCCTGGGAGATCTCGGACTGGTACGGCGTGTAGTGGGTGTACCACTTGGGATTCTCGAGGATGTTTCGCTGGATGACAGGCGGAACGACCGCCTCGCGGTAGCCCATGCCGATGAACGACCGGTACTCCTCGTTCTGTTCGGCGAGTTTTCGGGCGACCTCGAGCTGTTCCTGCTCGTCGCGAGCCGTCTCGAGCTCCAGCGGTGACCGGTCGAGGATCTCCTCGGGGATCGTCTGCTCGACCAGCTCGTCGATCGAGTCGGCGCCGACGACCTCGAGCATCGTCTCGACGTCGCCGGCGTCGGGGCCGACGTGGCGGTCGGCGAAGTCACTGTCTCCGGAGACGCCTGCAGTAAACTCGTCTGTCATGTCGCGTCGGATGCGTTGTCGGAGAGTAGCCCTGAGAATGGACGGCTGGCGGGATAGCACTCGGCCCGCCCGCTCGCAACGGTGCGGGCCAGATACTCGCCGGACGGGGTACGTTCGCCGCACCCGTATCGTCCGGACGAAGCGACGCACGTCGTGCGACGAATCAGTTCAGTCCCGGCGCCCAGCCGAGCGAATAGAGCGCGTAGTAGCCGACGATCCGGGGGATGCGGACGAGCGAGGCGGCCAGGAACCGCGAGTACGGCATTCGGTAGATCCCCGCCAGCCAGGAGACGACCGAAAACGGGACTGGCGTCATGGCGGCGACGGAGACGGCCCAGCCGCCCCACTTGGAGAAGAGAGCTTCGCCCCGCGGACGGAAGTTCTCGAGGCGAGACTCGAGCAGTGGGATGCGCTCGATGTAGGGGCCGATCCAGTAGGCGACGTTGCCACCCGCGACGCTGGCCAGCGAACAGACGGCGAGCGTCGCGACCAGGTCCGTGTCGGCGGCGATCCCCAGAAACAGGTAGGTGTCCGGGGGGATCGGGACCGTGAAGGCGTCGGCGACGAAGATGCCGACGAACATGCCGGTCATCCCCATCTCGGCGACCAGCCAGTCGGCGGCGTTGCGCAGCGGGGCCCGGAGCAGCAGGCCGGCCAGGAAGATCAGTCCGACGACGAGGATCGTAAAGAGGAGGGCATCGCGGGCGATCCCGGCGAGCGTCGGCTCCTCGACGTCGGGCTCGGTCTCTCGGTCGGCAGTCTCCGTCACGTCAGCTCAATGGCTCAATTGCTGAATCGCTCAATCGCTCCAGGGGTCGTCAACATCGCCTCCGATCCGACGAGCCGATGAGCTTCGTTCGACCGTCGAAGAGGCGACCTCCAGTATTACGCCCCGAATTTCGTGAGCCGCCCGGCGTTGGCGAGGGCGAGTGGCATCAGGTCGGCGGCACGGAACTGCGGTCCGAGTTCACCCGCCCGGCAGGCCGACTCGCCGAAGGCCTCGACGCCGTCGGCGCGGGCATTGTCCGCATTCAGTAGCACCGGGACCGGATGCCAGCTGTGGCGCTTCATCGCCGCCGGCGTCGAGTGGTCACCGGTCACCATCACCACGTCGGGATCGGCGTCGAGCAGCCGGGGCAGGGCGCTGTCGACCTCCTCCAGAACGTCGACCTTCGCCTCGAAGTCGCCGTCCTCACCCAGGCTGTCGGTTCGCTTCTCGTGGACGAAGAAGAAATCGAAGTCGTCGACATGGTCGCCGACGAGGTCGAACTTGTCGCCGATCGACGAGGGGGCGTCGAGGGTCTGCATGCCGACCAGCCGGGAGACGCCCCGGTACATCGGGTAATTGGCGATGCAGGCTGCATCCAGCCCGTAGTGCGTCGGGAACCTCGGCCAGTCCGGGCGCTGGTCGAAGCCGCGCATCAGCACCATGTTGGCCGGCGTGTCGTTTCGGACGTCACCGAGACGGTCGCGGGCCCGGTCGACGAACGTCTCGATCAGATCGGCGGTTCGTTCCGCCCGCGGCGAGCGGGCTCGGGGGTTCTGCGGCGGTCGGCCGACCTCGTGCGGGTCGGTGTCCGAGACGTCCCCGTCGAGATCGTCGCCCCGAAGAACCAGCAAGAACCGGTGTTCCTTGACAGTACGTACCAGGACGTCGGCGCCGGGCAGTTCGATGTCGTCTAGCAGTTCGGTCAACCGGCAATTGGCCTCGGTGGAGATGCGCCCCGCGCGCCGGTCGGTCACCACGCCGTCCTCGACGGTGCAGAAGTTCCCTCGCGCGGCGACGTCGCCGGGCTGGAGGTCGAAGTCGATGCCCAGCGCCGAGAGGACCCCGCGCCCGACGCGGAAGTCGAGCGGATCGTAACCGAACAGCCCGAGATGACCCGGTCCGCTTCCCGGGGAGATGCCCGGTCCGACGGGCAACTGGAGACCGCAGACGCTCTCGGCGGCCAGATCGTCGAGCATCGGGGTCTCGGCGGCCTCGAGCTCCGTCGGTCCGTGCGTCTGCCGACCGAGCCCCCCGACCCCGTCGAGAACGAGCAGGACGATCGTCGAGTCCGCCGGGACGACGAGTTCGTCGAGCGTGTCGAAGTCCATAGAGTCGTAAGTCCGCAGGCGTAAGTCTTCAGGCGACAGTCGTTAGTCGTAAGTCTGCAGTCTACAGTCGTCAGTCCTCAGTCGACAGTCGTTAGCCGTAAGTCTGCAGTCGACAGTCGTCAGTCGATAGTCGTGAGTCGGGCGTCCTCAGCCTCGAGACCACCGTGGTGCGTTCCGATGGGTTCGGTCCAATTCGATGCGGACCTGAAGACTGCAGACTGAAGACTCTAGACTTCCTTCGCATCGGCTCGTCGTCGTGCGGCTACGAAGGGAACCTGAAGACTGGAGACTGTCGACTGAAGACTCCTTTCGCACCGGCTCACCGTCGCATGGCAGCGAGGTAAACCTGCAGACTGAAGACTTTAGACTTCCTTCGCACCGGCTCCTCGTCGTACGGGAGCAAGTCAAACCTGCAGACTGGAGACTGTAGACTGAAGACTCCTCTGCACCGGGTACCTCCGAGGCTCGTGTGGACAGCGGCTCCTCGTCGTACGGCAGC
>JBDGRG010000378.1:0-6574 GCA_042218355.1 Bradymonadaceae bacterium
CAGTCGGCAGTCGTAAGTCTTCAGTCGGCAGTCGTAAGTCTTCAGTCGGCAGTCGTAAGTCTGCAGTCGACAGTCTACACCTACAGTCGGAAGTCGGTAGACATACGACTTCAGTCGGCAGTCGTCAGGCTCAAGTCGTTACTTGAGGACCCCCGGGGTGTCCGGTGGCACTCCGACCAGTGACGTGCGCTCGCCCGACGAGGATGCGTCGTCGTGACGAACGATTCTCCAGACGAACCGACGGGTCGTCGCTGGCGGTCGACTCCGATCGAAGGGGACGCTCTACCCGACGCGCCGGGGGCGTACGTCCTCGAGTTCGAGCTCGATGGTTCGACGGCGTTTCGAGCCGGGGCGATCGGACGCGTCGAACTACGGGCCGGGGTCGTCCGTTACTACGGGAGTGCCCACGGTCCCGGCGGCCTGCGGGCCCGAGTCGCTCGCCACTTGCGAGACGACGGCGGGCGTACACACTGGCACGTCGACTACCTGACTCGGGAGGTCGACATCGAACGCGTCGCCCTCGCGACCGGGGCGGAGGAGTGTGAACTCTGCCAGATGGATCTGCGGCGCACGGGCGATGCGCGGATCCCGGTCGAAGGATTCGGGGCCTCCGACTGTTCGACGTGTGCGGCCCATCTCGTCTGGTTTCCGAGGGGAGAGGCCCCTCGATCCTGATGCACCGGCGCCCTCCGCGGCGTCGATCGAGTCATGGAGACGTCCGACACGAGTGACGAGAACCGGGGCGGGCTACCACTGGTCGCGGGTGGCCTGGTGGCGCTGGCCGTCGCGACCGCGGCGGCGGTTGCGGCCGACCTGTGGAAGGTCCTCGGAATCGGTTGGGTCGCCTTCGCCGCCATGGGCGTCGGTGCGCTGTTCGGGGGGCGGTCGGACGGAGGCGACGACGTCCACGGGGCGGTCTGGGGATACGGGTTGGCCAGCGGCGCGATGATCGCCAGCGCGGCGGTCTTTCTGGTACCGCCCGCGATCGAGTTCGAGGCGGCCACCGGCGGGGCGGGGCTGGCGGTGGGGGTCTTCGCCGGATTCACCACTCACACGCTCGGACACCATCTGACCCACGGCGACTGGCCGGTCGATCACACCGTCGTCGAGTTGACGGGCCACGCGGTCGCCGCGGGCGCCGTCATCGGTCTGGTCTACGCGACGATGCCCCAGCTCGACGTCCTGCTCGGCTTCGCGATCGTCTCCCACAAGGGGCCCGCCGGGTTTGCCGCCGCCCGGCGGCTGCATCGGCTCGACAAACGGACGCGCGTGCTCGTTCTCCCGGCGGCGGGCGTGGCGGTCATGGCGACTGCCGTCGCACTGGTGGGTCGTTCGTTCTCGGCGTCGTTCGACGCAGCCGTCTTCGGCTTCGCCGCCGGGATGTTCCTGCACGTCGCGATGGATTTTCTGCCCCGTTGTGAGATCGGCAGCGAGATCTACGAGGTGGCGGCCCGGCAGTCGGACGCCCACGAGACACTCGACGACCTCCGCAGTCACGCGGTCGCGAGCACCGGGGCGGGTGGGGCGATCGTGCTGGCGATCTGGGTACTACTCGGGTGAGCCGCTGAGCTGCTGGGCCCCTGGGCGATGGGCCTCGCTGCGCTCGGCCTCGGCGATGGCGCCTCCCACGAGTCGGCGCGGCAATTGGGCGATTCCGGCCTCGCTGCGCTCGGCCTCGGCGATGGCGCCTCCCGCCGGTCGGCGCGGCAATTGGGCGATTCCGGCCTCGCTACGCTCGGCCTCGGCAATTGAGCTATTAGGCCTACAACCGCACGACCGCACAACCCGACAATCGCACGACCACACAACCCGGCGACCCCACGATACAACCGCACGACCGCATCAGCCCGAGACTGCAACTAGTTGTTCGCGTCCCGTCCAGATCAGTCCCACCGCGTCTCACGCCTTCTGTCTTGTCCTCTGAGCTCTCTGAGCCCTCTGCGGTTCGGTTCGAACAGCGGCCTCTGCGGTTACGAGTCGTCTTCGTCGCGGAGGAAGACCGGTTCGTCGTCGGTCGACCGCTCGACCGAAAACTCGTAGTTCCGCCCTGTGAACGCCGACAACTCGGACGGCTCCTCGATCCGGTTGCGCACCACCCAGTCCGACATCGTACCTCGCAGCCGTTTCAGGTAGAACGAGATCACCATGTAACTGCCGTTCCGCTCGTCCTTGAACGTCGGGCTGACGATCCGACCGTCGAGGATGTCGCGGTCGACGGCGTCGAAGTACTGGTTCGAGGCGAGGTTCAGGATGATGTCGTCCTCCTGTGCGTCGAGCGCCCGGTTGACCGACTCGGCCAGCTGGTCGCCCCAGAAGTCGTACAGGTCCTCTCCGCGCGGGTTCGGCAGCGAGGTTCCCATCTCGAGCCGGTAGGGCTGCATCAGATCCAGAGGGCGGAGAATGCCGTACAGTCCCGACAGGATGCGGACGTGGTTCTGGAGGAACTCGAAGTCCGATTCGTCGTACTCCTCGAAGGCGAAGTCCCGGTAGACGTCGCCGTCGAAGGCGAAGATCGACTGTTTGGCGTTCTCCGGGGTGAACGGCGTCTCGAAGGATTCGTAGCGGCCGACGTTGAGTTCGGCGAGATCCTCGCTGATGTCCATCAGCTCCCGGATCTCCTCGAGACTGTACTCCCGGAGGACCTCGATCAGCGTCTCGGCGTCGTCGAGGAACTCGGGCTGCGTGTAGGTGTCGGTGGGGAGAGCCGACTCGTAGTCGAGTCGCTTGGAAGGGGAGAGAAGGATCAGCACGGCGGCCTCCGTCGTCGCGGGGAATCGTGGCGGATGCGTCTGCGCGCGGAGGGAGATTTAAGGGAGACGCCGCCGGGCTGACAACGGATCAGCCGTACAGAAGTTCGGAAGCCATCTCGTGGTCGGGATCGAGCTCGAGCAACTTGCGACAGGTGTCGTCGAGCTCGGCATCCTCGGAGCGCATCGCCTGGGTGTTGAGTTTGTTCTCCAGGATCGCGATCGCCGATCGGATGTCGTCGTCGCCGACCAGTTCACGGCGGTGTTCGGTACGCTCCTTTCGGTTTTGCAGGACGGTGTAGGCCTTCTCGACCTCCTGCTCGACCGTGTCGGCCCGGCGGCTCTGCTCGGGACCGGTATCCGAGTCGTTCCGGATCCGTGTCAGAAGCGACTGGAGATCCTTGTAGGCGGAGTGGACGTCCTTCGAGCTGGCGGCCCAGAGCAGTCCCAGGACTTCGAACCAGTTGTTGGCCCCGTCGACCCGCTCCCAGGTCTCCTCGAAACGCTCCCGGAGTTTGTCGGAGTCGCCGTCGGCGACCGACGACGTACTCGTCCCCGTGCTCCCGCTCGAGACCGGACGGGACCGTTCGCCAAAGCTCGACGTGCTGGACTGCGAGGCGCTCGACGAGCGGGCCGTGCTCGGCGGCCCCGTCGAGGCGCCCGTCGAATCGGCGGCCGAGGTCGCCGTGGTGGATTCCTCCGCCGCCGTCGAGGGTTCCTCCGCGGCCGTCGAGGACTCCGATGTGTCGGTCGATTCGGCCGCCGTCGACCGGTCCGAGAGCGGCTTCACGCCGGTCGCGGTCGACTGTCGGCGCTTTTCGGACCGTTGTTGCAGTCGCATGAGATCGGGCAGTTTCTCGAGCTGCTGCTCGGTCTCCTCGTCGGGTCGATCGAGTTCCACCGCTATCGTGTCGCCCATGATCTGGACGATGCGTCCGTCGAGCGTGACCGACTTCTGCAGTCCTCGTCCCGTGATGACGACGTGAATCATCTGAAAGGGATCGATGTCGACGTCGGCGTCGACGGTGAATCCCTCGACCGAGAGCAACTCCTCGATCTTCTGCTCCATGCTGAAGGCGGAGCCGAACGTGAATTCGAGGTAGTGTTCCCCGCCCTCCGTGCGAAATCGCGAGTCGGGCGTCAGGTCGGAGCGGTTCAGGTCGCCGGCGACTTCGCTGAGCACGCGCGAAATTGTCGCCGACGAGTCGTCGGCGCCCAGTTCGTCGACGATGTCCGACAGCTCGCGCTCGAATTCGTCGGCGTTCGAGAGGGCATCCGCCCCTTCGCGCGAGATGTCGCGGGAGACGTCGTCGAGCTTCTGGCCCAACTCCCGTTCGCCGACCTGCCCGAGGTGGGTGTCCAGCAGATCGGAGAGTTCGCGCTTGAACTCGTGCTCGACGTCCTCGGGCGTCTCCCGAGTGGCACTGTCGGGTGGCGTGGAATCCATCGGGTCGATGCACGTGGAGTTCTGCTACGGCTGTCGATCACCGGTCGCGGAGGGTGTGACGCCATCTTCCCGCTGTCTCGTCGACGGCCGATGCTCGGCGTCCACACCGTTGAGCAAGCAAGAATCGGACCAGACCGACCGTCCCGAGTCGACCGGGGAGACTCGCCCCCGAGCCGTTTCCAACGACGTGCACGGATCCTATTTGAGCGCTTATTCACTGTCAAGCCGCCGTATTTCACCGAAGATCCCAAAAGAAAGGAGATTGCCCGCCGCGCGGAGTGCCAGTCGGGGTGTGAAAAGAATTCACAGGCAGGGGGTCGTCGGTCGCCGCCCGCCGGACGGGGGCGGCCGTCCGGAGATTCGACGCAACACATTCGACCGAGACGGCGATCATAGACATGGAAGGGGCGGGCCGACACAACCGCGGAATGGTCGGTGTGCGCGGCGCTCGAGGATTCGATTCGACTACACCGGGAGGTTTCGATGAGTGACGCATCGCAGTCGACCGACGGTCGTTCGGCGACCGGACGGCGTGGCGAGGAGCTGGCGGCCGAGTATCTCCGGGAACGGGGCTGGTCGATCCGAGATCGAAACTGGGAGGCCGACCGCGGCGAGATCGACCTCGTCGTCGAACGCGAGGGACCAGAGGGGGCGCCGATCGTCGCGATCGTCGAGGTGAAGACGCGGACCCGCGCCGACGCGATTCCGCCCGAGGCGTCGGTGACGGCCTCGAAGCGGCGCACCCTCACCAAACTCGGGAAACTCTACGCGCTGAAGGAGGGACTCGACCGCGCCTCGATTCGTTTCGACGTCGTCGCGGTCGAGCTCGCCGATCCAAGCCCGGCCATCGACCACTATCCGGCCGCGTTCGATCGCCGCGGGCGGATCAATTGAAGTGGGTCGGGGGAGCGACAGAGCCGAGGGCGACGTCGGTCGAGGGGGCCAGCGCGAGCTGGAGCCGGGCGCGGGTCGGAAGGCGAGAAGCGAGATGCGAGACGCGGCTTTGTAACGCGCGGTGCCCCGTCTGCTCCCTGTGAACGGGCGAGTCGGCGCTCTGATGTGCGGATCTCGCGGGGACGTCGGCTATGACTCCGGCGTCAGGTCGACCGATGCTTCGAGTTCGCCGATTCCCTCGCCCCGCCAGACCACCCGGACCGCCCCCTCGCCGCGCAGGAGCCAGGTGTGGCGGTCGACGTGCTCGCGCGTCTCGCCGCGCCAGGTGAACGCCGAGCGATCCGGTCTGTTTACATTCGCGTACCCGTCGAGGTGATGCGTCCGGCGATGGGCCTCCCCCTCGACCAGTTCGAGGCCGTCGGGCGACTCCAACTCGAGGTGGAGCGGAGGGTCCGCCGACTGGTTACGTGCGCGGCGCGTGGCGTCGGTCGGGAGATAGCCGTGGTTTTCGAGCCGTGCGCGGACCCGCCAGAGTTCACCCTCCAGTCGCTCGGCCTCGAGAGACAGGCGAGGGTCCGGCCCCGACCGGGCGTGGTCGATCACGAAGGCGCTGGCGCGATCGGCCCGCTCGCCCAGCAGCGAGGGCGGGGCATTTCGGAGCGAGTAGAGTCGACGCCAGCCCCCGATCTCGACCCGGCCGAGCTGGGGATGGTCGAACGAGCGCCAGTCGACGAAGGCCTCGCCGTCGAGTTCGTCGTCGTTCCAGGTGAGCAGCGCCAGATTCTCCTCCTCGCTGCGATGCCGGAAAAAACGCGGATATTCGCCGGTGAAATCGAGTCCGGCCTCGCGCCACGGAGACCACAGCTCGAACGTGAATGCCTGAATCCCCAGGTCGTTGTACGCCCAGTCGTCGAACGCCCCCCGGATCGGCTCCTCGCCCTCGGCGCGAAACTCGTGGTAGGCGCTGGCGGATTCGTAGCCGGTCCGCTCTTCACAACGCTCCCCCAGCTCCTCGTAGACGGCACGGTCGAAGTCGGGGAGTTCGGCGTCCGGTCGGTCAGAGAACGGACGGAGCAGGACGCCGCTGAGCGTATGGAGACTGATCGCGCCGAAGACGTTCCGGTGATCGGTCAGGAAGTCGACGACCGCGCGGACTTCGGGCTCGCTGGTCGGGTAGTCGCCCGCGCCCGACTGCCGCTGCTCGGGCTGCCAGCGGTACGGGAAGTTCCGGTTGAAATCGAGGCCGTGCGGGTCGCCGTCGACCGGTCGCCGCGGATCGTCGGCCGCCTCGTCGCTGAATCGACCCTCCGCGTAGAGGTCGTAGAAGGGCCCCTCGCGGTCCCACGGTTTGCGCGGGACGAGCAGGCGGTCGTCCTCGTCGCTGAGTCGCCAGGCGCCGGTCTCCGAGGGGACGCGCATCTGGAGGACTTCGCCGTCGCCGTCGACGTCGCATTCGACGAAGCGGCGCCGCGGCCGGCTCTCGGGG
>JBDGRG010000379.1:0-1644 GCA_042218355.1 Bradymonadaceae bacterium
CGGTCGGACCCGGCGTGCAGTTCTCCCGAGCGCACGAGATCGTCGAGCCGCTCGGTGTCCGCGCGCCAGAGGACCCGGCGATGCTCGAGTTCCGCGTCCTCCGCCCCCGCCTCGCGCGCCGTCTCCGCAGCTTTCTCCCGCAGGTCGAGATTTCGAGGCGACAGCGCCAGCGCCTCCTCGTACGCCTCGAGAGCTTCCTCCGGGCGGTCGAGATGTTGCCGATACACGTCGCCGAGATTGTTCCAGAGCACGGCGATCAATTCGGCGCGCGCCTCGTCGGACTCTCGATTCAGCTCGATGGCATCGAGGTACGCCTCCTCGAGGCGCCGCCAATCCTCCAGTTCGACGAGGATCGCCGTGACCTGTTTGAACGCGTCGTGCCGGGCCGGGTCCAGTTCGACCGCTCGCCGGTATCCCCTCAGCGCCCGTTCCGGACGCCTCAGTTCCTCCCGCGCCACCCGGGCCGCCTCGATCAACCAGTCGACCCGCTCGGCTCCCTCGGTATGGCGGGCGGCAGCCGCCGCCGCAGAATAGAACTCCTCCCAGTCCTCGAGCGCACGAGCCAGCTCGGCGATCTCCTCGAGGATCGACGGGTCGTCGGGGGTCTCGCGCCTCGCTTCTTCGAGCACGTCGATCGCCCGCCTCGGCCGATCGCGCTCCTCCCGCCAGAACATGGCCAGCTCGACCAGCGCCTCCGCGCGAGGCTCGGGGTCCCCGAGCTCCTCGACGGCCCGCCGCCGAGCGGCGAGTTCGTCCGTCGAGTCCTCCCCCGTCCGGCGCGCCGCGCGCTGCATCCCCGCCGCCCGTTCGTCCGACTCCGCGGCATCGGCCGCCTCCAGGTAGGCCGAGCGCGCCCGTTCGGCCTCGCCCTGCTCCTCGAGCCGCTCGGCGAGGAAGGCCGCCAGCTCCGAGCGGCGCGACCGGTCGAGTGCGTGTTCCCCCAGCGCGAGCGCCCGTTCGAGCAGCTCGATCTCGACCGACTGCGAGGGCTCGGAGGCCTCGCGATCGACGACCGTCTCGGCCAGCACGCGTATCGACTCGTCGTCCGTCGGATCGAGCTCGTAGGCGCGCCGGATCGCGTCGGCCCCGCTCTCCTCGACGTCCGACCGACGGCGCGCCAAACCCAGGGTCCGATACAGCCAGACGTTTTCCTCGAGGTCCCGCCGTCGGTCGGGCCGTTCGGCGTGGGCATCGAGTTCGTCGACCCAATCGTCGACCCCGCCGTCGGCCTCCTCGATCAGCGCTCGGATGTCCTCTAGCGCCGGCAGTTCCTCGCCGCCGCCCGCCTCGTCGGAATCGGACGCATGCATGGTGCCTCCCGATGGTGCTGGAACGACGGACGACCACACCGATGGGGTGGCGCCCCGCCGCGCCGGTTCAGTCGACCGTCTCGAATTCGAATTCGTCGTGCCGGGCGGACACTTCGACCCGCCGGTCCACGACGGTCCGTCCGCCCTTGCGAACCTCGATGCGATGAGAGCCCGCCTGCAGAGTCATCGTCGCTCGCCCCCCCGTCGCCCGCTCCCGCCCGTCCACGAAGAGCCGCCCCCAGGGCCGCATCACGACGACGACCGAAACCGGCTGCGGCGACTCCTCGTCCCCCCCCGCTTCGCCGGCAGCCTGCCGCTCGTCGCGTCGCTTCGG
>JBDGRG010000379.1:1654-2796 GCA_042218355.1 Bradymonadaceae bacterium
CGAAGCGGTCGATCCGACGGAGCGTCCATCGTCTGCTCGCCCCGCCTCTCCAGCGGTGTCCGAACGTTGCGTCGCTCCCCCGGCGCGACGACCGGTCTCCACGGCCCGGAACGACCCGTCCCCCTTCGGCTCGCGGCCGGCGTCGGCCGGCTGGCCTCCCAGCGTCGACTCCACCCTCCCCGTACCGGCGGTCGTCTCACCGGCGTTCGCGGCGTGCGCACGGGCCGACCCGTCTGCGGGCGTCTGTCCCGCATCGGTTCCCCCGCCCGACAGCGACGCACTCGCGCCGGCCCGCTCGTTCGCCGGCCTCGGGCGATCCAGCCAGTGTGCAGCCGCCCCGGCGATCACGCCGAGAAATGCCATACCACCGACGACGGCCGCGAGCGAATGCCGACCGACTTCCCCGCCGCCGCCCCCGTCGGCGGCCGTCCCCGGTGCGGGCGCCGACGGCGCATTCCCGGTGCCCGGGAGTGCGGGCGGATCCGAGGCCGCCGCCGTCGCGAACTCGTCGGGGTCGGGCCCCCTCTCGGACTCCGTCGGAGCGGTCGGCGGTGCCGCCTCTCCGTCGACCGTCGGATCCGCGACCGAATCTCTGCCGTCGATCGGTTCGAGCAACGAAGCCGGGACGGCAGCCAGTTCCGCGCCGGTCGTCCGCCCCGACGAACCGGTCGCCTCGATCGGCTCCGGTGTTCGATCCTCGGCGGTCGGTGCCGCGCGCTCTCGTCGGCCCGACCGCGAGGCCACCGCTTCGGAGACGGCCGTCGAAAAGGCGTCGATCGACCCGAACCGATGTGCGGGGTCCTTCGACAGCGCCTTGAGCAGGACCGCCTCGAGGTCCGAACCGGCCGACAGGTCCGAGACGTGATCCGACAGCGGGGACGGGGGCTCACGGAGTTGATTGGCGACGGTCTCCATCGGTCCGGGCCCCTCGACCGGCTTTCGCCCCGACGCCAGGTAGTGGGTCAACACGGCGGCGGCGTACTGGTCGGTCCGGCTGTCGACCGACGACCCGCGGATCTGCTCCGGTGCCATGTAGCTGGGGGTTCCGACCATGCGCCCGGTTCGAGTCAGCGTCTGCCCGTCCCAGATCTCCGGGGCAAACGCCTTGGCGATCCCGAAATCGATCACTTTGGTGAACAGCT
>JBDGRG010000379.1:2806-3749 GCA_042218355.1 Bradymonadaceae bacterium
ATCACGTTCCGCGGTTTGATATCTCGGTGGACGGCTCCCGTCTGATGGGCCTCGGAGAGGCTCTGGGCGACCTGGTCGACGACCTTCGCCGTCGCTCCAAACGTCAACGGTCCGGAGCGCTGGACGACGTCGCGGAGATCGCCGCCGTCGAGCCACTCCATCGCCAGGAACAACACCGACCGTTCGGGATCCCGTCCGAAATCAAAGAGGACGACGGTATGAGGGTTCGACAGCCGGGAGGTCGCGCGAGCTTCGACGCGGAAGCGGTCCAGGCTGGTCTCGTTCGTCGCCAGCTCCGGTGCGACGACCTTCACGGCGCACGTCCGGTCGACGGACAACTGCGTTCCGCGAAACACGGCGCCGAAGCCCCCCTGGCCGGCCAGGGCATCCAATCGAAATCGTCCGTCGAGGACTTCGCCCTGGAGGTACGAGAGATCCACGGGGAAGTCTCCTCGCGCGGGTCCGGCGATTCGTCCAGCGACACGTAGCCCAGCGTGCCGAGATTACCACGCCTCCCGACAGACTCGAAGGGGCGGTCGCGGCCGGACGGCCTCATCGAGCCTCGGAGGGGGCGAGCCGTTCGTCTCCGGCGTAGTAGGCCACCAGCGACCACCGGCCGATCTCCAGGGTCTTCGGCACCTCGACGGTCAAGCTGTACCGGCCACTCGCGTCGGTCGACGTCTGACCGAGTTTCGACATCTGTTCGACGGGGGCGCCGTGTCGGCCGATTCGAACCTCGACCGTCGCCCCCTCCACCGGTCGCGCGGACCGCCCCGCGACGAGCTGCCCCTGTAGCTGGACCGGTTCCCCTCGATAGACGCGGGCGGACTCGACCTGCAGCGTCAGCTCGGTCCGTCGCCGATCGCCTCCCTCCCGCGACCCACCGTCGCCCGTTCGCTTCGGTTCCTCCGCCCGCCGAGAAGCCTCCGATCGCGGCGAGCGC
>JBDGRG010000379.1:3759-7541 GCA_042218355.1 Bradymonadaceae bacterium
CCCCCGCCCGATCACCGCGCGGTCCTGCGCGCTCCGCCCGCTCCTCCTCCCCCCGCCCTCCTCCAGCGACGCTGCGGTACCCCGGCGGCCGGGGCAGCGAGTCCGTCGCCGACCCGCGATGGAGCCGACTGTTTCGTGCGCCGCTGAAACGGAGATCGCCGGCGGCCCCTCCCAGGTCGATCCGACGCCATCCTCTCCCGGGCCAGCCGATCTCCACGAAGGCGTGTGCCTCGTTGTAGACGTATCGAGCGGGCACGCCGAGCCGGCGCGCGAGCACGACGAACGCCATGCTGCGGTGACGGCAGACGCCGACCTTGCGCTCGACGATCGTCGTCAGCAGATCCCCCGAGCGCGCCGATGTCGGCAGCGCCCGAACCTCGAAGCTGCGGAAGTACCGAACGAGCCGCCGGACGGCCCGGCGCGGGGACGACCTCCTCGACACGCCCGTCGTCGCCAGCGCCTCGCGAGCCGGTGCACGCAGCGGTTCGGGCAAGGACGTCTGCTCCAACCCCCGGAAGTCTCGCCACCGGACGCTTCGGTCGAGGGCACCGTCGAAATAGAAGGTCGGCGCGGCGACCCGCAGATTCACGCGCACCAGGCCGTCGTGGTCGATCTCGAGGTAGAAATTGTCCGCTTCGTCCCGCAGGACATCGACGCCCGCCTGGGGTTCGGTCTCGACGGCGAGCACTCTCTGCGAGGGAGCGACGCTCGGGACGGGATGGAGGTGTCCGGAGCGGGCGCGCACCAGGAAGCTGCCCCAGAAGACGTCGGCCCCCTCTGGTGGCGAGCCGCCGATCGTCACCTCGCGCAGCCGCCCCGACTGCGCGGACATCTGGTAGCCGTCGTCGGCGACGTGGACGCGATTCTGAGCAACGCCCCGTTTGTACGGATAGACGGAGGGTTTGAAGACCGCGTGGTAGTCGAGTCCCCCGACCCGACTGGTCTGGGCGTCGAGGCGGACCCGACCCCCGCGCGGATCGAGCGGACCGTACGGTGACCGCAGCGACTGGTAGGCCGGCCCCGACGCTCCCAGTACCATCTCGCCCGATCGGCGTGCGAGTGTCAGGCGGGGCCGCCGGCCCGGCCGATCCGCCCGCTCCTGCGGCGGCGCGCCGGCCGAGGGGCGGCGCGGAGGATCGGGCAAGTCGACCGGCCGTTCGATGAATTCGTGGAGGACTTCGCCGCCCCCCTCCTGGCCGCGAGCGGGAGCCGCGCTTCCGAGCACCAGCGAGACGACCGCTGCAGAGGCGAGCCCGCGGGCGATCGACCGGCTGCGAGCTGCCGAGATCATCGAGCGGTTCTCCAGAGTCGGGCCGCGAGACGCCTCACTGCGTGGACGGAGCGCCCGTCGCGGTCAGCAGGGCTTTCAGATCCTGGTCGTTGAACTCGATCCCCCCGCCCAGAAAGTAGTCGCGCCGGCGCTCGTTGAGAATGTCGTCGACGCCGCCCGCGACGTACGCGAACTCGAGGATGTCGTAGGTGACGAACGACCGGATGCGGGGGTTCGCTGCGGTGCCGAAATCGAAGGCGTCGAGCTGGACGTCCAACTGCTGATTCTTCAGAAACAGCAGGTTTGCCCCCAGCCCGCCGCTGCTCTCGATCAGCCCGAACCGCCCACTCAACGTAAACCAGTCGGTGACCTTCAAATTCCGGCCCAGCTGAAAGCTGAATTTGAAGTCGTTGGTCGTCTTGACCGTCGTCGTCCGGTAGGTGCCGTCCTTTACGTCGCCGCGCGTCGTATTCACGTCCTTGCGCACGACCGTCTGTTTGCCCCGGTAGTCGTCGACGAACTCGGCGAGGTAGAATTTTTTCGGACCGGGCTGGAGCCGGAGACCGAGCACGTTCTTTATGCGCCGATGGCGGAGGTGGTACTCGGTCCGCAGATTGACGATGGCCTTGAGGCGGTCGTACCGATTGGTCAAATTCTCGACGTCGGTCAAAATCTCTTCGGTCTTCTTGGCGATGTCGTCGTCGTTGACCAGTTTTCCGAGCGTCCCCTCCCCCTCGTTGACCTTGTCGGTGATATCCTGGACGTTCTGCAGGCTGTAATTCAGCGAATCCAGGGTCGACTGCAGCCGTCCCAGAGTCCCCCGCAGCGTCCCCAGTCCGGCCTGGACGTCGGACGAGGACTCCCCGACCATCAGTTTGACCTCCTGGACGATCGACTCGGCGTCCGCGAGCATCGTCTCGATCGACTCGGAACCCTTGCGGGTGAGCCGACGCATGTCGCGGCTGATGCCGCGGGCATTGTCGAGGATTCGATCGATCTTCTGGCTGTTTTCTTCGACGAACCCGCGGAGTGTATCGACCAGCACTCGAAGGTTTTCGAGAATCTCTTTCATTCCCTTCCGACCCTCGGCCGTTCCGAGCACCGCGGAGAGCGAACTCGTGATCTCCTTGATGTCGGAGGCGATCGAGTCGAACTTCGTGAACAACTCCGACGGGCCGATGGTCTTCGTGACGTTCTCGATCTCGCCGCCGTCCTCGAGCACCGGGCCCTCGGTGCCCGGCGTGATCTTCAGGAAGTAGTCCCCGATCATGCTCGCCTGCGTCTTCTGAATCGTCGCCCCGTTCTTGTAGTACCCGTCGGGCTGCTCGATTCCCTGGTGGAGTTCGACGTCGTCGTTGGTGATCTGGACGGTCACGCGGACCTTGTCCCCCTCCAGCTCGATCGAATCGACGGTTCCGATCGGAATCCCCGACATCCGCACCCGGGAATTTTTCGCCAGCCCGGTCACGTCGTCGAACATCGCGTGGACCTCGTATCCCCCCTGCGTGCTCCACGCGTCGCCCCGCGTGAGCATCGTCACCATGTAGAGCGAGGCGACGATGCCGGCGAGTACGACGAGCCCCACCTTGAAGGGAGTGAATATCGACTCGAGGTCCATGAGGTTGCGTCGGAGAAGTCTCTTGAACGTCCGGAAGCGGTCCGACCGACGTCCGCGCCACTCGCGCCCCCGCTGGCCGGGGGCGTTCGTTCATCGGCGGCTCGACCGACCGTCGTCCACGGGGCTGAACCCGCCGCCTGTACCGACTCAGCTACCATCCGCCGGCGCTCGGGCAACGCCGGCCAGCACGATCCATCCGCCGTCACAAGTCATACTTCCTCCCTCTTCTTTCCGCCTTCTAGCTTCTGCCTTCATCCTTCCGCCTTCATCCTTCTACCTTCTCACCGCCACATGAGAATCGTCAAAATGTAGTCCATCAGCAAGACCGATACGCTGCTCGTGACCACCGACGAGGTCGTCGCATTTCCGACGCCCTTCGCCCCGCCGGAGGCGTAGAATCCCTTGTAGCAGCCCACGACCGAGATGACCGCCCCGAAGCAGGCCCCCTTGAGGGCGGAGAACAACAGGTCCTGGCGGTCGACGAAGTCCTGGATCTTGTGCACGAAGATTCCGGGGTCGACGTTGATCGCGTACACAGAGATGACGTAGGCGGCGACGATCCCGACGAAATTGAAGAGCATGGTGAGGATGGGCATCATCAGCACCGACGCGACGATCCGCGGGGTCACCAGGTACTGAATCGGGTTGACCGCCATCACCGCCATCGCGTCGATCTGCTCGGTCACGCGCATCGTCCCCAGCTCGGTCGTCATCGAGCTGCCGGTCCGACCGGCGACCATCAGCGCGGTCAGCACCGGCGCCAGCTCGCGTGCCAGCGAGATCGCGACCGCCCCCCCGACCAGCGTCTCCGCTCCGAAGAGGCTGAAGGCGTAGATCGACTGGTACGCCATCACCAGACCGGTGAAGATCCCGGTCAAGAGGACGATGAAGAGA
>JBDGRG010000379.1:7551-10484 GCA_042218355.1 Bradymonadaceae bacterium
CGACACCGACCGACTCGATCGTCTCCAGCAGCACGCGAAACCGGAAGGGCGGGCGGAACGCCCAGATCACCGCCTTGACGAACATGATGAACATGCCGCCGATGTCCTCGACCCACTCGATCGTCGACTCCCCGAGCCGTTCGATCCCGGTTGTGAACCGATCGAGCATGCGTCTCCGCCGAAGACGGTGAGGGTCGGTACTGGCCCCGGGTCACTGCATCAGCGACTTCGCCAGCCGCCGGACCGCCGGACGCGTCCAGTCGTAGGCATTGACCAGTCGGGCGAGCACGCGGCCGCGTCGGTCGACGATGTACGTCTCGGGGAGCAGCTCGGTCCCGAACCTTCCGGCCGCACTGCCGTCCGGGTCGCGGAGGATCTCCATCGCCGTCTGCTCACCCTCGAGAAACCGGTCGAGGAACGCCCGGAGCGGCTCGGGTTTCGGGTCGAGACTCGCCGCCGCGACGACCAACCCGCGATTACGGAACCGTCGGGCGAGCTGCTCCAGACTCGGCATTTCTCGTCGGCACGGCTTACAGAAGCTGCCCCAGAAGTTCAAAAACACGGGGTGACCGCGCAGATCCGCCATGGTCCGCCGACGCCCCTGGAGGTCCTCGAACGTGACCGAGGGAGTCGGGCGGCCGACCCACTGTCCGTCCAGTTCGGCGACCGCGTCGACGGTCGCCGGATCGGGCGCCCGCCGCCACGGTTCCGCAGCCGCCGTCCCCGCAGCGGCGACCGCGAGGACCAATGCCACCACCCGAAATCGAAGAGGATTCATCGACCGGACCCTCGGCTAATCGAACGAGGAGCCTACCAGTCGTCGCGCAGTGACCGGACCGTCCGGAAGACGGCCTCTTCGCGCGAACGCGCCCGCTCCTCGGCCTGTTCGAACACCGCCGGATGCGCCTCCTCGAGACGGGAGGCGAGCTGCGGGTCGTCGTACCGAAAGAAGGGGCTGTACGACCGCTCGGTCCCCAGTGTCGTGCGAAACAGTTCGTCGTCCCCCGTCTCCCGAGCGCGCTCGAGCAGGTCCCGCGCCCGTTCGTTGTCGGGCTCGAGCGAGAGGACGAACTCGAGGTCGCGGACGGCGTAGTCGTGGCCGGGGAGGAACGTCAGATCGTCGTCGAGCTGTGAGAGGGTGTCGCGGAACGTCCGGAACAACGTGCCGGGGTGCCCGCCGAAGTTGCAGTTCCCGGCGCCGGCCACGAAGATCGTATCCCCGCTGAAGAGGTAGTCGCCGACGACGAAACTGACGTGTCCCGGCGTGTGTCCCGGGGTGTCGAGCACTTCGAGGGTCACCTCGCCCAGCTCGAGCACGTCGCCGTCGGTGACTGTCCGGTCGACCGAACCGCCGCTCAGCTGAGCGTCGATCTCGTCGGCGTCTTCCTCCCCCGCGACGAGCTCGACCGCGTGAAAGGTATTCAGCACCGTCCGGTCACCGCCCGTGTGGTCGCGGTGGTGGTGCGTATTGATCAGATATCGCAGCTCGTACCCGTGTTCGCGCACCCAGTCGACGGCCTGGGACCCATCGACGGGATCGACGAGAGCGACGCGGCCGTCGGACTCGACGGCGTAGAAGAAGTTGTCACTGACCGTGCTGGCGAAGATCTCGACGTTCATCGGTCTGTCGCGTCCGTCTCGAGGTCGGGTTCGCCGGCCGTTTCTTCACTGACTCCGGCCGGAGACGACGGCGTCTCTGGACGGGAACGTGGTTAGTTCATCTCCGCTCGACAACCAAGTCGATCCGTCGAGTCGGGGGTGATCCAACTCCGTGGGACGAACGCTCCCGAGCAGGCGGAAAGACGAGCAGCGGGACTTCCGGCTCTGAGCGGGCGATCGCTCCCGCCGTGCTGGCAGCGCAGTCGCCGCTGCTCTCGACCGGCGGCGGAGATTCCCACGATCTCCGATCCGACCCGTCGAGCCGTCCAGTTGCGATCGCACGCCCGATAACCCGGCTCGCGCGCAACTGAGCGCGCCCGGATTCGACGCAACAGCTCGCCGCCGATCGGCGATCATGGACATGGAGGGGGAAGCTTCGACGACACCCGGTTCCCGAGCCTGTCTTCGTCGTCTTCCACGGGAGGACTCGATGGTCGAATCGACGATCGCCGACATCGCCGACACCCTTCGGCGCGCGGTCTGGGGGCGACCTGCGTCGGACCGACATCCCCTCGAGATCGGCGCCCTCGAGCCGCCCGCCGCCGACGCTCCCAGTATCCACGTCCCGCTCGGGCGGCCCCCGCCCCGCCGGGCTCGAGGACTCGTGCTGCACGACGCGCTCCTCCCCCGCGAGATCGAAGACGTCGTCGCGCGCACGGCGGTCACCGAGGCCGACGTGGCGGCATGGACGGTCTGGGGCCTCGAACGCGCGCCCTGGCCGGTCGACCGACGAGCTCGCTGGCTCCTCCGCCTGGCCCACCGCGCAGCAGGGACCCCGGTCCGGGCGGCGATCGACGAGCGCCACCTGGCCGAACGACTCCGCGCCGAAGTCGACCGGGCCCGGCGGCGACGCCGCGAACCGGCACCCGGAGGTGCCCCACTCGCCGACCGAGTCGGATGACCCGAACGGAAGGTCGTGCCCCTGGCAGAAAGATTGCAAATCGACGATCGCCCGTGTTACGCTTCGCTCGTCGTAAACCTGTTCCTGCCGTCGGCCTCCTCCCCCGTGGACGAGCGCCGACCCTCGAGTGGGACCGTACTCGTACGGATGGACTCAACGTGAACTCTTCGTCTTCGAGCCAGCGATTCGACGCGGTCGTGCGCCGATTCGCTCGCGCGAGTGCTTATTCCGTCTCGGCGGCGCTACTCCTGGCGACCTCCGCCTGTACGCTCGATTTCGACAAATTCGAGACGGGCGCCACGGACGCGGTCGACCCCGACGCGCCCCCCGGCGACGCGGACGCAGGGGGCATGGACGCCGGGGACGCCCTCCC
>JBDGRG010000379.1:10494-17450 GCA_042218355.1 Bradymonadaceae bacterium
CCGACGGCGGAACCGACGCGGCGGACGTCGCGCCCGACACCACCGACGCCGCAGACACACGGCCGGACACGGCTCCGCCCGAACTGGTCGTCGGACGGCAGTGTGAGGACGACGACGATTGCGGCATGGGCGTCTGCGAGAACAACTACTGTACGAAGAACTGCAAGCGGACGTCGGAGTGCCCGGACGGCTCCGAGTGCCGCCCCTTCGCCGGCCGTGCGCGGTGCGTGCTGAAGTGTACCGACGCCGGCACCTGCCCGACGGTCGGCGGGCGCGACGACCTCGCCTGCTCGATCTCCCGGCGCCGACCCGAGCTGGGCAAACTGCCGAAGCTCGACGAGAACTGCCTCCCCGACGGCGACGGAGACGCCGTCCACGCTCCCGCCGACAATTGCCCCGGCCAGACCAACCCGACCCAGGTCGACCGCGACAGTGACGGTTCGGGCGACGCCTGCGACAACAAACCTCTCTGTCACTCCGACGCTTCGGACGGTTGGCTGAAACTCGGCCCCGTCTCGTATCCGGCCGGCGACTTCTCCTCCCCGACGACGTTTGCGGGCGGTTACCTGCCGGTCATCGGGGGACGCGACGGCGCCGGTGACCCGGTCGACCGGACGGCCTGGCTGAGCACGACCGATCGGTCGTTCAAATCGGGTCCCAAACTGCCCTATCCCGCGTCCGGGCACGGCATCGCCCCGCTCCCCGGCACGCGATTTACCGTCGCGACCCCCGGGATTTCGGGGGCGAACCCCGGCCAGCTCGGTCGGTTCCTCCGCCTCGCACCCGGCGCCACGCCGCGGGCCGACCGAGTCTTCCGCCCGTCGCTCTCCGAGCCGACTCTGGCGACGACCGGAGCCGGCGCACTCGTCATGCTGGGCTTCGAGCAGGGGGCGAACGAAGTCCGCCGGACCGTCCGGACCTACAATCCGAGCGACCACACGTTCGACACGCTCCAGTCGGCCGTCGTCCAGTCGAAGGGGACCTGGTCGGTCGTCCGTCGCCTCGACGGCGGGCTCGTCTTCTACGAACGACCGGGCTCGGGAGCGTCGGCGCCCTTCAAAGGCACGATCATCCGGATCGAGCCCGAGGGCGACGAGATGAGCACCGGTACGCTGACCTATCCGTCCCTGCAGAGCGGCGGCGGCGGATCCGGCGGGTCGATCTTCGACCCGATTTTGGTCCCCGGCCTGGGCGGCGGACGGTACTACGCCTTCGACCGCGCGACCGGTCGGGCCGCCGTGTTGAACCTCGATACCGGCGACGCTCGGCGCCAGTCGGAGATCGACGTCGACGCGCCCTTCGATATTCGCCACGCCGCCGTCGACGTCGAGGCACCCGCTCTGGTCCTCCTGGGGCGGAAACCGAACACGAAGAGCAAACTGCGAGCGGCCGTCCTCTATCCGGCCTGCGCATCGAACGTCGACTGGGACAGCGACGACGATTCGGTGCCCGACCTCGCCGACAACTGTCCGACCGTCAAGAACACCGGGCAGGACGACGCCGACCGCGATCTGACGGGCAATGCCTGCGACGACGATTCCGACGACGACGGCGTCCCCGATTCGAGGGATGCGCGCCGTGCACCCGGCGGCGGCACGATCCAGCTCGGCCTGGACAGCGACGACGACGGAATCTCGAACACGTCGGACGACGACATCGACAACGACGGCGTGCCGAAGGCGCGCGACCGTTACCCCCTGGACACGGACAACGATCGCATCCCGAACGCCCGGGATACGGACGACGACGACGACGGCTATTCGGACGAGGCCGAGCGGAAGAACGACACCGACACGGTCGATCCCGTCGACTTCCCCGGCGTCGGACGTCTGTCGTTCGTCCGGCGCACACAGGGCGCCGATCCCCAGCGGTCGGCCTCCGTCGCACCGGTCGGTTCGATCGGCGAAGCGACGGTCGTCATCCCTCCCTCGTTCGAGCCCCACCGTCCGCGGCTCTTCGGGAGTTCGGGCGTCGTCGCCCTCCAGGGCAAACCCGACAAGACGAAGAAGCTGGTGCGGGTATCACCGGCTCGCACCCAGCCGAAGTCGACGAAAAATCTGATTCAGGTGCCGCTCCGAGGCGTGACTCCCGTCTCGGTCGATCCCAGCGACGACTCGCTGACTTCGGTCGGGGTCGTCCGCAAGGCGGACGGCGGCAGCAACAAGTGGATCCTGGCGACGCTGTCGTTCGAGAGTCGAAGTTTCACGACGGTCGTCGACAATTTCCAAGAGATCTGGAGTCCGGCGTTCCAGAACGACGCCTTCGGCTTCGTCGCCCAATTCGGCAGCTGCGCTAGCTGCGGCACCCTGTTCGCGAAACCCCGGGGCGATGGTTCCCCCCAGTCCCTGCCCTCGCCGCCGGGCCGGCCCGAATTCGTCCGCGCCGCGAAGGGTGGATACGTCACTGCGTCGCCGGCTCCGACCACCAACGCCGACCGACTGTTCCACTTCAAGTCTCAGTCGCTCGAACAGCTGCCCTCGCCTCCGGGCGGGGACATCGACTCGGCCGTCCCGCTCGACTTCGACGAGCACGTGCTCGTCTCGGTCGAGGAGTCGGACGGGAACTACGACGTCTGGCTGTACAACGGGCTGAAGCAGCGGTGGGACCCGGTGACCGAGACGCCCGACGACATCATCGAAATCGATTGGTCGGGGTCATGAACGGCAGGTCGACAACGACCGAGCGACTGGTGCGTCGAACGCACCCCGACGTCCGCGCGCCCCGCCCCGCTCGCTCCGAGTGGGCGGCCGGTTGCGCCGTCCGGACGCCGCCGTCCATCATGACAGCCGACGCCCGCCGCTCGACGAGGCGCGGCGGGGGAGCGTGCACGAATTGGCCGTACGAGACGGATTGACCCATGGGCGAGGATTTTCCACAGGAATTCGGCCCCTACACGCTGCACGAGTTGATCAACCGCGGCGGAATGGCGGCCATCTACCGGGCGACGATGCCCGGCATCGGGGGATTCGAGAAGACCGTCGCGATCAAGAAGATCCTCCCTCATCTGGCGGAGGACGAGCAGTACACGACCATGCTCAGCGACGAGGCTCGGATCATCGAGAGCCTCGACCACTCGAACATCGCGCAGGTGTACGACCTCGGGAAGCTCGAGGACACGTACTACATCGCGATGGAGTACATCCACGGCATCGATGTCGCCGACGTCGTGGAGGAGCTCGGCGAACGCGGCGAATACGTCCCGATCCCGCACGTCGTTCACATCCTCGCCTCGATCTGCGACGGGCTCCACTACGCTCACTCGCAGACCGACGAGAACGGCGAACCGTTGAACATCGTCCACCGGGACGTCAGCCTGCACAACGTGATCATCAGCTTCGCGGGGGAAGTGAAGATCATCGACTTCGGGGTCGCGAAGGGAGAAGACCGCGACGCAAAGACGCAGGCCGGCGTGGTCAAGGGCAAGCTCCTCTACATGGCGCCCGAGCAGGCCAAAGCGGACGACGTCGACGGCCGCGCCGATCTCTTCGCCGCCGGGCTGTGTACCTACAAGATGCTCACCGGCGAGCTCCCCTTCGAGGGCGACAACGAATACGAAATCTACAACAACGTTCTGAACAAGGAGATCGTTCCACCCGGCGACAAGCGGCCGGACGTTCCCGAGGAGCTCGATCGAATCGTCATGAAGCTCCTCGAGCGCGATCTCGACCAGCGATATCAGGACGGTTACTCGGTCAAGAAGGATCTGGACAAACTCCTCCACTCGATCGACCCGGGATACACCTCGAACCGGCTGCGAGAATTCATCGAGGAGAACTTCTCGCACCTGGCGGGGGGCGACGAGGAGACCGAACAGGCCGAGGAGACCAAACAGGCCTCGCCCGGTTCGTCCGATCTGACACCGGGGACTCCGGCCAACCAACAGCGTCAGACCGACCAACGGGGACCCGACGCCCTCGACGGGGCCGCCGACGTCGCCGGTGCGGATGCGACGATCGAGGAGCCCGCTCGGGGCGGAGTCGGCGACGACATCTACGACGAGAAGACCGTCGCGGAGGCGCCGGCGGGTCTGCAGCAGGAGGGCCCGGACTCCGCGGAGTCGTCGCCCTCCGAGTCCGCCGACAGTGGAGGATCGGCCCGAGCCGAGGAGACCGCCCTCGGGCCCGCCGCGGCCGACCAGACGGTCGAGGAGACCGACGAGAGCTCGCTCCCCCCGGTCGTCTACGCCATCGTCGCCGTCGTCGTGCTGATCGCCGGCATGATCGGATACGCCGTCTACCGGCCCTCCTCGCAGGGAAGCGCGACGAACTCGGGCGGGGGTAAATCGATCGCCGAGGCCGCGGGCGAGGACGGGATGGTGTCGATCGAACTCCGCACGGATCCGTCCAAGGCGAAACTCGTCCGCAAGGGAGAAGTCGTCGGGCGGACCCCGATGACGTTGCCGGTTCCTGCGGCAGGTGCGCCCCTGGAGATCACGATCCGGAAGGCCGGGTACGAGACGAAGAGCATCCAGCTGGGACCGAAGGCGTACCCGACGAAGACCGTCCGACTGAGTCCCGCCATCGATCCGGCGGCAACCGGGGGCACCTCGGGAAGCGGCTCGAAGTAATCCCCGGCCCGCCGCGGAGACGACCTCGCCATCGTTCGCTCAAAGAGGACTGCCATGGACGACTCGATGTCACCGCACGGTGCCCGACTCGGACCCCTGCTGGCCGCTCTGGTGATCGGCGGCTTCGCCGTCGGACCGGGGGTCTCCTCGATCGCCTCTGCTCAAAAGACCGACGCACAGCGCGGCAAGAAGGTCTTCGAGAAGGGGCGGCGACTCTATCAAAATGAGAAATACCAGAAGGCGGCCGACGCCTTTTCGAAGGCGTACGATCTGACCAACCGCAGTGAGCTTCTCTTCAACATCGGGAAGGCCTACGCAAAGGCGGGGAAACCCCAGAAGGCGGAGAAGTATTTCCAGAAGTACCTCGAAGCGAACCCCAACGCTCCGAACGAGCAGCAGGTCGTCCAGAAGATCATCGAACTGCAGGAGAAGATCGCCGCCCGGATGGGAACCGTGAAAGTGAAGACGGCGAAGGAGGGGCGCTCGGTCTTTCTGGGAGACGAGAAGAAGCCGCGCTGTCAGTCACCCTGTTCACTCTCGCTCGCCCCGGGCGTCCATCACCTGGAGATCCGCGCCGAGGGCATGGTCCCCAAAAAGGAGCGCATCGCGCTGGGAAAGTCCGAGTCGAAGACCGTCGAGGTAAAACTGAAACCCGAGATCAATCCGGGCCGCCTCTATGTCGAGACCTCCGCCCGCGGCGGTACAGTGACGATCGAGGGCGAGGGGCAGCACTCACTGCCGCTGGACGGCGGCGTGAAGCTCGACCCGGGGACATACAACATCCGGATCGCCAGTGCCGACGGGGCCACCTGGACGGGGACGGCCGAGATCAAGGACGACCAGGAGACGCGGATCTTCGTCCCGCTCGGGGCGACCTCCGAGGGGGGCTCCGGCGACACCCTCGGACACATCCGTCGGGGCGCCGCCTACGGCCTCGCGGGCGTCTCCGTCGCTCTGCTGGCAGGGGGAGCAGTGGTCGGGTCACAGGCCCAGGATACCCACGACCTGCTGACCAGCCGACAGCGGGCGAACGGGTCCGTGGACGGCGGCCTGGTCGACCAGGGCCGCGAGCAGATGAAGACGGCGAATATTTTGCTGGGCGCGGGGGTGGGGGCCCTCGTCACGGGGGCCGGGCTCTTCACCTGGGACCTGCTCGCCAGCTCGAAATAGTTCGACCGTGGACACCCACCGGCCGGGGGCCGGGATTCAGAGGATGACGCGCACGTCCTCCACACTGCGGATCAGGGCGTAGACGTCGAGAATCGCTTCGGGCGACGCCATCTCCAGCGACATCGACACCGAGACGTATTTCCCTTCCGAGCTCTCGCGCGTCCGGATCTGGGGATGGGCCGTCCGGCCCAGCACGTCGACTCCGACCTGGATGACTTCGGCGACGAATGCCGCACTGTTCGGGCCGATCGCCTTGAACTCGTAGTCGCACGGAAACGAGTGCGTCTGCTTCAGCGTCTCGATCGACGCCTCGCGATCACTGATGTCCTCCTCGCTCATTCTCGCCTCCGGGTCTGAGTACAAACGGTCTCTACTGCAGCGACTCGGACTCGACTTCCGCACACTCCCCGCTGAGATCGACGAGCACGCCAGCGGGGACGACTCGCTCCCGCCGGCCGAGGAGGCACGACTGCTCGCCCGCCGGAAGGTCCGCGATGTTCAACCACGCGCGGACCGCGCCTTCGTACTCGCCTCCGATCAGATCGTCTCGCTGGGCGATCGTCGCTTCTCCAAACCGGGCTCGGCCGCGGCCGCCGCCCGCCAGCTCCGCGCCCTCAGCGGTCGGTCCCATCGGCTCGTCGCCGCCGTCGCCCTCGCCGCCCCCGACGGCGAACTGTACATCGACTCGGTTTGCCACGAAATGGAGATGCGCGATCTCGACGACGACGAGATCCTCACCTACGTCGACGAGGACCAGCCCCTCGACTGCGCGGGCTCGTACAAGGTCGAATCTCGCGGGATCCGTCTGTTCCGAGCGATGCGCGGCGACGACTACACTGCCATCGTGGGCTTGCCGCTGACCCGTGTATGGAACACACTGGAGCGGGCGGGCTATTTCGAGACGACCGACAGCGATGCGTGATCGACCGCAGCCCTCCCGTCGGGTCGCATGCGGCCGAACGCTGCCCCCCGATGCGTTTGCCTCCGGACGATGTCCGACGACTCGCCATCAAACCGCTCGACGGGCCGGTTTCTGGGGATCGGTCTGCTCGGGGAGAGTCACCGAGTGCCCGGCCCCGACGACGGAGAGGACCGGGTCCGGAAGTATCTCTCCGAAGTCGAACTCGCCGAGACGTTCGAGGACGCATTCGAGACCCTGGCACGTCTCGACGACCCGGGACTCGCCCTGACGGGTCAAGCGGAGTCGAACCGTCCCGTG
>JBDGRG010000038.1:0-21297 GCA_042218355.1 Bradymonadaceae bacterium
GTCTCCTGGATCGACTCGTTGGTGATCTCGATGACCTCCTCGGCCAGCTCCTCCAGGCTCTCGGCGATCTCGGCCCCCTCCGACTCGAGCCACTCCTTGAACTGGTCCTGGATCCAGGCCGACAGGTACAGCTGGATGTCCCGGGCCTCGGCGGCCTCGATCTGGCGGGGGAGCTCCTCCTTGAACTCGTCGCGGAACACGTGGAGATTGTGTCGAGCCGTCGCCGCGATCCCGCCGATCCGCTCCTCGATCAGATCGAGGTTGTCGGCGATCAGCTGGCGGGACTCCTCCAGTTTCTGCTCGACACGCTCGATGCGCTCCTCGAGTTCCTGCTTCTCCAGCCGATAGCCCTGCCGCTCGATCGCAAGATTCTGTTCGAGCATCCCGGCGATCCGCATCCCGCCGCCGAGCGCGCTATCCAGGATGATCTCGGCCTTCCGGTCGCGCAGATATGCGATCAGATCAGCGCGGAACTCCCGGAACGCCTCCGGCGGTTCGTCGCCCGACCGTCGAGCCTCGACCGCATCGCGGGCGGAGAACGCGTAGAGATCGACCGGCCCCATGATTGACTCGAGCCGCTCGCGAGCGTACGCTTCGACCTCCTGGGCATCCTCCTCGTCGAGCGCGTCGATCTTGCCGAGCACGAAGACGATGCGGTCGCGGTTCGCCTCCAGGAGGCGGTCCTCGATGAACTTCACCTCGCTCTTTTTGAGAATCTGCGTCGCATCGAGGACGTAGAGGATGACGTCGGCCCGGGGGACGTAGCCGTAGGTGATCTCGACCTTCTGGCGCGAGATGTCGTTGACCCCGGGTGTGTCGACCAGCACGAGCGAGTCCTCGAGCAGCTCGTTCGGGTACTGGATCTCGACGTACTCGGGCTCCTCGACGTCGGATTCTTCAGCCTCCCGGATCGCGTCGTCGAGCTCGTCGTATCCGATGTCGTAGGAGTCGGCCCGACCGGTCGGATGGACGGTCGCCCCGGGCTCCTCGCCCCAGACCAGATGCGTGATCACGGACGTCGTCGGCGTGATGCCGACGGGCAGGACCTCCTCGCCCAGAAGCGCGTTGACGACCGTCGATTTGCCGTGATTGAACTCCCCGAGGGTGACGACCGACATCCGACCTTCCCGCAGCGCCGGCAGACGATCATCGTAGATCTCCTCGTACAGCGAATCGAAACCGCTCTCGTCGGCGATCTCACCCAGATCGACCAGCAGTTCCTCCACTTCGTCGCGGTCGACGGGCAGAACCCCCCGGTCCTCGTCCTCCTGCTCGGCAGGCGACGAGTCGGCCGGCGCTGCGTCGGCGTCGTTCGGCCCATCGTCCGGTGAATCGGTCATCTCGGGTCCTCCACTGTCGGCGCGTGCCTCACACACCGCGCTGGATGGCGGTTTATTTTTGCTCGCCGGTACGGTGGGCTGGACGCCCACCGCACCAATCGCGTGCGTCCACCGTTCATGCTCACCGCGCTGGAAGCACGGTCGTCGTGGCCAACGCATCTTGCGCTGGCGGGTCGTCCCTGCTCACCGAGCTGGAACCGCGGTCAACATGGTAAATACCCGGCGTGTCCGGCCGTCCGCCGCTCGGCGTCGCCGCGATGCGGCGAGCTCGCGCGCTCTGAACGGTCCCGTCACCTGAGGTCCCCGCGGGGCCTTCATCGGCGATCCCGGGTTCGGAGTCTGCTTCCATGCGGACGAAAGCCGTCTCCGAGCGGGACGCGTCGATTCCCCGCAGCAACACGATCGGTCGGTCCGCATCGAGCGGCACGGCTCCCCACCGCTGCGCGCACCGGCTCGACCAGCCGGACCGCCGAGATTCAGACGACCTTCACGATCTCCTCGATCTCACGGTCGATTTCGTCGAGCGGGCGCCCGCCGGACTCGCCGATCTCGTTGAGGTAATACGAGCTCTCGGCGAACAGACGCAGCGCCCGGATGCGCTTGGGAAGATACGGGTGCTCCTGGAGCAGCTCCTTGAACCGCCCGACTCCCTCCTGCAGGTCCTCGAGCTGCTCCATGTACTCGTCCATGTCGATCGAATCGAACAACTGCTTTCCGCCGACGGCCAGCTTGAGCATGCTGTCGAGGGCGACGTCGAGATCGCCGCAGCAGAGCAATCCGGCGCGGTCGCAGGTAATCTCCCCGCGACGGCTCCATGAATTCAGCGCCACCTGGGCCGGGGCGACGGCCCACCGCACGAACGACGCGACGCCCTGAGCGAGGAACTGCGCGGCGGTCTGGTAGACGACGTGGTTGTTCTGGAGATGCCCGCACTCGTGGCCGAGGACGAAGCTCAGTTCGGGTCCCTCGAACGACTCGACGAGCCCGGAGTTCAGGACGATGAACGCCTCGGTCTCGGTGCCGTACGTACCGGCATTCAGCTCCGCGTCGCGCGAGACGTACACCGTCGGCGGGGCGACGTCGAGCTGGTCCGCGCAGTCGACCAGTCGATCGTACAACTCCGGAAACTGCCGACGCGTCACCTTGACCGAGGTGCCGAGCAGCTCGTTCTTCTCCATCGACCGCCAGAACCGGACGGCCGATTGCGCGACCACGCGGACCGGAGTCGCCTTTTGAATCCGCCGCAGCACCCGGATGTCGCCCGAAAAGGCGTATTCGCCGAAACCGGTCGCGGCGTCGCGACCCGACTGCGGTTCCCGCTCCCGGTCGACGTATTCGAGAAAGTCGAAGTCCATGTCACCCGTCTGTGACGATGTGGCGCCGAATCCGAGGAACGGGGCCCTCCGCCTTCGGAGCGCGCGCTCGGCCCGTCGACCGACGCCGCCCCTCACAGCCGCTCCGGTCCGCACCGTCGCCCAGCCCCCGAGCGTACCCGCCCTCGTGTCTCTGGAGGACGCCGCCCGGGTCGTCGACGTGAACAGAGACCGACGCCGTGACCTTCCCGTCGACGTTCGATTTCGGGGGAGGCTCCCGACGATCGACAGTCGTCGGCCGCGGGGCCGCCGGCGCCGGCCGACGTCCGCCGCAGCCCGGGCCCCCGACCCGAACGGTGACCGCCCCAATCCCCCCCTGCACGGTTCGCTGGCACCTGCGGTTCATTCGGCCTGAGCCTCGGAGCCGGAACCGACCAGATCTAGGAGGTCGTCGAGTTGTTCGCGGGGGGATGCGTCTCGGATCGCCGACTGCAATCGGATCCGATCGACCGTCGACAGCGGGTCGAGATCCGTCCGATCCAGGGCGTCGACGACGCGCTCGAGCTCCTCGAGCCGCTCGCGCATGTCGGCCTTCGGCAACTCGGGCCCGCCAGTCGTCGCCGATTCCTCACCGGCCCGGTCGGTCTCCTCGAGCCGGCGACGCAGCTCCTCGTTCTCGGTCTCGAGTTCCTCGACCCGTTCGAGCGCCTCCTCGCGCTCCTCGCGCTTTTTTGAAAGTCGCTGGCGGAGTCCCTGGACCTCGTCCTCGAGTTCGTCGAGTTCCTGCTCGGCGTCGCCGCCGTCGCCGACGGCCTCCTCGGCACGCTCCCGGGCTTCCTCCAGCTCCTCGATCTCGGTCTCGAGCTCGGCGCGCTCCTCGGTCAGAGACTGGACCTCGTCCAGTGCCTCGTCGCGTTCCTCCTCGGCGCGCTGCAATTCGGCGGCCAGTTCCTCGTTCTCCTCCTCCAGCCGTTCGATCTCCTCCTCGGACGCCCCCCCGTCCTCGACCGACTCCAGTTCACGGCGGGCCTGCTCGAGGTCCTCCTCCAGATCCTCGACGGTCCCCTCGAGTGCCGTGATCTCGGCGTCGCGCTGTTCGAGTTCGCGCTCCAGCTCTTCGACGCGTTCGGCCTCGTCCTCCAGACGCTCCAGTTCGGCACGCAACGACTCGGCTTCGGCCGCTTCCCCCTCCAGCTCCTCGGCTCTCGACTGAAGCTCCTCGTTGCGAGCCCGAGCCTCCTCGAGTTCGCGCTCCAGCTCCTCCAGCTCCTCGGGATCGGCGGCGGCCGCCTCGTCGAGTTCGCGCTCCAGCTCCTCGACCTCGCGTTCCAGTTCGTCCGCTCGCTGGCGTTCCCGGTCGAGTTCCCCGGTCAGTTCTTCATTCTCGCGGGCCAGGTCCTCGCACTCGGCCTCCAGCGCCTCGACCTCGGCCTCGACTTCCTCGAGCTGGCGTTCGAGGGTTTCGACCTCGTCGGCGGCGCCGGCTGACGCGCGGGCCTGCTCGAGCTCTTCCTCCTTTTCGGCCAACTCGGCTTCGAGCTCCTCGATCTGGATCGCCTGGCGCGAGGCGAGGTCTTCGACCGACTCCTTCTCCTCCTCGAGGCGTTTGATGTGCTCGTAGAGATCCTCGTCATCGTCCCCGATGATCTCGGGTTCGACCGCATCCATGCCCGCGGTCTCACTGTCCGACTCGTCGCCGGTCTCGGGGGGCGGCGCCTCCGCCGACTGGGGGTCTTCCTCGAAGTAGTGGACGATGAAATCCCCGCACCAGACCTCGTCGTTGTGCTCGAGCAATTCGCTGTCGCGGATCCGATGACGGTCGCCGTCGATCAGCAGATAGGTTCCGTTCGAGCTGTTCAGATCGACGATCCGGCAGGTGCCGTCGTCGTACCGAATCTCGGCGTGCTCGCGCGAGACGGATTTGCGGCTCGAACGAATGGTGCACTCGGACGACCGACCGATAGAGACCACCGGATGATCCGGCCCGATCGGTACGGAGTGCTCGCGACCCGATTCGTCTGTGTAGACGACCTTTCCCACCGTCCTGACTCCCGGTCGTACTCGGGACGAACGCGGCGACTGACAACGGCACGGCCTCCAGAGGACGCCGCGCCGGTCATCGTTCGATGTCTAACCGAACCCGTCGGTGATGGCAACAGATTCGCATGCTGCCGCGTCGCTGACGGTGCGTTCCGACGACCGACCCGCGCAATGGACCGGACGTCTGGTCCGTCGTACAGGGGGCCGCGCGGCCGACCCGAGCCAGCGTACCGGCTACCCGGATCCGACGACTCGTCGTCCCCATCGGACGATCCACCAGGCGTTCATGAGCATGAACCCGACCAGGAGCCCGGCGATGGCGAGATACCACCAGTGGTCGCCGGGAGACACGCCGGCCCGCAGCAGATAGGCATGCTGACAGACCGACTTCTCGGCGAGCAATTTCTTCAGCTTTTCGTCGCTCGGGCGCCGGGAAAGGTTCTTCTGGCGCCGTTTTTCCGGAGACGCCTTTCGATACCGCTGCTTCCATCGGTCGAGGATCGCCGCCTTCTGGCGCCGCCGGATCTCCCGGCGCTGCTCGGCATCGAGGACGCCGCAGAACCGGGTGCCGTAGTGCTCTCGATAATACGACCGCAGCCCCCGATATCGCTCGGGGATTCGGGAGAGGTCCATCAGTCGGCCGCGTCCGTCGAAATAGGTTCGGTCGGTCGCCCGCTGATGCCAGGATCGCGTCTCCTCGTCGCCGGATCCGCCCGCCGACAGCTCCGAAGGCCGGCCGTCCTGCGGCGCCGCCACGTAGATGTCGGCCCCGATCAGTTTGAAGAAACGATAGCGGTCACTCTCGGCTCGCCGCGAGGGGATCCCCTCGATCGAGACGTATCGGTTGTGAGGGAGCTCCTCGCTCGTCTCGCCCGACAGCGAGGTCGCCTTTCCCAGCGCGACGGGGTCATAGGAGGTGAAGGCGTATCGGATCTCCGGCGTCCAATCCGAGAGGAACCAGATCCCGACGGCGATCACACCGAGATACAGAATCGGCTTCAGCAGCGAGGGCCGGGTTCCCTCTTCGGCGAGCTCCATCAACTCGGGATCAATCTCCCCCTGGTCGGGTGGGGATCGGTCTTCGGGGGGCATCTGTTCGGCCATCGACTCCCCGTGCTGGGTTTCACCCGTCGCAGCGGGCTCGAGGAAACGAACGACAGACCGCCCCCTTCGACCTCGCATCGTCTCCCGAATCGGGCGCGAGAGCGGGGTCCGATTCCGAGGCCGTTCGGACATGCAGTGACGGGCTCGATGGCTCGACGGACGAGCTGAACGAGCTCGACTACCGGGGCGGCTGCAGGAAACTTACAAACACGAGTCACCCCCGGTCAAAAATCGTGCCGGCAAGTGGATCATGCTTTCCGGGCGGTCGTCGACCAGAGTCCAACGCCGCATCCTACCGTACCAGCGGGTGGGATCGTAGTGCGTCGGACTGTCCAGCGGTCAACCGGACCGCGGCTCCGCCCGGCGAGGACGGCGCGATGGGAAACATCAAATTCTGGCGGTCGGGACAGTTCTCCGGCCCCCGTTCGAGTACGTCGCCGCACTCGGGCGTGTCACGGATCGGATCCGTCGATCCGATGGTTCGCTCCAGGCGCCGTGCGGCCTGCGAAGTCCGCACGATTTCGGTCGTGTGGCGCAGCCCCAGGAAGTGAGCCAGTTCGTGGGCGAGCGTGTACCCGACCAGCTCCGGGCGAGCGCGCAGGTCCGAAGCTCGCAAGACGACGCCGTTGCGAAGGTTGCCGTGAAGACCGGGCGCCCCGGGAAGACTCGGCGTGTTGCCCGCCGCGCGCCCGCCCGGGCCGATCATCAGATCGAGGACCAGGAAGACGTCCACGCTGAGCGCAGCCTCGCGGCGATCGGGCATCCGACCCCAGGCGGCGAGCCGCGAGACGTCTCGGCGTTCGCGGACGATCTGGTACCGATCGGCGATCCGCTCGGGGACCCGCCGGCCCTCCACCCGTCCGAACTCGATCCCCGCGTCGGAGAGGATCCGACGAGCCGTCGCCAGCGCCGACGCCACCGGCTCTCCGTCGGGTACCTCGGACGGACTGAACGTGGGAACCCCGACGCCGTAGAGATTCAGGTCGATCTCCGGTCGATCGGTCGTCGACTTCGAGGCCACGTACAAACAGGGGGCCCCGCGATTCGCCTCGATCCTCAGCTGCCACGTCCCCGCCTCGAATGCGTCCCGAAACTGCGGGGCGTAGGGGACGACGATCGGCCAGTCGAACGGGGTGAGTCCCACTCTCCCCACATCGGTGGGAGGGGACTTCCAGTCTCCGCCGCGAAACAGTCTGTAATTCTGGTGCCGATACTCCCCGGTCACGTCGAGCGTCCGACCCGAGGGATTCGTCAAACTGAGCGGCCGCAACCGGCCGCGCCGCGTGAACGGAACGACGGCGAAGCTGTGGTCTCCCTCCGTGACGTCGAACGCGAACTCGTAGATGGAGCCGACCTCGCCCTTGCCGACCGGCCGGGCCCCGCACCGCACGTCGAACCAGTCGCGGAGCCGATCGAGTGCGACCCGATCCGACGCATCGCCCCCGTCGCCCTCGACGTCCGCTCGAGTGTCGACGGTGGACGAATCGGCGGTCGACGAATCGACGGGTGGGATCGTCGGTCCCGCGCCGGTGTCGCTTCCCGGATCGGAGCGGCAGCCCCCCACGACTGCGACGACGGCCAGCCCAGCCAGCCACTGACTCCCCCGGCCACCACTGGTGAAATCGTCCGGCATCGAGATCGGAACAGCGGAAAAAAGAATCGCGTGGTGCGCACCTCTCCGGTCAAGACGTCGCCGGATCGAGGAACGTGGATACCACATCGTACAGGACCCTCAGCCCCCATTCGAACCCCTCGACGGGGACGCGCTCGTCGACCCCGTGGAACATCTCCGAAAAGGCGATGTCGGTCTCCTCGGGGATCGCCAGCGGGGCGAATCCGTAGCACGTCGCCCCGAGCCGACTGAAGTGGCGAGCGTCGGTGTATCCCGGGATCATGTACGGTACCGGGTGCGCCTCCGTACGGTGTTCGGAGACGGCGGACCGAATGGTGTCGAACAGCGGACCGTCGATCTCCTCGGCGCAGACGCCGGGTTGCTCGTCGACGACCTCGACGTCGACCGCCAGGCCCTCCAGACAGGCCTCGACCTCGCCCCTCAGATCGTCGCCCGAGAAGCCCGGGAGCATCCGCCCGTCCAGGTCACAGACCGCCTCCGAGGGGAGGACGTTCAGTGCGCCGCCGGCCTCGAGCCGGGTCGGTGCAACGGTGTTGTGCAACAGGGCGTCGAAATTGCGCGCGACCTCGGGGTCCGGCAGGAGCCGATCGATGACGGTCTCGGCGAGAAGGGGGCTGCGCAATCCGGCCAGTCCCGCGCGGGTGGGCGATGCGAACGGTTGAGCTTCGGCCAGCGCCTCGACGAATCGGCGGACCGGCGGTGTCGAGTGATAGGGCAACCGGCGTCGGCCGAGCCGCTCGATCGCCCGGGCCAGCTCGACCGTCGCTGCATCGGACCGTGGAAGCGAGGCGTGTCCGGAGGGGCCGCGGGCCGTCAGACGGAGATGCGCCCGGCCCTTCTCGGCGACCATCACCGGGACGTAGAGCACCCCGCCGACGTACTGCCAGAATCCTCCGACCTCGCCGAGCACGTAGTCGGCCCGAACCCGATCGGGATGCTCGTCGACGAGGAACGCCGACCCGTGCTCACATCCCTCCTCCTCGTCGGCGACCGCAGCGAAGATCAGATCCCGTTCGCGCTCGGTCTCGCGGCGACGCAGCAAGGCGGTGACGACCGCACTCATCGCAACCATGTTCTTCATGTCGACGGCGCCGCGTCCCCAGATACACCCGTCGGCCCGGACGGCCTCGAACGGTGGCTGCGTCCACTCCGACGCATCGGCGGGCACGACGTCCGTGTGACCGGCCAGCATCAGCGGTCCCCCCGTCGGTTCGTCGACCGTCGCCGGCAACCGCACCACGAGATTCGCACGGTCGACCTCGCTCTCGACGATCCACGGGTCGAACCCGGCATCGGCGAGGTAATCCGCGAGCAACTCGGCTGCGGGCCGCTCGTCGCCCGGAGGATTGGTGGTATCGATTCGGAGGAGGTCTCGGAAGAGTTCGACCGCCTCGGCGACATCCTCGTCGGTGAGACTCATGGCAGTGCAGCGACCTGAGCGGAGAGATTCGACGTCGATCGGCTCGTCGGCGGGCGGGAGCGTCGATCGACCCGTGAATATTTCGGGCGTCTCGGCTATTCAGTATAGTGACCCGGCGCGGAAGTCCTACTCGACCGGACGAACGCATGCGACAGCGGATCTCGACATATCTCTCCGAGAGTCGAGACCTGACGACGAGCTTCATCCTCGTCCTCCCGCTGTTCGTCGTCTACCAGCTCGGTATCCTCGCCACCGGGGGTGTGCGCAACGGCGTCGACTTCATGTCGAATCTTCTGTTTCTGGCCGCCGATCACCAGTTCTGGCACTACGTCGGTCTGAACCTCGGGCTGCTGGCCGCCTTTTCGGTGGCGGCCTACCTGCTGCATCGGCGGAATGCGGTCGAGCTGGGCGTCTGGCCCTGGGTCGTCGTCGAGAGCACCGTCTATGCCCTGTCGCTGGGCACGGTCGTCCTCTCGTTGATGCGCAACCTGGGACTGACCGAGATCCTGGCGAGCGGGGGTTTGGGGGACGGCAGCCTGTACGACCAGCTGATCCTGAGCCTCGGTGCCGGCATCTACGAGGAGATCGTCTTCCGACTGTTTCTGACCGGCGGATTGTTCGTCGCGGCGGACCGTTTCTTCGGCTGGTCGAAGTGGCTGGCCGCCGCACTCGCCGTGGGGCTATCGAGCCTGTTCTTCAGCGCGGTCCACTACGTCGGACCGCTGGGCGAGGCGTTCGCGCTCGATTCCTTCGTCTTTCGGTTTCTGGCCGGTGCGCTGCTGGCCGTCATCTTCTACGTGCGCGGGTTTGCCGTTGCCGTCTACACTCACGCGATCTACGACATTTACGTGACCGTGCTGTCGTAATCGGCACGGCGAGCCCTCGCGCTGTCGGGGCATCGATCCGACAAATCGGACAGACGCACGACCGCACAGACGCAAAGAGGCACGAACGAACGACCACGGGACCGTACGATCCGACGGTCGCGCAACCGGCTGGACGACCGCGATCGACGACCGCCCGACCCCGCGACGGTCCGAAGGCGCGACTGTCGCGACGGGGCCGTTATGAACGTCGATCGGCGATCGTCTGCTCGCTCAACGATTCGACGATCCAGACCGATGTCCGTCATACCCGACTTTCCCGAAGCCGTGATCATCCTGATCGTGACTCTCTGCATCGTCGGCCTGGGCAAGGTGGGCGCGATCGGGGAAGCCGTCTGGAGACTGCGCGAGAAGCTCTCACCCGCTACCGGCGAACCCGCCGACGACCTCTCGGATTGACCTACGAGGGCGGATCCAGGCGCTCACATTCGCCCGCACACCACACGCTGCCCCTCGAACCCGACACGACTCCATGTCCGCACTCGGCCAGTACATTCTGATCGCGGAATCGAGCAAGGCGCTGATCACCTGGACGCCCACCACCTTCTACATCGCCGCCGCACTGTTCCACATTCCGTTGATCTACGGCATCTACCGGCTGACCGACGCCGACCCGACCCACAATACGGTTCTCGGGGCCGTCTTCTGTGCCGTCGCCGGCAACGCCACGGCGTACGGACTCCGACACCTCGGGATCTTCGGCGTCCTCGGGACGATCGGCATCTACCTGGTTCTACTCGTCGCCGTCTCGGGGATGGATTTCTTCCGGTCCTTCGTCGTCTTCGCGGCGCTGTCGCTGTTTTACGCGGGAGCCGTGAAGTTCGTCGTCCCGCGCACGCCGCTGACGGGCGCGACGATCGGCGGCTACCCGCGCGCGCTGGCGATGGGCGAAGTTCGCTCCCAGTCGGTCGGGAGTCTGACCGGAGGCACGATCGAAAACTCCGAGACCTCCGACGACTCCGAGAACGAGTGAACGAGCCGAGGGTGATCGACAGGTTCGTCGATCAGGCTCCGATGACGGCGTTACTCTTCGCCTCGATGCGGGGCGCCCGGGCCTCCCCCTCGTCGGCCCGTTCGAGATAGTGTTCGGCGATCGGGCCGAGCATCGCGGCGTTGTCCGTGCACAGTTCGGTCGGCGTCACCGACAACTCGAACCCCCTCTCCGCCGCGGCCGCCCGCATCTCCCGACGCAGCGTCGAATTCGCCGCGACTCCCCCGGAGAGGACCACGCGCGCGACTCCCCGTCGATCGGCCGCTTCGGCCGTCTTCATCACCAGCACGTCGACGACCGCCTGCTGAAAGGAGGCACACAGATCCGACAGCGCTTCTCCCTCGGGGACACCGTGCTCCTGGAGGTGCTGATAGACCGCCGTCTTCAACCCCGCGAACGAGAAATCGAGATTCGAACGGGTCCACATCGGCCGTGGAAACTCCACCGCTTGCGGATCCCCCTCGCTCGCCAGCCGGTCGATCTCCACGCCGCCCGGATACGGCAACCCGAGCATCTTGGCGACCTTGTCGAACGCCTCCCCCGCCGCGTCGTCGCGCGTCTTTCCGAGTAGCTCGTAGTCCCCGAGTTCGCGAGCGAGGTACAGGTGCGAATGCCCCCCGCTGACGACCAGTCCGACATAGGGGAAGTCGGGCCGATCGCACCCGTCGAGGTCCAGCAGCGGCGTCGTCAGATGCCCCTCGATGTGATCGAGTCCCACGCAGGGGACGTCGAGCGAGAAGGCCAGCCCTTTGGCCGTCTCGATGCCGACCAGCAGACTTCCGATCAATCCCGGACCGGCCGTCACGCCGACCCCATCGATCGCCGACAGTTCGAGCCCCGCCTCCTCGAGCGCCTCGCTGACGACGGGATGGATGTCGCAGACGTGGTTGCGCGAGGCGAGCTCCGGGACGACTCCGCCGTAGCGGCGGTGCACCGGGATCTGACTGGCGACTGCATTGGCCCGAATTCGGCGGCCGTCCTCGACCACGGCGGCCGCGGTCTCGTCACAGCTGGACTCGACGGTCAACGTCAGCATCTACTTGAACTCGCGCTTCAGAATCGAGCGGATCTGCCCGGCCCATCGGCCGTCGGGATACTTCTCGAGGTACTCCCGGTAGACCTTCTCGGCCTTGGCCTTCTGCTCGGAGCGCTGAAAACCGGAACCGACCCGCGGGTACAGGTCGGCGACCTCCGACCGCCCCGGAGCATCGGACTGAAGGTCCTGCAGTTTCCGATAGGCGGTGTCGACTCGGCCCGAGCGCACCAGTGATTTGATCGACTCGACACGACGGTCGACATCGCTCCCGCCGGACGCCTCCCCCGATTGACCGCCCTGGGGGCCCGCGGGTTTCGACGCCGCCTTCTCGGCGGGCCTCTCTGCGGAAGCGGGCTTCTCGGCGGCCGTCTGCCCGGTCTCCGAATCGCCCGACGACGCCGAACCGCCCGAGGGCTTCCCGGAAGCCGACTCGCCGCTCGACCCGACGATAAAGGGGTCTTTGCCCCCCAGGACCATCGCCAACCGCTCGGCGCGCGTCCCCACGCCCCCCGCGAACTCTCGGGCGAAGGGCTCGAGGTCGTCCCGGCCCCGCGGAGTGGGCGCCGGGCGCTTCGTCTCCTCGTCGGCCGACGCGACGGTCACGTCTCCCGTCGACTCGGATGCGGTCCCCGTTCCGTCGGTCCCCTTCACGAACAGACCGAGAGGATCGACGAAGAACACCACGAGCACACCGAGGGCGAGCAGCGCCACGCCGCCCCCCCACCACTTCCAGCGCGCCCCCCCGCTCGCGTAGGCCTCGTCGACCTCGAAGTCGTACTCCTGTTCCTCCCCGGATTCGAAAAATCGTTCCTCGTGCGAATCGTCGACCAGACTGCGCTCGGAGGACTCGTCCGCCTCGACGGCCGTCTCGGTCGAGATGTCGGACTCGTCGGCCGGCACTCGTCCCGCCTCCCGTTCCCCCCCCGGCTCGTCCGCCTCCGGGGTACGCGGCTCGGTACTCCCTTCGGCCTCCGCGCTCCTCTCGAATCGCGCATCGAGCTGCGTCGGCGAATCGGTCGACTCGCGCGAGTCGACCCCGGAGGGGGCCTCGTCGCCCGCTCCCGGCTCGGTCGTCTGCGCGGCGGACTGCCCCCCCGATTCGGGCTGGACGCCGGGAGACTCGGCGGTCGGTTCGGGCGACGATCGCTCCTCTCCTCCCAGACCCGGCGACGTCTCCTCCTCGTCGGCCCCTCCCTCGGGGCTGGCGCCCCCCTCGGCCCGCTCGGCGGCTCCGGCGGCCGTCTCGTCCTCCGAGACCGGCCGACGCTCGGCCTGCGGTTCGTCCTCCCAGGTCAATCCGGTCTCGCCGGGACCCGATTCGTCGGCGGGTGCCGCCGCCGGCTCGCCCTCTCTCGGCGGGAGTTCGTATTCGGCGCGCACGACGGTTCCGTTCTCCGAGACCCGCTCGATTTCGAGTCCGTCGTCGGTCCCGCCGACCGGCGAGATCCGTTCCTGACGCTCCCCGGCCTGCCGGGCAGACATCCCTTCGCCCCCCCCGGGACCGGCCGCCGCTGCTCCGGACCTCGACTCTCCTCGCTCCTCCGCCGCGACTCCCGCACCGGACGGCCGCGGCGCGGGGGAACTCTCCGTCCCCGCGTCCGCGGCGCTTCCACCAGCCGGCTTCGACTCGGCCAGCTCGGAGGCTTTCTCGTGGAGCGTGGTCTCGGATTCGACTTCGAAGGAGTGTTGAGCGGCGCGGTCCTCGACGGGTTCGAACGAGATGGGCGCCCCCTCGTCCTCGGCCTCGACCTCGTGTACGCGATCCGACCGCGGCTGGCTCTCGGACTGCGGCTCGGGCGCCGACTCTCCCTCGGAGCGGTCGCGTTCGAGCCGCCCTTCGGCCTCCCCTCCAGACTCGGTTCCCGACGACCCACTTCGCAATTCCGCCAACCGCTTGGCTTCCTCGCGCCGGCGTCGCCGCTCCTCCTCGCGCAGCTCGCCCACCGCCCGATCGCCGCCCGGCTCCGGTGCCTTCGATCGATCGGGGGCCTCGTCCACTCCGACGGACCCCAGATCGGAGCGGGGTTCGGTCAGCTGGCGGTCGCGGCCCTCGTGCTCGCTCTCTCCCTCGTCGAGGGTCGGCAATCCGGGACGGGTCGCCTGTCGGTCGCGGCGGAGGAACTCCGAGCGCTCGACGGCGTCTCCGTCCTCGCCCTCGGTTTCCTTCAACCATTCCGACAGCGTCTCCAACTCGAATTCGTCGGACTCGGCCTCCTCGCGCGCATCGACCTCGATCAGCAGGTCGGCCTCCAACACCCGCTCGAGAATCGACAGCGTCGCCAGATCGTCGGCCGGGCTGTCCTCGACGACGTCGTCGAGGGTGCGATATCCGTCGAACAGTCGCAGGATCCGACCGACCTCGTCGGGCGCGTCCTCCTGGAACTCCGCCAGTTCGTCGTAATCGACCTCGTAGATGGTGTTCAGGTCGGGCAACTGGGCCACGCGGTCGTGCCACATCTCCAGACGATCCAATCCCTCGGCCAGCAAATCGTCGGTCGTGCGGTCGATGTGATCTTCGACGTCGACGTCGCCGCCGTAGGTCACCCGAAACGCCCCCTCCTCCCACTTCATCATCCGATAGATGGCCGCCTCGCCCTCGAGTTTCCCGCAGACGGCGTCGACGGGTTGGCCCTCCCGAAAAATGACGTCCCCGCGGTGATCACCGCGCTCGATGTGAACCACCCCGGAGCTGTTCTCCTCGTCGATGTGCCGGAGCAGATCGATCAGCGTGTACTCCGACAGCCGACCGGTGAACTCCTCGGCCTCCTCCTCGGAGAACAGACGGGTCCCCCGCCGGTCGAGGAGCATCCGGACGCGGGTGAGCACCTCTTTGATGAAGATCGGCCGGGTCAGGTAGTCGTCGGCGCCGACGTCCAGTCCCTCGACCTTCGCCGACAGCGAATCGTCGTCGGTCAAAAAGAGGAACGGGATGTCCCGCAGCTCCGGACGCGACTGCAGCTTTGCCAGGAACTCGAGTCCGTCGCCGTCCGGGAGCTCGACCTCGCTGACGATCAGATCGGGGGCGTTCGATTCGAGATACGTCCCCGCCTCGCCCAGCGATTCAGCCGTCGCGACGCGGTAACCCTCTTTCTTGAAGCTGACTTCAAGGACGCGCCGGCTCCGGGAATCCGAGTCGACGACCAGGATGGTTTCGCGTGCCACGGGACTACCTGCGCGTTGGAGACACTGGAGACGGCGCACACGTCGCCGCGGAGAGGCGGCTGGCGCTCCCCACTCGCTGCGAACTCGTCCGCTGCCGTCTCTGAATCCGCAGATTTGTCGAGGGAATCTTAGACCCAACCGACTCGCGTAACAAGGAATCCCCTCCGCGTGCTGGTCGTTTCGGCGCGGTTCTCAGGGGGTGGGCGTGATTTCACTGCGTGGGATGAACGCTCCAGCGCACGAGGAGAGAAGCGTCCCCAGAGCTTGCAGCTCCGAGCGGGCGGTCGGCTCAGGGCGCTGGAAGCGCGGTCGACGCTGATCTCGGCCGGCGGCGACGATTCCCACGGTTTCCGATCAGACCCTTCTCAGTGGGGCGCGGACCAGACGTCGAACTGATCGGCACACTGGACCAGCGCGGCGGTCGGACCGCGAAAGACCACGTCGGTCCGGAGGTTGAAGATCACCCCCTCGAGGAGGTTGGAGTAGCGGTCGATCTGCTCCATCGCTTCGCGCGGACTGAGCGCCAGATAGTGCAGCTCGTCGCCCCGGGTTCGGCCGATGTCCTCGGCGACATCGCGATAGCGCCGGATATTGGTAAACGCCGGCAACCACGGCTCACCGTCGAGTTCGACGACCATCGGGCGATTCGGCCCCTCCTCGCGCCGCGCCGGCACGAAATACCAGGCCTTGAGTAGAAACACCGCGCGCCACAACTCGCGGAGATGTTCGCGCGACGGGTCGCGCCGCGCCCGGCGAACGTGATCTCGGATCTGATCGGCCATCGTCGGGAGGCGATCGTGTCGGGAAGTGACCGGCGACTCGTCCCAGACCGGCCGCGCCGGCCTCGCTTTGCGAGTCTCCTCGTTCCGACTTATCCTTCGCGCGCCGTCTTTTTTTAACCCACCACCGGCGAGGAGACACCATGCCCGCTGCACTCCGGGCCGCTCACATCATCGGCTTCATTCTCTGGATGGGCGGGCTCTTCCAGCTCGCACGTCATCTCGGCATGCACGCCGACCTGGAGGAGACCCGCGACGAACTCGCCTCCTGGGAGACGTCGACCTACTTCGGAACAGTCCTGCCGGGGCTGCTGTTGACCCTCGGGACGGGGTTGTGGCTGTTCGTCAGCCGCGGCCCGGAGCAGTATCTGAACACCGACGGTCCCTGGGGAGCGACGTTCCATCTCAAGCTGATGCTGGTCGTGATCCTGATCGGGATCGACCTCTTCGTGCAGTTCAGGATGCGCCGCCTCCATCGCAGCGGCGAGGGCAACCGCGGACTCTTCATGGCGCTCCACGGTGTCGTCGGCCTCTGTTTCATCGTCATCGTCGTCGCCGTGAAGACGCGCGCGCTCGCCTGACGGCGCCGGCCTCCGTACTCGCCAGACGGCCCGATGCAGATCGAACTGACCGACCGACAACCGGGCGACGTTCCGGTGGGGGCACTCCTGGCGGCCCCGCTGTTGGCACTCCCGCTGGGCGCCTGGGCCGTCGCTCGGGGCTGGGTCACCCTCGGGACCTGCAGCATGAAGGTCGTGACCGGCTATCCCTGCCTGACCTGCGGGGCGACCCGCGCGACGATGCACCTGTTGCGGGGCGAGCTGGCGGGAGCGATCGCCCTCCAGCCGATGATCGTCGGCCTCTACGCCCTCCTCGCGGTCTGGGGAACGGCCAGTCTCGGCGCCTTCGCCTCCGGTCGCCGACTCGAGTTCCGGTTCGACGAGACCTCCCGGACGGCCGCCAAGATCCTGCTCGTCGCCATCCCGCTCGCCAACTGGATTTATCTGGCGGCGGCGGGGGTCTAGCCGGGCCATTGGGCTATTGGGCGAGTGGGCGATTAGGCCCCCGATCGGCGCATAGCGACGTGCTTCAGGCCACCGTTCCGACCAGCCCGCTCGACCGCTCGATGGAACGCTCCCGGATGACCTACCGGCCACCACACGCCCGCGAACAGGCCCAATGGCCCAATTGCCCAATGGCCTAATCGCCGAGGACCTCTTCGACCGCGCCCCAGAAGGTCGACTCGAACTGGTAGACCGCTTCGGCCATCGACTCGACGTGATGCGCCGGGTCTTCCTCCGGCTCCTCCCCCTCGGTCTCGAGGTAGGTCGCCATCGCCGCGAGATGCTCGGCGAGGGTCGTCCACGACCGCGCGGTCCGATAGACGCTCGAGACCAGCTGCCCCTCGGCCAGCTCCGGGACGTATTCCTCGGCCTCGCGCAGATAATCCCGGTAGAGTAGTCGAAAGTTGCCCCCGCCCGTCCCCCGCTCCTCGATGCACTGATAGGCAAACCGGTAGCACCAGACGGCGTCCTCCTGCTCGGTCCACTGACCGACCTCGGATTTGAACCGTCCCAGCCCGTCCAGTCCCCCGACGCCCTCCGGCCCCTGACGCATCGATTCGACGTTCCGCACCAGAGCCTCGCGGACGGCCGACTCCAGCGATCGCGTCTGGCCGCGCTCGAGTTCCCACCACTTGTAGGGCGGTTCCAACGCCGGCGGGTCGCCCAGGCTCCTCGCCGTCTGGAACTGTTCGCGCGAGATCCGCTGCAGCCCCTCGAAGTCGGTATCGGCGACCAGGACGTCGTCGCCCTCGTACCCGGCGCAGACGATCCGATGGCCGTTGAACGTCGTATCGGTGTCCCAGTACGGGAGCTGACTGAGATCGCAGGCGATCATCACCGGCCGCCCCTCGTCGAGCGCCCGTTCGACCCCGCGCCAGGCCTCCTCGGCGCCGTCGGGGCGATGGGAGACCAGTTCGAGCCCGAGCGCCCGAGCGGCATTCTCCTCCAGCGCCGCCGACCGACCGGCGATCTGCCGGGTCGGACTCATCCGATCGCCGCGCAGATAGAAAAAGCCCGCGCCACTGCCCAGCCCGAAGACCATCGCTTCGGACAGCTCGACTCCCGCCCATCGCAACAGGTCGGCCGCCGCAGTCGACCCGCAGTGGACGCCCGTTCGATGTTCGAACTCCTCGACGACCGGCATGCTGGCTCCGTTTGACTTCACGAACGGGGGCGAATTTCGTACGGACGGGGCGACTTTTGCCCCGAACTCGACCGCCCATGGATAGCATCGTCCGGTCCCAACTCGCCACCCTCCTCGCACTGACCCTGGCCACCCCCGCCGCGGTGCGGGCGTCGGAATCGGCCGACCCCGACGCGGAGACCTCCGACACCGCGGTGCCCTCCGACCGGAAGAGTCCCGACGGGTCGGAGGCCTCGAACCCCTCGGAGGAGGACGAGCCGGCGCCCCCTCCGGTCCAGGTCGACGACAGCGGACCGGCGGCGTCGTACGAGACCGCTCAGGTCGGCGACTCGCAGTTCTTCAGCCGCAAACACCGAAAACGACTGTACCGAAAGGGGCGGCTGAAATACTCCAAGGCGGCGCTGCTGACGCTCGCGTTCCCGAGCCTCGGAAACTTCTACGCCCGGCAGTACCTGATCGGCGGCCTGACCGCCACGCTGATGGCATTCAGCGCCGTCTTGATCCCCTACGGACTCGTCACGGACCAGACGATGTTTTCATGGATCGGCGCCGGGACGGCGGGGGCCGCTTACGGCACGGGACTGGTGACGACCTACTTCGGCGTCCGCCGATACAACCACAAACTGCGCCGCCGCCTGCGGCTGACCGAGACGGCCGGCGGGAACCGCGGACGCGACGTCGCGATCGGCCCGGCGGTCGGATTCCGCTTCTGATCCTCCGGCCGAGCAACGCTCACCGCCGCCGGCACGCCTCGACGAAGCTCCGAGCGTACCCCGGTCGACTGCCGAAATGCAGATGGACGTAGCTCGCGAGAACCGCCTCGCGCACCACTCCCTCGCGGCTCCGCTCGCCGCTACCCGGCCGCCAGAGACGGTAGGCCGGCGAGGTCCCCTCCGGTGCTGAACCGTCGACCCAGTCCGACGTGTGGAACAGATGTCCGCGGGCTCGGTCGACGTCGTCGAAGAAGGGAGCGGCCCCGGTCGGTGCGACCTCCGCGTATCCGATGGTCGACTGCGCCTGTTCAGTCGTGATCCCGCCGAGGACACCGCACATCGGATAGCGCTCGCCGGACCCGGACTCCAGCGCGTCTGCCAGGTACATCAACCCCCCGCACTCGGCGAGGATGGGCCGACCCGAGCGGGCCAACGCACGGATGTCTCGTCGAAGAGAGGTGTTGTCGGCCAATGGTTCGGCGTAGACCTCGGGATAGCCTCCGCCGATATACAGCCCGTCCAGATCGTCCGGCAGGTCGTCGGTGAACGTCGAAAACTGGACGAGCTCCGCGCCGTTCTGGCGCAGCAGGTCGAAATTGTGCCGGTAGTAGAACGAAAATGCTCGGTCCACCGGCACACCGATCCGGACGTCGGCGTCGACTCGACGGGCCGGATCGGCCGTGTCCGGGGGCTCCGCGACCGGTTCCGCCACCTCCTCGGACAACCGATCGAGATCGACGTGTGCCGCGACCAGGCGGCCGAGCGCTTCGAGCTGGGGCTCGACGTCGAGCTCGGACGGGCGGTGCAGCCCGAGATGTCGCTCCGGGATGGTGGCTCTCTCGTCGCGGGGGATCGCTCCGAGGACCGGCACTCCGGCACCGTCGCGGACCGCCCGGACCGCCGTCTCTCGATGGGCCTCGCTCGCCACTCGGTTGAGGACGACTCCGGCCACGTCGACGTCGGACTCGAAGGCGACGAAGCCCTCCGCGACGGCCCCGACGCTCCGCGAGGCAGTCCAGGCATCGATCACGAGCACGACGGGGAGGCCGAGCAACGAGGCCATCTCCGCCGTGCTACCGATGCGCTCGCCGGGACCGATGCCGTCGTAAAGCCCCATCACGCCCTCGACGACGGCAACGTCGGCTCCGGCACAGCGTCGGCGAAACAGGCGCCGGTTGGTCGCTGGATCCAGCAGCCAGCCGTCGAGATTTCGCCCCCACTCGCCGCTCGCCGCGCGGTGCAGCGCGGGGTCGATGAAGTCCGGCCCGACCTTGAACGACCGAACCACCCGCCCCCCGGCGGCAAACGCACGGAGCAAGCCGAGCGCGACCGAGGTTTTTCCGACCCCGGTCGCCGTCCCCGCGACGACGAAGGCGCGGCAGGTCAATCTACTCCCTCTCCTTGAGCGCCCCGATCAACGTGGAACAGAACGCCGGGAGGTCGTCCGGGGTCCGACTGGTGATCAGCCGGCCGTCACGGACGACTTCGCGGTCGACCCACTCGGCACCGGCGTTCTCCATGTCGTCGCGAATGGCATAGAAAGACGTCAGCTCCTTGCCGTCGACGATGTCCGCCGAGGCGGGTACCCAGCCGGCGTGGCAGATCGCCGCGCAGAGCGCACCTTCGTCCCACGTGTCGGCAACGAACTCGATCATCGGCTCGTGTCGTCGCATCCGATCCGGCGCATAGCCGCCCGGAACGACGACCGCGTCGTAGGCCGATGGATTCGCGTCGCCGACGTCCGCATCGACGTCGACCCCGTATCCGTGTTTGCTCTCGTAACTCGATTCCCCCGTTCCGAGCACCTCGACCTCCGCTCCGGCCTCCTTCAGCCGGTAGTACGGATACCAGAGCTCGAGATCCTCGTAGAGATCTTCGGCGAGAATCGCGATGTTCGCTTCGTTCAACTCCATGGCGTCCTCCCATCTCTCGGGTTGAAGTTCCTCGAACGAGATCTACGGGGCGTGCCCGACTCTGCGCACGCTCGTACACGTCTCGACAGAGAACGTGTCCACGGATTCGGAGACTTCAACGGGAGGAAACAGCCGAGGTTCCGCCCACTCGCCGCGAACTCCGCCCGAAAGTTCGATGTACATCGCAATAAACGAATGGCGCGCCGACCGATTGACGCCTGTTTCGCAACCGCGAGTTCACACCGGGTCTCCCGCCCGAGCGCTCCATTGTGAACGAAGCCCCACCCGGCCCGGGGCGCTCGAAGAAGGGGCCCCGGCGTCCGGCCGCATTCGAAGCCACCGAACGATCGGACAATCAGGCCGCGACCGCACGACCATTGCCGTGAGACGGCTCCGACTCATGGAGGGAACGGGGCAACGACCGTCGAACCGTGTCGTCGAAATCTCCTCGTTTTTTGTTCCCTTCTCTGGCCCAGTCACTCGATTATCCATCGACCCAATCATCCACCCGTCAGAAGCGGGGGATGCCGCCACCTGCGGTCGGGTGAACTCGGCCGCGCGGATCCCCGTGGCCGGCCTCCAGCAATCTCTGCTCCTCAGTCTCCGCTGTGCGATCGACCGGTCTATGATGACCACTCGAATGTCACACTTCCCTACCCGAACTCCGCCCCTCCATTCCAATTCGACGCAACGCTGGGCACCGAATCGACGATCATGAACATGGAGGGGGTTGTCTCGGCGTCCGGCCGTCGTCGCGCGGT
>JBDGRG010000380.1:0-16751 GCA_042218355.1 Bradymonadaceae bacterium
ACTTCCTCGAGCGGCTCGTCGAAATCCAGTACGAACGCAACGACCACGACTTCTACCGGGGGAACTTCCGGGTCCGGGGAGACGTCGTCGAGATCTTCCCCGCCTACGAGGAGGAGGAGGCGATCCGGATCGAGTTCTTCGGCGACGAGGTCGACGCGATCTACAAAATCGACCCGTTGCGAGGCGAGCGGCTCGAACAGCTCCCGAAGATCGCGATCTATCCGAACAGCCACTACGTCATCGTCCCCGAGCGCAAGCAGACGGCGATCGAATCGATAAAGGAGGAGTTGAACGAGCGCCTCGAGGAGCTGAAGGCGAAGGACAAGATCGTCGAGGCCCAGCGGCTGCGCGAGCGGACGCAGCACGACCTCGAGATGATGATCACGATGGGCTACTGCAACGGGATCGAGAACTACTCCCGCCATCTGTCGGGGCGCGAACCCGGCCAGCCGCCCCCCTGTCTGCTGGACTACTTCCCCGACGACTACCTGATGATCGTCGACGAGTCGCACATGACGGTGCCCCAGATCGGCGGGATGCACCGCAGCGACCGGTCGCGGACCGAGACGCTGGTCGAACACGGCTACCGACTGCCCAGCGCGGTCGACAACCGGCCGCTGACATTCGACGAGTGGGAGGAGAAGATCAATCAGGCGGTCTTCATGTCGGCCACACCGGGGGACTGGGAGATCGACAAGTGCGCCGGGGTGGTCGTCGAGCAGATCGTTCGGCCGACGGGTCTGGTCGATCCCGAGGTCGAGGTACGGCCCGCCCGCGAGCAGGTCGACGACGTCTACGGCGAGATCCGCGATCGCGTCGAGGCCGACCAGCGGGTGCTGGTGACCACGCTGACCAAACGGATGGCCGAGGACCTGACCGACTACCTGACCGAGCTCGGCATTCGGGTTCGGTATCTGCACAGCGACATCGACACGATCGAGCGGATGAACATCATCCGCGACCTGCGCAAGGGGGAGTTCGACGTGCTCGTCGGGATCAACTTGCTGAGGGAGGGACTGGACATCCCGGAGGTCAGCCTCGTCGCGATTCTCGACGCCGACAAGGAGGGATATCTGCGCAGCACCACTGCTCTGATTCAGACGATGGGTCGGGCGGCGCGCAACGTCGACGGCAAGGTGATCCTGTATGCCGACGAAGAGACCGACAGCATCCGCGAGGCGGTCGACGAGACCCGCCGTCGCCGCGAGATTCAGCTCGAATACAACGAGGAGCACGACATTACGCCCGAAACCATCGACAAGAAGATCGACGACCTCGAGCGGCACGTTCCGTACGATGCCGAGGAGATGCCGGCGGATGCGACCGAGCAGACCGGTGAGGGGGCAGAAACCGGCGAGCCCTCGGACGAGGCGGTCGACCTGTCGGAGGTCGAGTCCCCCGAGGAGCTCGACGAGCGGATCGAACAGCTGCGCGAGAAGATGCACGAGGCGGCCGACGACCTGCGGTTCGAGGAGGCCGCCGAGTACCGCGATCAGATCCAGGAACTCGAGGACAAGCGGCTCGGTCTGGAGGTGGCTTGAGGGCCACGTAGCCAGAGCATCCCTGCTCTGGCGGGTACGGCGAACGCATTCTGACGCGAGCTAGATGCTCGGTTTACGCAGCCGTTGGTGCGGTGGCCATCTTGGCCACCGCCGTTCACGGTGGGCTGGAAGCCCCCCGCACCAAAAAACCGCGCTACCCGGTCGAATGTTGCTTCTGCATCTACGGCACTGAGGCTCCCGGTCCTCGCCGGGCGGCGATCGCACCGTCACTTGAACAGCATCGGAAACCGACCCTCGAACTCGACGGGGCCGCTGTTCCGGGGGCGCATCAGGTTGACGGATTTCTGCGGGTGCAGCAGCGCGATGTACCAGCCGCGGTTGAGTTTGCGCCCGCCGGGGAATTGCCATCGCCAGTCCTCGAAGACCGGAAAGTCGGCGGGATCGAACGAACGATAGACGTAGATCGCCAGCGCCCGCCCCGACGACTGGACGACGCGGCCGTAACGGCAGCGGATCTTGCCCCGAATCATCCCGAACGTGCAGTCGCTCGGCTTCTTGTTGCCCCGGGGAGCTCGGAGCAGTCCGAGCTTGGCGACGGCGAAGTACGCCGTGTCGTCGTCGATGCCCTCCTTCTCGCACGTCCCCTCGCCGACGCGGTCGCAGTACGCCGCGTAGTAGTGTCGGCGCTCGGGGAGCGACTTCGGCAGGCGCCACGACCAGCGGCCCGATCCGCTGCTCGGCGGGTCGATCTTGGCGAGGGTGGCGACGGGGAGGTTCGGGACGTAGCGGTGGATCGCGTCCCTGTTCGCCTCCTGGTGGATCGACTGCCAGAACAATCCGACGCCGACCTCGTTGGGGACGGAGCCCTCTTCACCTTCGACCTTCGGGCCGTTGAAGCTCCGGCCCGCACGCGGGCTGGGCGGGGGTGTATCCCGGCGGGTCGAATCGGCGCGGCCGGCGTCGGCGATCCCCGGCGGATCGGTATCCGCCCGCTGGCCGGCGTCCGGTGTCTCGACGTCGTCGGGCGGGGCCGCGTCGGGAGGGGGGCATCGAGCCGAACCGCGGGGACAGTCCGGTCGATGCGCGTCCGGCTCGCCACCCTCGACGTCCGGGGTGTTCTCACCGGAGTCGAGCCGCCAGCCCGGGCCGGACCGTTCCGGGTCTTCTGGGGTGCTGTTGCATCCCACGGCGCAGAGTCCGGCTGCCAGGGCGATCGGGAGCAGAAAGTCGAACGGGCCGGTCCGCATGGCGCACTCCATCGTCGGGTCGCGGGGAACGCTTCCACCAGTATCCCCGACGCTACACCGTTTCGTCGATCGGAAAAAATTCGATTCCGTATCGTTTGCCATACGCGCTCCGTATCGGTCGCCGCAGTCGGTCGTCCTCCTTGGAGTTACCGGGGACGAGCGATTGTATCGCAGGAGACGAGTCGTGTATACTTCGGGGCGCTCCGTCGTACGCCCGACTCCGCGGAGCCGACGCCCGAGACCGACTCTTACTTGCGCCCGCCGCGGGCGTCCCGCCATTTCTCTGGACCGATCGAACTGAACGAGGTCCGCCATGCATCCTTCGCGACGACGCTGGACGTTCGGCTTACTCCTCGCTGCCGGCCTCGCCTGGTCACTCGCCGGCTGTCAGGGAGGCGGCGGTGGCGAGTGTCAGACGGATCCGGAGTGCCCCTCCTCGGAAGTCTGCAGGAACGGGCGCTGCGTCGCGCCCGCCTGGCGGGTGCCGGACGGCGGCGCAGCGGATGGAGAAGACGACGGACCGGAGGTCGGCCCGCGCCCGGATGCGGACCGGCCGGGTCCGGATGCGGAGCCGCCCCCGCCACCGGATTCGGGTCGGTCCGACACTCCTCCGCCGCCGCCGGACGCCGGCCGTCCCGACTCTGGCCCGCCGCCGACCGATACCGGTGGACCCGATGCGACGCCCCCGCCGCCGGACGTCGCCCCCGACGGCGGCACCCCGCCGGACGGAGGGTCGCCCGGGCCGCCGATGTCGTGTCACGAATTTGCCACCTGCAGTTATCTGCTCTGTCCTCGGTTCGACTATCAGTGCAAGAGCCAGCTCTCCGACCGCACAGCGAGCAGGCAACTCGGTCAGCTCGATGCGCGCCAGCGCTGTGTCCGGAAGGCCTGTGCGGGGACTCGCGGGCGTCAGCACACGAAGTGTATCGCTGAGAATTGTCGGAAGCAGTGGGATCGTTGTTCCCGAAATCCAAACAATCGGGCTGGCTCACTCGACTGTGGCGAGTTCCACGCCTGTCTCACGTTGTGCAATGGGGTGAGCGACCGGCAGACCTGTATCGCAGATTGTCAGTCGCGCGCGTCTCGCGCTGCCCGGCGGGGCATGCAACAGTATCACCAGTGCGTGGTGAAATTCTGTAGGGGGAAGAAAGGTCGCAATCGTGTGAAGTGTGCGCGGTCGAATTGCCGGCCGCAGATCAAACAGTGCTGGGGCTGTTGAGCCTGGGAGGGCGTTTCGATCGCGTCGGTTGATCGCTACCCTCGGGGTATCTGAAGCGCCATTCAACGCGACGCCTCGATCTCCCCGAGGAATCGATGGCCCTTCTGCGATCTCCCTGATCTCTCGCGTGTATCGGTCTATGCCTCGCCGTATCGGGGTGTTACGGGGGAGGCGGCAGCGGCGGTGGGGAGCCGGTCGTCGTCGGACCGGACGCCGGGAACCGGTTCTGCTGCTGATCGAAGCTGCGTTCCCGTGTAGACTGGCGCCGCTGCGGTTCTCTCCGTTCCCAAGATACGGTCCGTGCCATGAGAGAGAGTTCAGCTCGCCAATCGGCTCGACTCCACCCCCTCGCTCGGACGCTCCCCCTTCTGCTGGTCGCCTCGTTTACCCTCGCGGGCTGCCAGTCCGACGGCGGACCGTCGTCTCCCGGAGGGGGAGCGAAGGACGCGGCACCGGACACGAAGACGGAACCCGATAGCCGCGGGTCGAATCCCTCCGACACGTCCGAGGACTCCTCGAACGCCCCCCGCGACGTGAGTGTCGACGCCCGGCATGCGCGCGACGTTTCACCGCCGGACGTCTCGCCGCCCGACGTCGGCAGCAACGTCGGGGACATCGGCGGTCTGGGTGACGTCTCCGGCGGGGCGATCTACGAGTCGACCTACAAGAACATGGTGCTGGCGGGCGAGTCGCCCTCGGTCGGCGACGTGGCGCTGGTCGCCGGCACGCACAGCCGACACTTCCCGTACAAGGGGGATCGGCCCTGGGACAACGGGCTGCTCTACATCGACGGGAAGGGCTATCACTTCACACACCGGACGCGCGGCAAGGCGCTCGCGCTGAAGATCGACACCTCGAAGGAGCAAAGCCGCGGCAAGATCGAGTACCACGGCCAGATGAAGCGTGCCTCGGACGGCACGAGTGTCCGCGTCGACCTCTCGATTCCCGTCGACGTGCGGCGCTACAGACGCATGCAGCTGGGCAAGCCCTACGGATTTCTCCCGGCTCGCTACGCCCGCGAGTTTGTCGGCATGCGCTGGCAACCCTTCGAACTCGACTCCGACCGGGGAACCGTCACCGTCGGAAACGGTCCCAAACGGACCATCGAACACGTCGCTGGCGAGATCGAGCACGGCCGGCTGCGCAACATCGGACTGCGCCGCTTCGCGTTCAGCTACGACTACGTCAATCTCGCGCACGGCGGACCGCGGGGCTACTCCTTCGTCGACTTCGTCGGCCACGCCCTGCACGCCGACGGGAAGCTCGGGACCGCCATGGACTGGTACCTGACCAACTTTTCGTCCGCGACGATCACCCTCGACGAGGGGCTGGTCGAGAAGAACAAGTACGGCGTCGACCGCCCGGCCCAGAGCGACTCGTCGGTCGTGATCTTCGAGAACGTCGTCCACCTGAAGCACGCCGATCTGCGCCGGCAGATGATCCGGACGACCGATCAGTTCTCGCGCAAACTCTACGGACTGCGCGAGATCTTCGAGCCGACGAATTGAGCTCACCAAAGCAGGGGAGCGGTCCAGTCCCCATCCTATGTGGTGGGTCGTCTGGGCTCTAGATCAGGAGTCGAGGTGCTCGACGGCTGTCTCGAGGTCGCGCACGAACGTCTCGAACGCTTCACACCGATCCGCTACCCGCTGGAGATCGAGTTCTCGTACGAGTGTCTGGCGGATGGAGTGTTCGTCTTCGTCGTCGGTGTGGTCGGCGATCCCCCCTTGCAAGCGTGATTTCGCTTCGCCGAGTTCCAGTGACTCCGGGTCGCCGACCTTGTCGATGGTCGCGGAGAGTGTAGAGATGACTGCACTGGTATCCGCGATCAGCCACGCCTCGAACTCCTCGACACTGACGGCGATGAGACGTTCGACCTGACGCCTGAGTTCCTCGATGAAACCCTCGAGGCGCTCCTTGCGGCCGGTTTTCCCGTCGTTGTCGACTAGCACCACGGCGAGATCCGGAGGAGGAATGCGGTCCGGATCGGGTCAGAGCAACAGTTGACGGAGAGTCTGCCTGCCCAACAAGTCACTTCCGCGCGGTTGACGGCCGCCGATACCACCGGTGCGCAGCGGGGCGTCGAACTGGACCGAGCTCCGTGGACGGTCGGAGACTTCCGAGATGGACCGACGCACTAGGATGTGGCCCGGCCCGAGTTCATCCTCTCTGAGTTCGTCACCTGGGCGCGTCGGCAGGAGTAAGTCTGGCGATTCACCGGACTCCGCCGGCCCTTCTGCGTAGAGAACGGTCCGAAGTGCCATTCAGCGCCTCCCCGGGACACCCCCGAGACCGCCCGACAGCCAGGCGTGCCCGAGGGAGTCGAGATAAGTCTCCAGCGTCTCCTCCCAGTTCGGATCGTCGACCGGAGGTTTGTCGATCACCGTCTCGCCCGTCTCGGAGTCCCGGTCTAGGAGCCGAATCTCCTCGGCTTCGGCGTACTCCAACAACTGCGCGGAGTGCGTGGCGAGGACGATACGGAACGGCTCGGGGCCGCGACGGCCCTCGGCTAGTGAGCGGAAGAACTGGACGAGCTGCTCCAGCAGATAGGGGTGGAGCCCCCGCTCGGGCTCCTCGATGGCGACGACATCTGGGGAGTCTTCTTGATACTGGAGCAGGAGGTAACTGAGCATCAACATTGTTCCGTCCGAAACGTGATGGGGCCTGTATTCGACCTCTGACCATCGATCCGAGAAACGGAGTTCGAGGCTGCCGCTCCTGACCGGTTCGACATCGACGTCGTCGTAAACCGGGACGAGTTCGCAGAATTCGTCCCGCAGCGCGATTTGTGTATCTCTACTGAGCGTAAAGAAGACGTTCGAGAGGTTGGCGCCATCCGGCCGGAGCTTAAACTCGCGGTTCACCTCGTTCGATTGTCTGAGAGCTTTCAGATCGAATTGCAGCAACTGATATTGTAGGTCTCGTTGTCGAAGCCCCTCATATTGGCTGTCACCCGAGGAATCGGACGGTACCAGAAAGTTTTCGTTTTTACCGACGAAGTTTCTTTTAATTTCCAGCACTTTGTTTTTGTGTTGCCAAGTGTCGGCGGTGGACCTGTAGTTCGTGCCAGAGTCGAGAGCATCGAGCAGTGTCGATTTCCCCGACGCATTCGGACCGACGAGAATCGTGAGCGGCTCGAGTTCGAGACTCACGTCTCGCAGGCACCGAAAATTCTGGACTTCTAATCGTTCGAGCACGGCCGAGCCTCGTTCGTCGGAGTCGAGAACGTCGTGCGAGTCGACCCTATCGAGCGCGACGAACTGTCACAATATATGCGTCTTCGAGGCGTTCGAGTGCGGCGGCGCGAGGTCGTGCGGCCGTCGGCTCAATGGCTGAATCGCTGAATTGCTCAATTGCTCGAGGCTGTCGAGTCCGATTCCGGTCGACAGGAAGCACAAACGGTGCAGCCCACCGAAGTGCGGAGCTCTCCGATGTGTCTCGCCCAGATAGTTCTCAGCGACGCACCGTCGCCGACGGTGGTGCTGATCGCCGTCGGCGTCGGGATCGTCCTGGTCGGTGCCTTCGTCGTCTACGAGCTCCGGTCCGGCACGGCGTTCCAGTCTCGGCAGGAGTATTACGACGACGCCCTGAGTGAATTCGACGACGAGTGCTTCGTCTGCGGGGCGAACCGCGACGGGTCGGCGGCTGGACCATGTCCGGACTGCGGGTTCGACCGGACCGAGCCGGGCGATCCGGCGATCACGGACGCCGTCGTCCAGTTGGAACAGCTCGAGGAGATCGAGGGGGCGCTTCAGAGAAGGAGGGAAATCCTCCCGGACGCCCGCGACGGATTCGTCGGCGAGCGGCTAGCCGAGCTCGGGAGACTGGACGTCGTCGACGCCTCGGAGTTGCCGGCCTCGCCCGACGATTCGCCCGACTGGTTGAACGCGAGAGACGAACGTCGGAAGGCGATCGAGGACTGCTTCGGCGAGATCGGCGCCGCGCGCTCCCGACTCCGCGAGCAGATCCGAGCGCGGCTCGAAGGGAGTGCCCCCAACGCCGCCGACGACACCTGACGAGTGATATCATCCTCCGTGAGGGTTCGTGGTCGCACGTGGCTACGAGCCTCACAGCCGCACAGCAGTGCTTCAGGCTGGACGGGTAAACCGGACGCGCGCTGTGCGATTACTGATGACGGGGCATGGCTCCGATCGCGTCGGGAGTACGGGCGACAGTTCAACACGGGGCTCCGATACGTTGGCCTCCCCAAGGTGACCGATCGGAACGGTCGTGCGTGCAATCGATACATCTGCCGGCCAGCGCTGCGGGCTCCTCCAGCCGGTTCGATCCCGCTCGCAAATTCGGCGCAACACTCGGTGCCGAAACGGCGATCATAGACACGGAGGGGGTTGCCTCGGCGTCCGGCCGCGTCGCGTGGTTGAAGCGGTACTTACCCATCAGGGGCGGGGGACGCCGCCACCCGCAGTCCGTGAGCCCCTGGGTCATGTGGCACCCTTCGACCGGCATCCTCAAATCTCCGACCTCCGACCTCCGAGCCTCAGTCTCAACTCTTCACTGATCTCGGATGTCGGCTAGATGGCAGCGCTTCCTCCCGGGACCCGACCTGCACGTTGGAATTCGACGCAACACTCGATGTCGAAACCGCGATCATAGACATGGAGGGGGTTGCCTCGGCGTCCGGCCGCGTCGCGCGGTTGAAGCGGCACGACCCATCAGGGGCGGGGGACGCCGCCACCCGCAGTCGGGTGAAATCGGCTGCGCGGACCCCCTTGGCCGGGATGGCCGGGTGGCGCGCACACGGGCGCGCCGGAGGGTAACACGTGGGCGCGTGTACCTGGAGCTGGCGCGCGGTCCGAGTTTGCCGACGAGTCTGTCTTCTGTTCAGCGTGTGGATTCGACGGCCCGAACAGCAGGAAGGAAGCCGGAGTCGTATTCGAGTCTTCGGCCGGACCATAGCCGCCGGCGAGACGATGCATGAGAATCCGGTCGCCGGTGAGCTCCGCTCGCGGTCGTAAATTGGCAGCGGGGTTCACGGTGACAGAAAGCAGACATCTCGACACCGTGTACGGTTTCGCCTCGGAGACGGGTTGCACTACGTTGAACGGCCAGCCGATGACGTCTTCCGATACGCCCTGCTCGACGAACGGGAGTCGACGATGAGCGTTCGATCCCCCTTGCATGTCGTGACCCTCGTCGCGGGTGGGATGGTGCTGTCTGCGGCCTGTAACACCGAGCCCTCGACGAGCCGGCCGTCGTTCGACGCCGGCCCCGACGTCGAGTGTACGTCGGGCGGGGACTGTGCCAGCGGCGTCTGCCGGGAGGGCGAGTGTGCGGCGGCGTCGTGCGAGGACGAGGTGAAGAACGGCGACGAGACGGCGGTCGACTGCGGGGGCCCGGACTGCTCGCCGTGTGCGGCGGGGAAGAGCTGCCGGAAGAACGGCGACTGCCAGTCCGACGTATGCACCGGGGGGACGTGCCGGGCGCCGAGCTGCTCGGACGGGATGCAGAATGGCGACGAGACCGGCGTCGACTGCGGGGGCGACGTCTGTGAGGTCTGTCCGGTCGGCGAGGGCTGCCGGCAGAACGACGATTGCACGACCGGTGTCTGCGAGGGCGGGACCTGCGTGGAGCCGGACTGCGAGGATACGGTCCAGAACGGCGGCGAAACCGATGTCGACTGCGGCGGCCCGGACTGCGAGGCGTGCACCGAAGGGAAATCCTGCGAGGAGGGCGGCGACTGCCAGTCGGGGGTGTGTGACGAGGGGATCTGTGTGCCCGCCAGCTGCTCGGACGGGAAGACGAACGGCGACGAGACAGCGGTCGACTGCGGGGGGCCGGACTGCTCGCCGTGTGCGGCGGGAAAGAGCTGTCGAGAGAGCGGCGACTGTCAGTCCGAGGTCTGCACCGGCGGGACGTGCCAGGCAGCGAGCTGTTCGGACGGGAAGACGAACGGTGAAGAGTCCGGCACCGACTGCGGCGGGCCGAACTGCCAGCCGTGCCCGGCGATGGAGCCGTGCGACGACGATGGCGACTGCCGGAGTCGGAACTGCTCGTCGGAGGGAAAGTGTCTGGCCCCGGCGTGTGACGACACCATCAAGAACGGCGAGGAAACCGATGTCGACTGCGGCGGGCCGATGTGCCCGGGCTGTGAGCCGGGAGACGTCTGCAACTCGAGCGGGGACTGCGCCAGCGGGGTCTGCAAGGCGGGGAGCTGCACGGCGCCGACCTGCGGCGACGGGGTGACCAACGGGAAGGAGACCGACCGGGACTGCGGCGGGCCCGACTGCAAGCCGTGTCCGATGGGCAAGAGCTGCAGCCAGGACGGCGACTGCCGGTCGAAGATCTGCAACGGGGGTATCTGCGAGGGGCCGACCTGCATGGACGGGGTGCAGAGTCCGTCGGAGACGGCGGTCGACTGCGGGGGCCCCCGTTGCTCGCCATGTAAGGTCGGTAAGAGCTGTGACAAGGGAAGCGATTGCACGTCGGGCGTGTGTCAGAATGGCACCTGCCAGGCGCCGACCTGCGGAGACCGGGTCGAGAACGGAAAGGAGACCGACGTCGACTGCGGAGGGCCGACGTGTTCGTCCTGTGCGGTCGGGGCGACGTGCAAGAAGAACCGCGACTGCACGTCGGAGGTCTGTTCGAACGGCAAGTGTCAGAAGCCGACCTGTACGGACGGGGTGACCAACGGGAAGGAGACCGATACGGACTGCGGCGGGCCGACCTGCTCGGGGTGTGCTGACGGCGAGACGTGCCGCCTGGACCGCGATTGTAAGGGAGGCGTCTGTCGGAGTGGCACGTGTGATGCGGTCAGCTGCACGGACGGCAAGAAGAACGGCCGGGAGACCGACGTCGACTGCGGGGGGCCGGATTGTCCCGGCTGTGCCAACCAGAAGTCGTGCAACGTCGACGGCGACTGCAAGTCGGGTATCTGCAACAACGGGACGTGCGGGAAGTGCAAGAATGGGAACTCCCGCAAGCAGTCGGGGACGTGCGGATTCAAGAATCGCGGGACGCGCACTCAGGTCTGCAAGAACGGCCGTTGGACGAAGAAGGCCTGCAGCGGCGTCTGGTTCGGCAGCTGCAAGGAGATTCACAAGGCGAAGCCGAACGCCGGCGACGGTACGTACACGATCGACCCGGACGGGCCGTCGAAAAATAAGTACTCGCCGTTCAAGGTCACCTGCGACATGACGACGGACGGCGGTGGGTGGACCGTTCTCACCCCCTGCCTGGCGAGGCAAAAACTCGGCGGCACGCTAAAAGAGGAAGTTGCCGAGCGCGGACCGACCAGCCAGGGCTTCGACGGCTGCAAGCCGTGGAGCCAGGGTGTGAGGTTCACGCACCACTATACCATCGAATTCCCGGCCGGATACTCGGAGATTCGCCTCGAGAATTACCACGTCAAAGCGAAGGCGAAGCCGGGGAACAAATCCGACATCCGGCCGCAGTCGAAGCTGACCGACTGGACGAAATCGACCGGAGGTGGTTGGGGCGATATCGGGTGGGGCACGCCCGACGACAAGGGTCCCGTCGACAGCTATGCTCGGCATCCGAGCAAACTGCCGCCGCAGTGTCTGACTAGCCACTGCTGCCAAAGTTGTACGATCAAATGGAAAGGTCCAAAGACGCTGTCGATCGGGAAGACGAGCGACCAGTTTCGAATCGGCTGGGGCGAGGCTGGGGGTGAGCACGAGGGCTGGTATCCGTGGTGGAGCGGGACCATCGAGCTCCGATAACCCCTCGGTTCGAACGCCGCCCGGGGTCGGATTCAGCCGTCCAGCCATGTTTCGGGGACGGGCTGTTCGACGAGCTGACCGCCGCCAGACAGCGTTTGGCTTCGGCGTACATGCTCGCCTGAACCCGTCTTACGCGCGAGAAATCGTGTGAGACCATCGGGCCTGAACTGGAGGCCGAGAGGCGATACTTGAGTTCAGGAGTCGACGATGGACCACAGCGGGCAGTTGGAGCGGCAGGCACGGCAGCTGCGCGAGCGAATCGAGTCGCTGGATCGGTACGCGACCGCCCCGTATCCCGAAGAGATTCGACGCCAGGTGGCGGCGTTCGCCGAGCGAGCCCGGAACGCTCAGCCGCAGTGGACGTGGAAGAAACTCTCCGAGCGGCTCGGGGTCAATCATACCTCGCTCAGCAAGTGGCACGACGAGTACGGCGGAACGGCCGAGCGCGAGGGTGCCGAGCAGATGGTTCCCGTGCGAATCGGAGCCGACGAGCAGAACCAGGCAGTCGACAGTTCGGATGGGCTGTCCGTTCGGGTCGGCGAGGCGACCATCGAGGGCCTGTCGCTGAGTGAGGCCGTCGAGGCGGCCAGGAGGCTGAAATGATCGGGACGACCCGAAGCCTCCGCGTGTTCGCCTATCCCGCCCCCTGTGACCTGCGCAAAGGATTCGATACGCTGCATCGTCTCGTCCGCGAGTCGATGTGTCGGTCGATCGAGACGGGCGATGCGTTTCTGTTCGTCAACCGCCGTCGGAATCGCGCAAAGGTGCTGTACTGGGACGGCACGGGGATGTGTCTGTACTCCAAGCGTCTGGAGTCGGGGCGCTTCCCGAAACTGTGGGACCGCCAGGAGTTCTCTCCGCGGGGCATCGAGTTGACGTTCTCCGAGCTGTCGCTGTTTCTGGAGGGGGCAGACGGGGTGGATATCGACGAGCTTTCCCCGCCGAAGTTTCAGCTCGTCGGATGACCTCCAGCAGGCACTTGCATCGTCGATCGTCATTTGATCGAATGGGGGGCGTCATGGAGATCGACATCGACAGCGAAGAAGATATCGAGCGGCTGCGCGAAGTCGCGAAGCTGCAGCAGCGCGAGCTGGAGCAGATGACTCAGCGCCTGGCTGAACTGAGCCGCCAGTTGGCCGAAGCGACTGGCCAGGAGGCGGCCGATCTTCAGGAAGAACTCGACGCGCTGGAGGACGAACTCGACAAACATCGTACCGCGAGGTTCGGTCAGTCCAGCGAACGGAGAGGACGGCCCGAGGGGGAGGAGGAGGAAGCCTCCTCAGAAGCTGGGACGAGCGGAGACGAACAGCCCCAGTCCGGCCACGGGCCGACTGCTCAGCCCGATCTGGACGTTGTCGAAGAACTCCACGAACTCGCCCAGCCGGATCGGACGTGTCCGAAATGCGGGGGCGATCTCGAGCCGATCGACGGACAGGTCGAAGAGACCGAGGAAGTCGACGTCGTCGAGCGGCGGTACGTGCTGAAGAAGCACAAAAAACAGAAGTACCGCTGCGAATGCGATGACCACATCGAGGCGGCGCTGGGCCCCGAGAAACTGATCGACGGGGGTCGGTACTCGATTGACGTCGCCGTCGATACGGCCGTCCAGAAGTACGCTGACCACATCCCGCTGGCCCGCCAGACGAAGGTCGCGTCTCGTCAGGGCCTGGACGTCAAAAGCCAGACGCTGTGGGACCAGGTTCAGGCGCTGGCCGAGGAACTCGCCCCGAGCCTCAAGGCGACGCGTCAGACGGTCCAAGACGTGGGAGTGATCGGGGCGGACGAGACGAGCTGGCCGATGATGGAGGCGGGGGAGAGTCGAGAGATCTGGCTGTGGGCCGCTCGGTCTCGGCGCGGAGTGAGTTTTCGGTTCGACGAGTCACGCAGCGGGCAGGCGGCCGCGAAACTGCTCGACGAATTCACCGGGACCGTGCTGTGTGACGGGTACTCGGCCTACCGACGACTGAAAAACACGCGGAACCAGGGAGAACTGGAAGAACCTCGGGCCGGTCCCGGTCCGATCGAACTGGCCGGGTGCATGTCCCACGCCCGGCGGAAATTCTATCGGGCCGAGAACTCCGACAGTCAGGCGGGAGCGTTCCTCGACCGGATCGCCCAACTGTACGCTGTCGAGGACGAGCTGGTGCGCGAGGAGGACGAATCCGACCAGGCGTTCTTCGAGCGGCGACGTCAGCGCCGAGAGGCCGACTCCCGGCCCATCCTTGATGAAATTCGCCGCCTTCTCGACACGACTGAAGCGTTGCCCAGCTCGAAGCTCGGCTCTGCGATCCAGTACATGGACAACCACTGGGAGGAACTGACGAGGTTTATCGAGGACGGACGCCTGCCGATCGACAACAACGCCACCGAACGGTCGATCCGCCAGCCGGTCGTCGGTCGGAAGAATTACTACGGGTGCCGAACCGAGGCGGGGCTGGAGGTCGCCGAGACGATGTACACCCTGATCGAGACCTGCCGAATCATCGGGGTCGACCCCCACGACTACCTCAAACAGGCCGCACTGAGGTCGATCCGGAACACGAACCAGCGCGAGATGCTTCCCCACGAGCTCCTCGACCGCGACTGAGCCCCCCCCGGCCGCGCCGTCTCCCCGAACCCGCCGGGTGCGCCCGGCGGGTTTTCTTATTTCTTCTTCGAGTCATTCGTCGTCGCCGCACCCGATTCTGTGCTGCCCCCCTGTATGCGGCGAGCATGTACGCTTCGGCGTTGTCCGTGCACTTCGAGCCGCCGGAGGTGCAGTGCTCGCCGACCCCCTTGTCGTTCCCCGTGTCGTAGGGGGGACGCGGACCCTTTGCCGTCGTTCCCGCCGACCGCTGGGCGTCGACTCTCCCTTCGAGCAGGTCACCCACCCCGTCCCGAGACGTCGACTCGTTGGTGTCGGCCAGCAGCCCGAGGGATTCGGTTGATCCGCCGCCGAGTGGTACACTTGCAGGAAGGACGTCGGAGCGGTTCGGCGCAACCCGATCGATGAAGGAGCAGGAATGTCCGCTGGATGCTTGCGACGCGAGTTCGAAGGGGGCTGGCTGTTGGCGGTTGGTCTGGCAGTCGCGTCACTGGGTGCCTGCAGGCCGTCGGGGGGTGGAAACGAAGACGAAGGGCACCATCACGACGGCGACGTCGGCGATCATCATGATGGCTCCGACGAGGATACCGGTACGGCCGGCACGCGTCTGATCTCACACGCCTCGTGGTCCCGGACGTCAGCCTCCGACGATCCTCTCGCCTCACACCGACCGGAGACGGTCGATTGTCCCGACGACGCGAGTGGCCGGGAGCAACTCCAGGGAGATGCCTCGTTGGCGGTGAAGACCGACCAGTGCAACTACTATTCGGGCCAGCAGTCTCTGCTCGCACCCATCGAGAAGGGGGACCGTCTGAGAGCACGGCTCTTTCATTTCGACCTGACTTCCGATCGGACGGCCGAGGCACACGTCGCGATACTGCTCGACGGCGCAGTTGCGTGGGAAAAACGCCTGACGATACCCGCGGACGGGAAGGTCGACAGCGATGTCCTCGTGCCGTCGTGGAAGGCCTCGTCGTCGTTCGACACCGGAGCGACCGTGACCTTCCACCTGCACAATCACGGGTCGAACCAGTGGAACTTCGTCGCATTCAGGAACATGGATTGATGCTGTCTCGGGCCGTCGTGTCCGTTTTCGTTCGAACTCGCGAGAGAGCCCGAAGAGATGCCGCTCGCAGAGGCGCATCGCACCGGTTGGGCCGGATTCGTCGTGCTCGCAACCGCTCTGGGGGGAATGGTGGCGTGTTCGGGCGCCGATCGGAGTGGAGCGACCCCGAAGGAGGAGTCGCCGCCCGAGGACGAGCACGTCGAGTACACGGAGGTGCGCGAGAAATGTGAACATCGAAACCCTCTCCGCAACGTGTACTTCGGGGACCTGCACGTCCACACGAAGCTGTCGTTCGACGCCTACTACTGGCGGACTCGAAACACGCCCGAGGACGCGTATCGGTTCGCGAAGGGCGAGCGAGTGTCGCTGACCAGCGGACCCGGAGAGGAGGACCGTTCGATTCAGTTGTCACGCCCGCTGGATTTCGCCGCGGGGACCGACCACGCGGAGTTCATCGGGGAGGTGGGGCTTTGCGACGATCCGGAGTCGTCGGCCTACGGCACCGACGTCTGCCGGTCGCTTCGCCGAGAGACCGAGAGTGACTCGGGATTTCGGATGCTCACGCAGGAGCTCGGGCTGGCCGATCCCGGGCGATCGGAGCAGGTCTGCGGCCCCGAGGGGGAGCGGTGCGAGCGGTCGTCCCGGTCGGTTTGGGGACGAATCCAGCGGGCTGCCGACCGGGCGTACGACCGGAGCTCGTCCTGTTCGTTCACGTCGTTCGTCGGCTACGAGTATTCGAATGCCCGCGATTTGAACAATCTGCACCGCAATGTCGTCTTCCGGAACGCGGACGTGCCGGATCGGGTGATCTCGACGATCGACGAACCCGAACCGGAGGGGTTGTGGCGAGCCTTGCGCGAGGAATGTCTGCGCGCGGACTCGCGGTGCGACGTTCTGGCGATTCCACACAATTCGAACATGTCGAGCGGGGCGATGTTCACCCGGTCCTATCCGGGAGCCGACAGCCGAGCCGAGCGTCGCGAGCTCGCGCGGCTCCGGGCGCGGATGGAACCGCTGATGGAGCTGTACCAGCACAAGGGATCGATGGAGTGCGTGAACGGCCTCGACGGAGCCCTGGGTACGCCCGACGAATTCTGTGACTTCGAGAAGATCTACGCTGAGGACACGGGCAGCTGCGGCGGAGAACCCGGTCGATTCGGACTCGCCGGAGCGGGGTGTCGGTCTCCCCGAAACTACTACCGAAACATCCTGGCGGCCGGCCTGAAGGAGAAGTGGGAGCTGGGCGTCGATCCGTATCGGCTCGGCGCGATCGCATCGACCGACACCCACAGTGGGACACCGGGTGCGGTCGTCGAGTCGAACTGGAAGGGGCACATGGGATCGAACGAGTCGACCGCGCGCAAGCGGCTGGCCGGTGCCGGGACGAACACTGAACCGCAGACGCTACCGGCCGCTCAGAGCCCGGGAGGGTT
>JBDGRG010000381.1:0-6862 GCA_042218355.1 Bradymonadaceae bacterium
CGCGTGGACCCCCTTGGCCGGCATCGGCCGGGCGGCGCGCACACGGGCGCGCCGGGGGGCAACATGTGGAGGCGTGTGTCTGAATCCGATGTGCCGGCCGATGGGGCGGACGTTCACTCGCCTTCGGACGATGGCCCGGAGCCACTCGGATTCCGGCTCACTCTCCGTCCGGGGACCGCGTCGATGCTGCGTTCGCCCGGAGCCACTCGGATCCCGGGGGACTGCACAGTGATTCGACTCTGGAGGCCCGGCCACACCGATCCGGAGTTCGAGGTCCCCCGAGGTCTCCGGACTCGGAGGATCGGCGGAGCCAACGATCGCGGCACGATCGTCGATGGTGATGAAAAAATTTGCAGCATGAAAGCTTGTTCAGTATACATGCGTTCAGGTATTCGTTTGTTCAGTGTCACGGAGAGGCGAGGAGGACGCGATGAGTGCAGCGGACGAGATCGACATGGAAGCGGTCGAGGCGCGAGAGACAGTGTCGACGATCATCGCCCGCGAACGAGCCCGCCGGTGTCCACGCAGTCAGACTCGCGCGCCGGATTTCTACCACGGTGATTGCCGATTGGAGGCGATCTACGACGCCTTCGGGCCGGCCTGGTGCGAGCGAGCCGTCTTCGTCGAGGAGATCAGAGACGGCCGGGGGAGCGTTGCAGCGTACTCGGCAGCCAGTTTCGACCGCCGGTTTCTCGAACTCCAACACGCGGTGCGGGGAGAGGACTTCGCGCCGGGCACGTCGTTCGTCGACTGGAGCTCGGTCGATCCCGACGATTCCTTCATCGTGTCAGTGACTCTGCACGACCACGAACTGGCGGCGGACCTGCGAGAGGTGAGCGCCGTGAGCATCCACTCCTCGTCGGCTCGGCTCGAGGAGCTGGAACGCGACGAGCTGGGGCTGGTCCGCGACCGGCGTTTCCGGTCCCGCCGGGAGTTTTTTCGAGCGACGGACGAGCTTCTGCTGGAAAGCCGGTTGAACTTGATGAGCGTCATCTGCCTCAGTGCCCGCTGCGGCCGGGCATAGCCCCCCGCACTCGCCGAGACCACCATCGGGGTCGGGCCCCGCGCCGTTTTCCAGGCCGCGGCCAAATCCGTATGATCCGCGGCGGTCGGAGTCGCGCGCGGTCCCGGTCTTTCCGCACGCACTGGCGCCCGGAACCGCCGCCCGACCGGCTCCCGACGACCGCAGTCGACATTCCGTTTGCCCACACCGACGCCCCTCGCGAGATGTTCGACCCGGCGAGTGACGCCTCTCAACATGGGGGCGCCCCCCCCGCGTCCGGCCGGGGCTCGATCTGGTGGCCCACCGATTACGATCCATCCCCCCCCGAGGGCCCCGTCGACCTCGTGATCCCGGCACTCAACGAGGCGGACAATCTGCCACACGTCCTCGATGCCGTCCCGCACCGATGGATTCGGCGGGTCGTCGTCGTCGACAACGGAAGTACCGACGACACCGGTCGGGTGGCCGAGCGGGCCGGGGCCGAAGTCGTCCGGGAACCTCAACGGGGTTACGGAGCGGCCTGTCTGGCGGGACTCGACCATCTGGCGTCGTCCCCGCCCGAGGTCGTCGCCTTCATAGACGCCGACTTCAGCGACGATCCGAGTCAGTTGCCGCGGGTACTCGCCCCGATCGTCGACGGTGACGTCGATCTCTCGATCGGAACTCGAACCGTCGGTGCCCGCCAGCCCGGGGCACTGCCGCCACACGCGAAGTTCGGCAACAAACTGGCGTGTCTGTTGATGGATCTCTTTTTCGACTATGAATTCACCGACCTCGGGCCGTTCCGCGCCATCCGCTGGCCCGCACTAAAACGGCTCGACATGCGCGACCGTGATTTCGGATGGACCGTCGAGATGCAGGTCAAAGCCGCCCGGCGGGGGCTGTCGGCAGCGGAGGTCCCGGTCGACTACCGCCGTCGCCGGGCCGGAGAGTCGAAGGTGACCAGCACCCTCTACGGCTCGACGATGGCCGGTGCGAAGATCTTCTGGACCGTACTCGCCGAGTACGCCCGGGCGGGCCGTCCCGAATGAACGATCTCGCGTCGTCGACCGTGTTCGATAGGCACGAGGATCGACATGGACGTCGCAGACGAAGCCGCCGTCGTCTTCGCAAAGCCGGCCGTCGCCGGGGAGGTGAAGACGCGGCTCGCCCGTGACATCGGCGACCGGGCGGCGACGTCGCTGTATCGCGCGTTTCTCCGAGATACCGCAGCCTGCGTCGAACGAGTAGTTGACCGGGCGGGGCGCATTCTCGCGCACGCGGGCGAGGCCGATCATCCCTCGTTCGACCCGTTCCGCGAGCACGACTTCGTCTTCATCGACCAGGGGCAGGGTGATCTCGGCGAGCGGATGCGCCGCGGATTCGATCGCTGCTTCCGGGCCGGCGCCGAACGCGTCACCGCTCTTGGGGCCGACAGCCCCACGCTCCCGCCGCGGACCGTCGCCCGCGGCTTCGAGGCGCTCCGTTCGGGCGACGTCGATGCAGCCGTCGGCCCCTCCTTCGACGGGGGCTACTACCTCCTGGCTCTCGACGAACCGAGGTTCGACCTGCTCGAGGGGATACCGTGGAGCACCCCCGAGGTTCTCGCCCGGACGTGCCGACGGGCAGCCGACCGTGGGCTACGTTGCCAACTGCTCGCGTTCTGGTACGATGTAGATACTTTTGCAGACCTAAGACGGCTCCGCACCCATCTGATCGACTGTGACCCGCACATCGAGCGGACGGACGGCGCCGAGACGGCAGAGGCCGTCGAGAAACTCGTCCAACGCGGTGTCCTCGAGTCCGCGAGTGATTGACGACCGGTGGAGAGACTTCGCACGGCTGGCCATTCTGATTTTTCGCGAGAGGTTCCACACCGATGAGTGACAAAGCTGTCGTCCAGTTCTCGGAGGGTACGGTTTTGTTCGAGGAGGGTGCGTCGAGCTCGGCTCTCTACGTGATCAAGTCGGGCCAAGTGGAGATCCGAAAGGGGATCCACGAATTCGACGTCGCTCTCGAGCGGCTCGGTCCCGGAGATTTCTGCGGTGAGTTGGCACTGGTCAACGACCAGGATCGACCGGTCACCGCGGTCGCGGTCAAAAAGACGACGGCCCTGAAGGTCCAGTCGACGCACTTCGAGTCGATGGTCCAGAGCAATCCGGACATTGCGGTCCGGATGATCAAGCGGCTGGGTCAGCGGCTGACGGAGGCACAGTATCGGATCTCGAATCTGATGCTCCGTTCGACAAAGGGCCGATTGTTGCATCAGCTCCGGGCGGAAGCAGTTCGGGCGGGCGAGTCCGACGACCTGCGCGGACGAGCTCCGATTCCGGAGGATCTCGCCGACGCACTCGCGATGGAAGTCGGCGAGGTGAAGTCCCGGCTGAACGAATTTATCGACCGCGAGCTGATCAAGGTCGACGAGGACGGATACTTCGAGATCGTCGATCCCGGCGGCTTCGACCGATTCCTCTCGTATCTCGAGCTCGACGATCGATTCGAAGGAGCCGCGGAGTGACCGATCTCCCGACGGACGCCGTCGATCGATGGGGTGCATTTCAGCGAGCTCTCCAATCCGAGAGCCGCTTCGGTCTCGAGTTGGGACTCGACCGCATCGAACGGGCCCTCGACCTCGAGGGGCGTCCGGACCGTCAGAGTCGGACCGTCGTCGTCGCCGGCACGAACGGAAAGGGGGAGACGGCAGCATTTCTCGACGGCATCCTCGGTGCACACGGCCTCCGAACCGGCCTCTTCACCAGTCCCCATCTCGTCGACCTCCGTGAACGGTTTCGTGTCGACGGAGACCCTCTCGGGCGGACGCGAGTCGCCGAAACGGGCGGTCGCATACTCGATGAGTACGGCGCGTCCTCGGCCGATCCGCCCCGGCTGACCTACTTCGAGCTGACCTTTCTCATCGGTGCCACCCTCTTCGCCGACGTCGATGTCGATCTGTCGATCTACGAGGTCGGGCTCGGCGGTCGACTCGACGCCGTCAACGCGACGTCTCCGGCACTCGGCGTAGTCACGAACATCGGTCGCGACCATCGCGAGCTGCTGGGGCCGACGCTGAGCGACATCGCCGAGGAGAAGGCAGCCGTCCTCCGCCGCAACCGCCCGGCGGTCATCGGGTATCAGACTCACGACGAGGCCCTCGACGTCCTGCACGACGCACCGAGCAGTCGAACGATGCGGTACGGCCAGGACTACGGTGGCGACGACGGGGACCTCGTACTCGACGAAACGACGCGACTGGAGGGGCTGCTCACCGACATGCCGGTGACGAGACGATGGAACGTCGCCGCCGCAGCAATGGCCGCCCGGCAGCTACTCGGGTCGGACGTCGACGAACGACGTGTCCGGCGCGGCGTTCGAGCCACCCGTTGGCCGGGACGGCTCGATCGGCTCTCCGTCGGAGGGCAGGGCGCGAAGTTCCCGGATCAGTCCCTCGAGTTGGTCGTCGACGCCGCCCACAATCCGGACGCCGCTCGTCAATTGTTCGAACAGCTCGACGACGAGAGCATCGGGGCGGCCGTCTGTGGCGGTCTATCGGACAAAACGTTGGGCGACGTCTTCGAACCCGTCCGCGACCAGGGGCTGCCCAGGTGGGGGGCGGTTCTCGACGCGGACCGCGGAGCGAATGCCGACGAACTCGCCGAGGTCCTCGCCGGCGACTCCTTCCGGGGGACCGGCCGGACGGGTGACGTGCTCGCACGAGCAGCGACTGACACGGCCGAGAACGAACGCGTCCTGGTGTACGGGTCGACCTATCTCGTCGGCGAAGCCTTTCGCGCTCTCGGACTCGGCGACCGGGCGCTGTCGACCCGCAAGCCGTCCACTGAACTCGAAGTCGACGAAACCGAACGGGAGGAACCGGATGAGTGAGGAGAATTCAAACGGAGAAGGGCCCGATTTCGAGGAACCGGACGCGACCGACTTTCACGGTCAGAAGCGGGAATTGTTGCGAAAAGGCGTCGAGGAGGGGAAGCTGACCTGGGAGGAGATCACCGACGCCTTCGACGAGGAGCACCTCACCGACACGGAACTGGAGGTCTTCCTCTTCACCTGTGAGAACATGAACATCGAGGTCGAGGGCGGGCCTGAGTAACGCACCGTCCTCCGTTCTCTCGGGCAACCCCCGGATACTCGGTCAAGGCGTCGGACCGTAGAAGGTTCCCGCGACCTTTCCGGTGTACTGGCCCGAGAACGTCACGTCGACGATCCAGTCGCAGCGGGCGTCGTGCGGATCCTTCGAGCCGAAGGACTGCACGTAAGGCAGCGGGGACTGCTTCCAGCTGCCGGGGTAGGTCGCCGGCTGCTCGAGCGTACAGGGGGCATCGACCTCGCAGCGCTTCTTTCCGTTTTTCGGGGAGCACGTCTGACCGTTGTGGGTCTCTCCCTCCCGGATGAGCGTGCCCGATTCGAGTTCGACCACGCCCTTGCTCGAGACGCTGAGCTGCTTGCGGATGTATCCCTTCAGCCGCGCGACGATCTGCGATTGCAGGCTCCGACAGACTTTCTTGGCCGTACTCCCCAGTCCGACCCGCTTGTCGACCGCATCGGCGACATCGTTGCAGTCGAGGACGGCTCGGAATAGCTCGGTGAAGGTCACCTCGCCGTCGGGACAGGCCTTGTTCCGGTTCGGGCAGTTGTCGTCGAGATTGACGACGGTTTCACGCTGGACGCCGTCGCTGAAGTACCGGGGGAGCACCACGCGCTCGAGCAGTCCGATGAGCAGACCGCCGAAGTTCACCTTCAGGGAGTGGGGCTCGATCGACACCGTCTTCAGCCCGCCCCGCATCGCGGCGAAGTGACCGGAGGCGCCCGCCGCGTTCGTGCGGTTTTTGTTCTTGATGATCTTGCGGGCGCTGAACCACTTTGTTCGGCAAGCCTTGGGATCCTTGGCATTTTTACAGCCGTCGTTCCAGAAGAAGCCGAATTCGTTCCACTTCTGGACCGCCGCTGCCTTCGGGATCGACTGCTGCACCGCCGAGCCGTTCTGTCCGTAGCTCGGCTTCGGGAGCTGCGCGCGGTCGAACGTGATCGGACCGCGGACCCGGAAGTTTCGGAGATTGTCGTAGACATCACGGGCGATATTGATCGATTCACCGGCCAGTTTGCTCTGGCCGATGATGCTGAACGCGACCTGGTCGATGATCTGGCGGAGGGTGCTCCCCCAGATGCCGCTGCTCTTCAGGTCGTCGATCGCCTGCGCGAGATTCGACGGAAGTTGATCTTTCAATACCTCGAGCAGCCCGGGGACGTCGCCCTGCGGGCAGAGTTTCTTCCCGTTGCGTCCCGTGGTCTTGTCCTTGTCGCACCCGACGACGAACGCCCCCGGCGACTTCGTGAACATGCCGACCAGGTTGATGATCCGCCGGATGTTCGGTGGAAGAACGCCGACCAGATTGTAGTGGTGGGTGACTTTGTCGTACCGGGACTTCAACAAGGGGAGTTGATCCCTGAGAGCGACGTCGACCTCGACGGTCTTCCCCGGCGAGACCTTGCCCCCGGTGGCACAGCCCCAGGCGTACTCGACGGGGGGTTCGTTCGTGTTTGCCGTCAGCTTGTACCCCCGCACCCAGACCGTATACGCCTTCCCGCGGTCGCGCGGGATCAGCACCTCGCCGGTCTTGCCGTTGGCGTCCATCTGGTCCGTGACCTCGAGGTCCGCGGGAGGGATCGTCGCGTTGGTACTCGGATCGCGGCGGTCGTCGAACGCATCGCGGAGATCGCCGCACGACTTTCCACCTTTCTGGCCGCCCGACTTGCTCTTCGGCGCCGGGAAGAGCGCGACCTTCAGATCCTCGATTCGCGACTTTCCCTTGTGAACGATGTCGACGCGATAGTTTCCCCCTCCCTTCGGGGCAACGCCGATGATCC
>JBDGRG010000382.1:0-1949 GCA_042218355.1 Bradymonadaceae bacterium
CGGGACAGACCCTGACTCCGACCGCGACCCCTGGCGGGTTGCCGTCGACCACTATCTCGAGGCGGACGGGGTTCCCGATACGGCGGGGACCAACCCCCATCTCGAAACCGAGAAGTACACCGGCTACGGGATGGTGTTCCGGGCAGGGGTGGACACCGACGAGGAGGTGTCGGTCCACCTCCAGCAGATCGACGAGGGGCCAAACTACCGGTGGGGGAAAGCCGGCATGGGTGGCTGTGGCGTCATCTACTACGCCGCCGACGGCCAGATATGGAGCGACAACGGCAAGGAGGACGTCGGCGACCGGAGCCACCACGACACCGACTACTGCTGTAACTTCGGTGTCTGGACCGACGGGGCGTTCAGGTCGATCGGTCGAAACGTTCTCGAGGAGCCGATGTACTCCCTCAAGACGGCCGACTTCGGGAGAATAACCGCCAGAGAGGAGACGGCGGCCTGGCCGGAGTACCAGAGCCGGTCGGTTCTCCTCGCCGGGACCGACTATCTGGTCACCTACGACGACGTGTTCCACGACTCCGTCGACCACCGCTTCTCGTGGTTCGTCCAGCGACAGGACGACCTCCCCGCGATCTACCTCCCGAGCGGCGGGGGGCGGCGGACGGCCGTCGAAACCGAGGAGGTCCACGGTGTCCACCACGACGGCGAGGGCGACTGTCTGGCCGTCGTGAGCCACCGCGACGACCTCGCGGTCGAGGCCACCGACTACGGCTGTAGGGTCGAGCGCCCCGGCGGCCTCGACCGCGTCTTCCGTGATGGCTCCCGGATCGACTGTTCCGGCGAGGCCTACGCGTTCACCGGGCGGGCCGGTCTCATCCGCGAACAGGCCGACGGGACGACCGAGGTGGCGCTGTTCGACGGGTCGGCCATCGCGACGACCAGCGTCGATCCCGACCGGTTGACCGGGATGCACTTGTGCCGCTCGGCGATTTTGGCCGGGATCAGGTCGATGACCTCTCCCGGGATGTCGATGTCGTCGAGTTCGACCGACGGGACGCCGTGGTGCTTGGAGAGAAAGGAGGTCAGATCCTCCTCCTCCAGGTACCCGAGCCGGGTCAATTCGTAGCCCAGACGACTCCCCTCGCGTTCGGAGCGGCGGCGAGCTTTCTGGAGTTGTTCGGTCGAGATGACGTCCTCGCGGACGAGCATTTCGCCGAGTTGTTCGTCGTCAGCCATGGTCGACGCGGTGGGGGAGAAGGGACGATCGACCGTTCGAGAGAGCCGAGGTAGTCGAGGGTCGACGGTATCAGCGCCCCTCAAACCTGTCAATTTCGGACGGGCCTGGACCGCAGGGGGCGCAGTCCAATAGAACCGCAGAGGGCTCAGAGGGCTCAGAGGTAGGGGCGGGCTCGCTTCGCTCGGCCGCCGGGCACGCCGTGCGCGAACGGGGCTCTCGAAGCTCCCGTACCTTCGTTGCAACGTAGTGCGGCCAGCCCGTCGATGCCGAGCGCACGGCCGGCTCGGCAACTCGCATCTCGCCCGCCAACCCCACCCGATTCGGACGTTCGAAAAGTGCCTCGGACCCACCAGACACCAGGATCCCTCACGAACCCGCCCAGAGCCGGGACGCTCTGACGATGTCGCAAACCCGCCCACCTGGCATCTCGCATCTCGCGTCTCGCTCGCACGCCACCCCCGGCTCGACAGCTTCAACACCGCCGAAAACCCGCTCGGTACCCCGATACCTCGGTCCCTCAGTACCTCGATACCTCACACACCCGCCAGAGCTGGGAAGCTTCAGCGACGCCGCGTACCCGCACAGACCGTGCTAGACCCCAATCTCCTCGTCGAGGGCATCCGCGATGACGTCGGCGTGCCGCTGGACCTCCTCCTCGTCGGGCCCCTCGACCATGACGCGCGCGACTGGTTCGGTTCCGGAGTAGCGGACGAGCACGCGCCCCTCGTCGCCGAGTTCGCGTTCGATGTCGCCG
>JBDGRG010000382.1:1959-3983 GCA_042218355.1 Bradymonadaceae bacterium
ATTCCAGCTGTTCGAGCGGGGGCTTTCGGGTGACGTCGACGTTGACCAGTGTCTGTGGAAGCGGTTCGACCACGCGGGCTAGTTCGCTGAGTGGTTTTCCACGGCGCTGCATGATGGCGAGGACCTGGAGCGCCGCGATCAGGCCGTCGCCGGTCGTCGTGTGGTCGAGGAAGATGAGGTGGCCGGACTGTTCGCCGCCCAGGTTGTAGCCCTCCTCGCGCATCCGCTCGACGACGTACCGGTCGCCGACTCGGGTGCGGACGACGTCGATCCCGTGGTCGCGAAGCGCGAGGTCGAGCCCCAGATTGCTCATCACAGTGGCGACGAGCGTGTCATGGGCGAGCCCGTCGTTTTCGGCCAGGTGCAGCGCGCAGAGTCCCAGGATCTTGTCGCCGTCGACGATTTCGCCGCGTTCGTCGACCAGGATGACCCGGTCGGCGTCACCGTCGAGGCTGATGCCGATGTCGGCGCCGGTCGCTCGTACCCGTTCGGTCGTCTTCTCCGGCGCGGTACTTCCGCAGTCGCGGTTGATATTGGTGCCGTCGGGGTCGGCGCCGAGGGTCGTCACGTCCGCCCCCAGCTCCTCGAGGACCGCCGGGCCGACTCGATAGCCGGCGCCGTTCGCGCAGTCGATCACGATGTCGACCCCCTCCAGGGTGAGGTCCTCGGGAAAGGTGTTCTTCAGAAAGACGATGTATCGGCCGGCCGCGTCGTCGATCCGGCTGACTTTGCCGATCTCCTCGGCGTCCGGAAGTTCGGGTTCGTCTCCGGCGTGGACGGTCGCTTCGATGGCGGCCTCCTGCTCGTCCGGAAGCTTGAAACCGTCGGGGCCGAACAGCTTGATTCCGTTGTCCCGGAACGGGTTGTGGCTGGCCGAGATGACGATGCCCGCGTCGGCCCGCATGCCGGTGGTCAGCGAGGAGATTCCCGGTGTCGGCAGCGGCCCGACCAGCTGGACGTCCGCGCCCATGCTCGTGATGCCCGCGCACAGCGCCGTCTCGAACATGTACCCGGACAGCCGGGTGTCCTTGCCGATCAGAATGCGCGTTCGATGTTCCGAGCCGTCTCGGCCGGCGCGGGTCCCCTCGAAGTGATGGGCGACTGCGCGCCCCAGTTGAAGCGCCAGCTCCGCCGTCATCGGGGGCTCGTTGGCGACGCCTCGGATGCCGTCTGTACCGAACAGCGAACGTTGCTCCATCGTGGAACCTCCGCGTCGGATCGCCGCCCGCACGCCCCGCCGGGGCGCGTTCGTCGAGCGGGTGCTCGCCGGTCGTGCCGGTGCACCTCACTCGTTGGCCGGTTTGGAGCCGTCCTCGGATGGCTTCGAGTCCGACTTCTTCGACCTCGGGCGGGTGGTGACGAGAAACGATGTCGGGTGAATCCGGACGATCTGTACGCCGTCCGGGATGTTCTTGACCGTCGGTTTCTTGTCGAACGTCCCGGGGGGGCGGCCATCCTCCTTCGACAGGTCGATCACGGCGTGTAGCGTGCTGCGGTCGATGTCCTGGACCAGCGAGGGAGGGCCCTCGACGGTGACGTCGACGGTGGTGGGTTTGGTGGCGGTCGCGTAGCTCGTGTCGACGGGCTGGACCGGAATGTTGTTGATCGTCCGTCGGACCTTCGGTGACTCGATCGTGACGTCGACGCTGACCGTACCGTCCAGGTCGACCTGCACGAGGGGAGATTCCGGTCGGAGCGGCACGCGGGTTCCGAACGAACGCGTCCGACCGCTGACGTCGATCGGCTCGGTGAAGATGAACTTTCGATCCGACAGCTCCTCCTGCGGGCCCGAGGCGGAGACGTCCGACGGAGCGACTCGAACGTCGCTAACTCGGTGCGGCCCGGGCGGACGGCCCACGATGCGCGCTCGGACCTTCAGCTTCTTGCGCAGCCGTTTGGCGAGGTCGACCTGGACGAGGCTCGGCTCGATCGAGACGACTCGAAGCCCCGGGGGCAGCTCGACCTGCTTCGGTGAGATCGGTACCTTGTGCCCGTCGTCTTCCTCGGTCAGTTCCAGACGGATC
>JBDGRG010000383.1:0-1139 GCA_042218355.1 Bradymonadaceae bacterium
CCTCTCGTCGGCCGCGGCGTCACCGGGCGCACCCTCTCCCCCGGTCGATTCGACGTCCGGACTAGACTCCTCCGCCTCATTCCCCGAGCTCGGCGGGGTCGCGCGTGGCTCATCGGGCGACTCGAACCACGAACCCTCGAGGTCGACGCCCCTTTCATCATCGCGCTGGGAGTTCCCCCGCCGCGACCGTCGAAATCCCAGCACGCGGTCGCCGTAATCGTCGAGTTCGAGCCGAGCGATGCGATCTTCGACGGGCTCCAGGTTCAACACGTCGCGCTCGGCGCGCTGCTGGCGAGCCTGTTCTCTGGACTGACCGGTGCGCTCCGTCTCGCGGTCGATCTCACCTTCGAGTTCATCGGCCGGCTGGAGGTATTCGCGGGGCTGTTGGACGAAGTCCATCGCCTCGTCGGGAGGCACCTCGGACTTGTCGCGGACGCGGTCGACCTCGCGACGGGTCGGTTCGTCCAGCGCCACGCGCACGTTCTCGACGGGCTGATCGTCGTCGGGCTCGCGCTTGAAGAGCCGCTCGTCGGAGCCAGCATCGAGAAGCTCGCCCGCACTTTCGAAGTCGTCGAAGCCGTCGACCAGCGGCCGCAACTCGAGTCCACCGTCCTCACGCACACGAAAGTCGACCTGGACCTCTTCGGGCGCGAGGAACGACTCGTCCTCGAGCTGCCCGGCGAGTTCGACCATATCGCGCGTCTCGGCCGGTGCCGATTCGAGAAGCCGATCGAGCCGTCCCAAAAGCCGGAACTCCGCAGCTCGACTGTCGGGCTCAGAATCGACCGTGCGCGTCGCGAGCCGACGGATCTCGACCAGCTCGGGGGGCAGAGGAGAGAGCCGGTCGTTCTCAGTGTCGTAGAAACCGCAGGGAACCTCCCGCACGCCGTCGGCGTCGGGCTCGACTCCACCGCGCGGCGAATGCCAGTGCAGACGGAGGGGGTTTTCACCGCTCCCGATGATCGACTCGACATCGACACGCAGCTCCCAGTCGCGCTCGTACTGCAGGTCGAGGGCGCGGCGGTCGACCGGATCGAGTTCGTCGAGGCGATCGAGCGGCAAGTCATGCACTCCATCGCCAGCCTCCTCGAGGACCTCGTCGGCGTAGAGGCCAACCAGCACCGGGAGCTGGACGCGAG
>JBDGRG010000383.1:1149-11349 GCA_042218355.1 Bradymonadaceae bacterium
CCCGACGTAAGCCTCTCGGAGGTCGGTCACGGACACCGACTCGCCCGTCCCGGAACGCCGAAAAGTAAACTCGAGACGCGGGGGCTCTGACTCCAGGATGACGTCTCTGTCGAGGACGATGTCATCGCCCTCCTCACCGCCGCCCCCGAAGATAGATGTCAAAACGTCGACCATGGGGCCTCAATCTCCGTGAACGAGTTCCGAGTGCAGGCGGTCGAACGACTCGCCGAACCCGGCGCGACTCGCGTTGGTCGCGTTGTTCCAGACCTGGAGGACAAACGCCGGCGGCAACCCCTTCTCCGCTGCCCCCGTTCGGATCTCCGCCTCGGACGCATTTTGGAAGGCGGCGTGTGTCAACAGCGAGACGATCGCCTCTCGGGCCTCCTCCGGATCGTCGACGAGGTCATTGTCGTCGGATCCGGTCTCCGAATCCCGTCGGGCCCGACGGTCGCTCGCGCTATCCGGACGACTCTGTTCCTGAAGCAGCTCCCGAATCTGTCGATGGAACCTCTCTTGCCAGCCCGAGTGATGGACAAGACGGTCGATCGCGCGGTCTCTGTCCTGAAAAGACCTATTGCTTCGTGAACTACTCATCGCGCGGATCTCTCGAAAGTCTTCGGGCTCGTAAATGTACGTGGCAAAACCCGTCTCCCGGAACTCCACGACCCCGAAGCCGCCGAAGTCGAGGAAGAGCCGCCCGGCGCTCGTATCGGCGTCGAGGTCCTCGACCGTATCCGCGTAGTGGCGCCAGAATTCGAAACGTTCATGGTCCTCGGCAAAGAACTCGTCGAATTCGACGAGGTTGAGCAACGACTCGACCCACTCGGACGCGCGCCGGTCCTTGTCACGTAGCTCGTCCAGCAGGAGGGCGCGCTCCTCGTAGGCGACCTTCAGCATTCCGCGGATCTGACCGTGGCCGATGACCTCCGAGTCCGAAACACCGTGAAACTCGCGGTGAAGATTCCGCAGGCCCCGGACCTGAATATCGAGTCGGGCTCGGTCGAACGTCTCGACGAGATACTCGCGAGGTTGCGCGAGTAGAAATTCCGCCGGCGCCCGCACGAGAAGCGACTCGTCGAAGCTGCGGGCGAACGAGCTACCCTCGACGACGCGTAATTCCTCCTTAGCGCGCTCGGCCGACAGAGACCACTCGTGGGCGAGCTGGAGTGCCGTTCGTACGGCTTCGGTCGGAGACTCGTCCAAGTAGGTTTCGACCACTGAAGAGGCGTAACCACTCGGTGCCTTCTCCGCGCACTGGAGTACCAGCGCGCCCGTCTCGTCGAAGAAATGGTCGTTTGCGATCTGCCAGGCGTGTGCGAACGGAAGTTCCAGATCGAGACGTTCCAGACAGGCAGCGGCCGCTCGCAGCTCGTCGCCCTCCAGATGGACGCAGACACTCGTCAGGTATTCGCACTCCGTCGACGTAAGTGACTCGACCACCTCGCCCGTATTCGTTTCGTCCCAGGCACGCAGCTTCTCGACGATCTGCTCGGCGAGTCTCGAGGAGTCGTCGAGCCGCCCCTCGCGAAGCGCCGTCTTCGAATCGGGATGGTCTCGGGCGACTTCGACTCGAACCTCGATCAAATCATCGGGGGTAAACGGCTCCATCGGTCAGCCCCCGTTCGCACCGTCGAGTGTACCCTCGAACATGTCTCGGAGGCGCTTCAGAGCACGCTCGCCCTTCAAACGAAAACGGATCTCGATGCGTCTAGAAGCTTGAAAATCCTCAACCTCTTTCGGCTTTCCGTCTTCGCCGATGACCGTTTTATAAATTTTTCGGGAAAACGAGAATCCGCTCGCCTGGAGCAAGTTGCGGACCTTGTACTCCGAACCGAGCCGTTGACGAAGTATATACTTCATCGCGCTGAAGGCGCGATCCTGGGACAGCTCGAGGTTGAACAGGTATGCCGCCCGTTTCCCACCCGGCCCCGAATAGTTGGAGTTGGCGTGGCCCTGCACGATGATCCGGTCGACGTGTTCTCTCAAATCGGAGTCGCCGAGCAGAGCCTCGAAGTAGATCGGCATGTACCGGCGGAGTTTGCGTTTGCCCCGGGGAGTGAGTTTGGCCGAGCCCTCCTCGAAGAGGATGCTGCTGCCGAGCCGGATCGAACCAGTGGCATCGTCGAACCGGATGTCTCCGCCGACTGTCGAGAACCGCTTCTTCAGACGCTTCATCAGCCGCGATCGGACCCCGAGAACACTAGATATCCGATCGCGCATCTGTCGAAGCTGTCGCTCCTGTTGCCGTAGTTTCTTCTGTTGTCGCCGGACCTTCTGGCGTCTCTTCTCCAGCCGCTTCGACGAAAACTGCTGGATGGCAGCCAGAATCACGACGAACGCCAACAGGAGACCAGCCATCAAGTCGGCATAGGAGATCCAGAAATCCGTGGTGCGATCGTCACTCTCCGTTTCCCCGCCGGAGCCGCGTTGGAACTTCCACAACACTTACGGCCTCTCTACGGTCGGCTCCTCGTCGGACTGCTCCTCGAGTTGCTCGCGTTGATGAATCAGACGCACGAGTTGTTGGATCGACTCGACCTGTCGCTCCAGTGTCTTTTGGAGGTCACCGACGAGCCCGTCGAGCTCCTCCAGAGCATTTTCGATACGAATGTGCGTGCCGCTCAGACGGTCGGCGATCTGCGCAGTTTCCTCGTCGAACCGCTCGAAGGTCTCGCCAAGTCCCGCCTCGAGTTGACGCTGCATCCGCTCGACCGACTGCTCGAGCTGGTCCGGGGCCTCCCCCATCACCTGCTCGGTACGTGATACCCCCTCCTCCAGTCTTTCGCCGGCCGTCTCCAGCGAATCGACCGAACTCGCAAGTTCGTCGGTGCCCGAGTTGACCAACGACATCAGACGATTCCAGCCCTCGTTCAGTTCCGAGAGGTCCCCCTTGGCGCTCTCCAGGGCATCGACGGAGGCCTCCAGCCGGTCGACCGAGTCGCCGAGATGGTCGAGTGACTGCTCGACCCGTTCCTCGCGTGCCCGCTCCAGTTCGGTTCGACGCACCAACAAGTCCTCGCGCGTCGAGGTGATGTCGGCGAGTTGTCGTTCGTGTTCGTCGAGCCGTTCGATCAGCTCCTCGGACTCCTCGAGCGCCCGGTCGAGTTTCTCCTGCATCTGCTCCTGCCACTCGACGTTTCGCTCCAGCGAGGCTTCGAGCCGTTCGAACTGGTCGCCGAGGTTGTCGGCGAATTCGTCCTGAAAGGTCTCCAACGCCGCTCCCATCGCCTCTTGATGGGTCTCCACCTGGGCTTCGGTGAACTGCTCGAGTTTTTCGTCCATGTCGCGCAGCGGTTGTCCGACCCTCGTCTCGAGCTGTTCGGAGAGCGCCTGCTCGAAAGCGGTTTTGATGTCGGAGCCGAGTTGACCGATTTGCTTCTTTTGACCCTCCGTCAATTCTACCATTCGCTCCAGCCGTCCGTGCGAAGACTTCAGGACTTCACCGGGAGCCTCCCTCCGGTCCTCCGCCAGCGCGGCCTCACGGAGGGCACTGGCGCTCTGCTCGATCGAGGTATCGAGGAGCCGAAAGACGGCCGTGCAGACGATAGAGGCGCCGACACCGGCCAGAGACGAACGGAAGGCGAGCGCGACGCCGTTCAGGAGCTGAGGCAAATTCAGGGACTGCAAACTCTTCTCACCCTGTGCTGCAGCGGCCAGCCCGTCTTGCTGGAGAGCCACGATCAGCCCGAGAAATGTGAATAGAATGCCCAAGCCGGTAAAGATCGCCGGGAGATGGCGACTTCCACCGACCAACCACGAGGAGACATTCTGAAGCGCCGCCTCTCGGTCGAACGAGTACGCCACACTCGTCAACTGACGCGATCCGCCGGATTCCTCTCGTTCGACCAGGCGATCATGTGCCCAGCCCTGTAGTTCGTCGGCTCTTTGCCCCCAATTCTCGATTGCCTCGGTTATTTCATCGAGTTCACCGCGCACGCGAACGAGCCCCGCGACCGCAAAAAAGCACCAGACAAGTCCCGCAGAATAAAAAACGGCGAAGAGCGAAAAGTACGAACTATCCGCACCAGAACCGATGTTCCACGCGATCAAAAGAATCCCGCCCAGCAGGAGGACCACTGCGAACGCAGCCACACCCGACCATATGCGGGACACACCTTCCACTCCCGACTCCATCACCAGTCAACTCCATAGACGGCCAATTCTGTCGCACATCGAAATAGGGCCCCGCTCGAATCTGCCGCTCAACGGAGAGATTCGGCACAGCGAATTGCCGTGTCTTCGACTCCACTCCCTGCACGGCGAAGAGGGCCGGCCCACTATCGTACGACGGGTGGCGCCCACCGGCAACACCGAAGACGATCGGAGAACGACGAGTCTGGGCCGTGGGAGGACTTTTTCCCACCCACTGGATGCCGAGCGAGCAATCCGATATCTGGTTGGCCTCGGAGACAGGCAATCGCCGTGTCAGTTGCCGGTTCCCGCGAAACGATTCGAAGCCCGGTTCAAGGCGGAGTTCACAAGAGTGAGAGGTGCATAGCAGTGTCCGAACGCATCCGAGACGAAAATGACATCGATCAAGAGGAGATACGCGAACTCCGAGATCGGCTCGAGTCGTTGGACGGTGGGGAGTTGCGGTCGCGGTTGATGGACCTGGCCGAGAAGAGTGCGGAGGGCCGGCGGTTGCTGAGGCTGTGGCTGGTCGACGACGCCGAGGCGCTGGAGACGGACCTCGACGCGTTTCGCGAGCGGGTCGAGGCGGTCTTCGAGACGGAGATGGGGCCGGCCGGGCGGATGTCGCAGGGAGATCACGCCAAGGCGAAGGACTTCCGGCGGTTCGTTCGGGAGATCAGGGAGCTGTTTCACGCCGGATTTCCGGAACTCGCGCGGGAACGGGCGCGGATCGTGAAGGACGTGTTGGAGGAGAACGAACACCACCTGAATCCGCACCGAGGGTAGAGAGAGGAAGTTCGGTGGGCGCTCGCCGAAATGCTGGAGGAGGACTAGGCTCCCTACGATCGACCGGCAACCGAGGAAGCCAGCCTCCGTCACGGTTTCTCGCGTCCGCCGATCAGAGGTCGAGCGTTGCAGCGCCGATTTCGCGAGCAAACCGACGCAAATCGTCGAGTCGATCGCTGACGATATTGCGAACGACATCCGGATCGAGGTCGTCGTAGGCGTGTACGGCGATGTTCCTGAATCCGACCATCGAGGTCAGTGCATCGACAAGCTCGTCTTCGAGGTCGAGCCGGCGCCCCAGGATTTCGAACGCCTCGGAGGCATTGGAGGCCGTCGGCCAATCGTTGGCGGCGACGAGATGGTTGGCGAGGTCGACGCACGATTCGACGCTCCGGCGGAGGTACAACGCGTAGAGATCGTCGACCATCCACGCGTGGAGTTCCGGTTCGCGCTGTTCGACTTCCTCGATGCGGGCGAGGTTGTCGCGAACGACGTCGAGCTTCGCCTCGACGACGTCCGGATCGCATTCGATGTCGGGTTCACTGGTCATCGTCCAGGAACTCGCGAAGGCGTTCGCGGTACGGGCGGCTGTGGATCTTCCAGTCCTCGTACCGCTTGGGCGTGTACATCTCGAAATCCCGAAGCGCCGGGGCATCGTCCTCTACGATCGACTCGCCCTTGCGGAGCACTTGCATCGCCAGAATCGGTCCTGCGGACTGGAGGTCGACGAGGTCGGCGGGACGGTCGAGGATCGACTCGAGTCTCCCGGCCACGGTCGAGAGGACATCGACGTCGATCTCCTCTCCGGTATCGACTGCAATGTCGACGTCGCTGTCGGGCGAGATGGTGCCCGAGGCGGCGGATCCGAAGACGAACGCAAAGCGCAAGCCGGGAAGATGGGACCGCAGGCAATCGACGACATCGGCCCGGTCGCGGGCGTCGAGCACATCGGATGTCGGGTGCGGTGTCTCCACGATCCGTGCCTCACGCGGTGGGACGAGGGGAGTCGAGGATACCGGTGGAGCTTCTCGACGGCAATGGACCCGTGTCAAAGCGACACGATCCGGAAGCTCGGTCTCAAGCAGATGACCGGTAACTGGTGACAGGTGGCAGAACTTTGCGGGCGGTCTGCGACGAGACCGGGCAGACTCGGGAGCAGTCGAGTACGCGACGTCCCGCCAGAACAGGGACGCGCTGGCTACGCGTCGCGGCTCCACACCAGGCATCGATGTGCTATGCCGGTCCCTCGGAGGGTCGTGTCGCGAACCTCCCGACGTTCTCCAAGCTTTCGAGGTCCCTTCGGTGAGTGAGACGAGTGACTGGTACGTCTACGTGCTGCGGTGTGACGACGACTCGCTGTACACGGGGATCACGACGGACCTCGAGCGGCGGGTGCGCGAGCACAACGAGTCAGCAGACGGGGCGCGGTACACGCGGTCGCGGCGGCCGGTCGAGCTGGTCGCGGCGTGGCCGCGGGCGGACCGGTCGGCGGCGGCGAGCCTGGAGGCGAGGTTCAAGTCGCTGTCGCGGGCCGAGAAGGTGGCCCGCGTGGAGGTGGGGGCGAGGCCCGCCGAGCTGGAGGCGGCGGCGGAGGCGTACCGGGATGCATTCGCGGTCGACGGTGTGTCGCGGGAGGACTTCCGGCCGGTTCCGCCGATGGGGGACGACGGCGGGGCGTTCGAGTCTGCCCGACGGATGTCGGAGGCGGTCGAATCGATTCGAGGGCGGTTGGTCGACGGGACGGCGTCGCTGGAGTCGCCGGCCGAGGAGCCGCTCTTCTTCGAGGGGCCGGGGCTGTTCGACGGGCACGCGCTGGAGGTAGGCGGGACGACGCGGGTGTTCTTCGACGTCGAGTTGCTGGCGAGCCACTTCGCGGAGAGCGGGTTCGAGCCGAGGGTGCACGCCGCGCACGAGTGGGTCCACGCGGTGCACTACGGGAACCGCCCGGCGTTCTATCCCGGACGGTCCAAGTCACCGAGCGAGGAGGTCTGGCACCGGATGGTCGCCGAGGGGTTGGCGACGATCGGGTCCGAGCAGCTGGTCGGCTGCCCGCCGGAGGTGTCGAGCTGGTTCGGGCTGCTCGGCTCAGACGAGGTCGACACCTGGCGGGCGCGCGCCGAGGAGCGGCGGGACGCGGTCGGCGAGGCGATCTTTGCGCTGGAGGAGAGCGTGCGAATGGGCGGGGAGCTGTGGGACGAGCTTTTTCGGTCGCTCGGGGCGGCGGAGGAGTCGCGGCTGGGCTACTGGTACGGCCGGCAGATCGTCGAGCGGGCTCGCGAGGAGGTCGGTGGGTTCGGGGAGTTGCTGGCGATGCCGCCCGGCGAGTGGGAGGAGCGGGTGGACGCGTACTTCGGGCGGGATTCTTGAGGGGGCTCGGGACCCGTCGTCGAACGGGTGGAAGCGGCGAGGTAGGGTCGAGGAGCGGTTCGGCGAGGGAGCAGCGAGATGGCCGTTTCACCGGAGATCGAGGACGCGGGGCGTCCGCGGCGGCGGTTCACGGTCGAGGAGTACCATCGGATGGCCCAGGCGGGGGTGTTGGGCGAGGACGACCGGGTGGAGCTGTTGGACGGGGAGATCGTCGAGATGACACCGATCGGAAGTGCACACGCTTCGAAAGTGACGCGTCTCAATCGCCTCTTCGTCCAGCAGTTGGATGGGCGAGGGGTGGTGTGGAATCAGAATCCGGTGAGGCTGGACAACCAGAACGAACCGGAGCCGGATCTCGCGATCCTCGAACCGCGCGACGACGACTACGCCGACGAACTCCCCGGGCCGAGCGACGTGCTGTTGGTCGTCGAGGTGGCGGAATCCTCGCTGGAGGCCGACCGGGACGTGAAAGTGCCGCTGTACGCGCAGGCGGGGATTCCGGCGGTCTGGATCGTCAACCTGCGCGACGAGGTCGTCGAGGTGTACGAGGAGCCGACCGAGAGTTCGGGGGGGTACGGAGTCGAGCGGGTCGCACGCGAAGGGGATCGGGTGACGGTCGAGGGTCTCTCCGGGTTCGAGGTGTCGGTGGGAGAGATCTTCGGGTAGGCGCCAGCGGTAGGCTGGAAGCCCACCGCTCCAATGAAACGCGCCCACCGATTAAAGTCTGAATCCACCTCAACCCGGCCACGCTCACGAACCGTCGCAGATGGGGGCGGGCAGGCAGCTCCCATCGGAGCCGTTTCCGGCGCCCGCACAGAGCCCGCTCTCGCAGGCCGTGTTCCCGCCGCACGACTCGCCTCCGGACGTCTTCGGCTGGCAGGTGCCGTCGGACGTGCAGTACCCGCTCTTGCAGTGCAACGCACCCGAACAGTTCGCGCCCTTCCCTCGTCGCTCCTTGCACGTACCCTGAAAGCAAAACAGGTCCCCCTTGCAGGCCTTGCTCGCACTCAGGCTGCAGGAGTCGCCCTTCTGCGAGAAGGCCTTACAGGTGCCGGTCAGATCGCCCGGGCTATCCTTCACGCACCGGCCGGTCTTGCACTCGAAGGGCTCTTTGCAGTCGCCCCCTTTTTCGACCAGCGGGGTGACGATCTGCCTTGAGCAGGTCCGGACGAACTGGCTGACGAACGCATCCGTGCTCGCACCGCCCTTGAAGTAGGCGGCCGTCCGTCCGGTGCACGACGACCGTATCTTCTCGATACACGAGGCGGCCGCTTTTGGATTGTACTCCGCCCGACCGTTGTCGATGGCCTGCTGCACCGCGCGGATAAAGAGGGTAAGCCGGCCCTTGTAGTTTTTGATGCACTTCTTCCGGGAGCTCAGATTCAGGGTCGCCGTCTGTAGCTCGGAGAGTTCGCGCCGCTCTTTGTTGGTGCAGCAGTCGAACGCGAAGGAGCACATGGCGACCGAGCTCTGACAGCCGAGGTCACCGACGGCGACGGAGTCGGGTGTCGACTCGCCCACTCCGGGACACGGCCCGTCTCCGGAGGTCGAATCGTCGCTCCCGGAGGACCCGTCGTCGGTCCTATTCGCCGCATCGCCCTCCCTCGGCGAGTCTCCCCCTCCGCCGTCACCCGAGGACGAACAGGCACCGACCATCAGGCTCGAGACGAGGAGCGCGATCGCGCTCCATACAGACAGACTGCGCATGACAATCTCCATTTGAAGCCGTTCGCACGAGCGCAACGAACCAAAACTACGTCCGACAATCGACCAGGTCCCACTCGACGTCGACAAAAGGGGGCTCGCCACCGAATGCCTCACCGCTCCCCGCAGCGTTCGGAACCGTTCTACAACGCTTCGGGCGTCACCGTCTCATCCCCCCACGGTCCTGTCAAAATCGTGTGTCCCGGGGAGGCACTCGCACGCGACCGACGTGGGACGCGGTCTCCGCAGACGAGCCAGAGGGCGCCGTGGAGAGGTGAGAACCGAACCGACGACGCTTGCAATGCGAAATAGCTTCTGCATTCATGGGGGAAGAACCCAAATGAACGTTGATTCATTTTTAGGGGCGTCGGATGGAAATTGCAGGTGTCCACGAATTCGGATCGAACGCCGAAAACGGAGAGGGGCGGAGCCCGGGCCGCGCGCGGCGCTCGGAGGGTGGCCGTCGTGCGGCGATGGTCGCGGGCTCGATCATCTGTCTCGCACTCGCCGCCGGTTGCGGGGACGCCGCGGATCGGAATCGAGCGAGCCAGATCGAGGACCCCGGCGAGGAGCGCGGAGAGGTGCAGCAGATAGGATGGTCGGAGACGCTGATCGACCGGACGGATCTGCCCGGGGTCGACGCCTGACCGCCGGCGGCCTGCGAGACTGTCGACCGCGACGTCGAGGTCCAGAGCCCCGCCGACCTGAAACAGTTCGAGCAGTGGGATTGCGTGATCATCGGGGGCGATCTCCTGATTCGCGGGCCGAGAGCCGTCACGCGCAACGGATTCGAATACGACAACTTCGAGAAGACGGATATCGCGAGTCTGGAGCCGTTGCGTCCGGTGCTGGCGGTCCGTGGGTCGGTAAATCTCCAGCGAAACCCGAAGCTCGACTCCCTGTCGGGGCTGGAGAACCTGCGATGGGTGGGGGAGTCGCTGCGGATCGAGGGGAACGAGGGGCTGGAGGACCTACAGGGGCTCGATTCACTGGAGCGGGTCGGCGGAAATCTCAGGATCTTTGCCGAACCCCCGCTGCGGTCGCTGCGAGGCCTGGAGAGTCTCCGGACGATCGAAGGCACACTGACGCTGGGCCGACTGGAGGCGCTGGGGAGCCTCTCCGCACTGCAGTTGAGCCGCCCCCCGGCCGAAATCGAGTTGACCGACGTCGACGCGCTGATGCCCGGCGACCTGGTCTTCACCGAGCGCGCCG
>JBDGRG010000384.1:0-538 GCA_042218355.1 Bradymonadaceae bacterium
GAAGGCGTAGCTCCGGACCACTCCGCGCCCTCCGCGGTGGCGGCCCCCGCCGCCCGAGTCATCACGCAACGCATAGCGTTCGACCCGAAAGGGATAGGCGTGCTCGAGCGCCTCGACCGGTGTGTTCAGGGTGTTCGTCATGTGAGTGTGGACCGCATCCGCCCCGTCGGACTCCCGGCTGGCGCCGCCCCCGCCAGCGATCGTCTCGTAGTACGCGTAGGAGGTCGCCTCGTCGCCGCGCTCGTCGACGCCGCCGACCATCACGTTGTTCATCGAACCGCACGACGCCGCCGGCACGCGGTCGGGAATGCCCTCGGCGAGCGCCCCCAAAACAGCGTCGGTGATCCGCTGGGAGGTCTCGACGTTCCCGGCGGCGACCGGTGCGGGATACGTCGCATCCACCAGCGTCCCCGCCTCCGTGCCAATGTCGACGCAACGCATGTAACCGCCGTTGGAGGGCATCTCGTCGGACGCCAGGCATCGAAAGACGTAGAAGACCGCCGAAACCGTCACTGCCCGCGGGGCATTGATCGGTCCC
>JBDGRG010000384.1:548-4075 GCA_042218355.1 Bradymonadaceae bacterium
TGACGGTCCGTCCCCTCGAAATCGACCTCCGCGGCGTCGCCGTCGATCGCGACGGTGCAATCGATAGCGACGTCCTCCGCGCCGATTCCGTCCCCGTCCATGGTGTCGCGGAAGCTCCACTCGCCGTCCGGGAGATCCGCGATCAACTCGCGCATGAAGCGCTCGCTGTAGTCCTGCAGCGCGCCGGCCGCCCGGGCCGCCCGCTCGCCGTGGCGCTCCAGCTGTTCGACGAGCCTCTGTCGGCCCCGACGATTCGCCGCCAGCTGGGCCTGGAGATCGCCCCGTCGCTCCTCTGGCCAGCGGCAGACTCCCCGGACTCGCCCCCCCGACATCCGCGTGATGCGCACGATTTGCGACGTAGAATGCAACCTCGCCCCCCGGGCCGGTCACCGGCGAGACGAAGGTCAGGTCGGGCAAGTGAGTTCCACCGCGGTAGGGATCGTTCAACACCGCGTGGCCGTCAGTCCCCATGTCGACATCCTCGATCGCCGCGCGCACCGACAGCGGCGTCGATCCGAGGTGAACCGGGATGTGAGCGGCCTGCGCGACCATCTCCCCGTCGGCATCGAAGATTGCACACGAGAAATCGCGGCGCTCCTTGATGTTGGGCGAGAAGGCCGAGCGCATCAGGGCGACGCCCATCTCCTCGGCGATCGAGGCGAAGAGCTGCCGAAAGATCTCCAATGCAACGGCATCCATCACCGCAGAAGTCTCAGAGGGAACAGAACCGCAGAGGACTCAGAGAGCTCAGAGGACAAAACTGGAGGCGTGAGACACAGTGGGAAGACTATCGAAGGGCCGCGAACAACCAGATGCAGCCAGCCATCCGATCGTGCATTCGTACGGTCGTCAGGTTGTGTGATTGTACGGTTTTAGGCCTAATAGCTTAATCGCCGAGGCCGAGCGCCGCGAGGCCGGAATTGCTCAATGGCCGGGCCGAACGCAGTGAGGCCCATTGCCGCAGAGGGCTCAGAGAGCTCAGAGGGGAAAACCGGAGGTGTGAGACGCGGATCGGGAGCTCGATTTCAACGGCTCAATCGATCCACGGCTCATACCTGGGAACAGGGAATTGGGAATGGGGAACAGGATACCTCGCGCGTCTCGTGAGGACGGTTCGCGCATCCCAAGTCGGTATAAACACACGACGTCTCGTTCGCTCGTGCAGCTACACGGGGCAATGGTCGTGCGATCGTAGCTCGACTACTCGACCGCTCGACAACTCGACAGCTCAGCTCTCCAGTCGGCGCAACACGAGGTGCCCCGCCATCTGCTCGGCCGCCCAGCCCGGCGGCACCGCCGTCGTCCCCGTGTATTCAGTGACGATCGCGGGTCCCTCGAGACAATCGCCCGGTTCGAGAGCCCGGCGGTCGACCACGGTGGTCGGAACCTCGTCGTCGCGGAAGCCGATTTCGACCGTCCTCGCGCAACCCGGGGGTTCGCGCTCCCGAGCCGCGCGCCGTGAGTCGCCCGCATTCGGCTGGGGCCCGGGAACCGTCGCCGCGAGACGAATGCCCACCAGCTGGACCGTGCGGTTCTCCGCCCGATATCCGTAGAGTTCCTCGTGACGGCGCTCGAACGCGGGGCGCGGGTCCTCCGGCTCCTCGACCGCGCCCGCCCAGCCGACCGGCACGTCGATCTCGAAGCTCTGACCCTCGTAGCGCAACTGGGCGGTGAATTGGAATTCCAGGCGCGGCTCCTCGAGATCGAGCCCCTCGACGGCCTCGCGCTCCATCTCCTCGAGCAGCTCGCGCAGCCGTGCCTCGCGCAAGAGGACGTCGTCGACTGGCGCCAGGATCGACCGAGTGACGAACCGCTGGAAGTCGGCGTGTAGCATCCCGTAGGCGGAGAGCACTCCCGGGTCGCGCGGGACGATCACCTCCGGCATGTCGAGCGCGTCGGCTAGCCTGCAGGCGTGCAAGCCGCCGGCACCGCCGAACGCGACCAGTGAAAAATCCCGAGGGTCGTGGCCTCGCTCCAGCGAGATGACCTTCAGCGCCCGGACCATCGAGGCGTCGGCGACCTCGAGGATTCCCCGTGCGGCCTCCTCCGCCGACATCCCGACTTCGTCGGCCAGTTCGCCGACCGCCCGATGCGAGGCCCCGGGGTCGAGCTCCATGCGCCCCCCGAGGAACCGTCCCGGCCGGATGCGTCCCAGCACGACGTGGGCGTCGGTCACGGTCGGCCGATCACCGCCGCGGCCGTAGCAGGCGGGTCCGGGGTCGGCCCCGGCGCTCTCGGGGCCGACGCGCAGTCCGCCCCCCGGGTCGACGCGAGCGATCGACCCGCCTCCCGCTCCGACCGTATGCAGGTCGACCACCGGCACGCGGATCGGCAGCCCGTCGATCTCGGTCTCGGAGGCGAGTTCGACCGAACCGTCGCACAGACCGACGTCCGCCGACGTCCCGCCCATGTCGAGCGAGACGACCCGGTCCCGTCCCAGTTCGCGCCCCACGGTCCTCGCCCCGACGACCCCGCCCGCCGGTCCCGACAGCACCGTGTGGACGGGGTAGTCGGCGGCGTAATCGACGTCGACCCGCCCCCCGTTGGACTGCATCACTTCGATCCGATCGGCGCCGACTCGCCCGTCGAGCCGGTCCAGATACGACTGCATGACGGGCGCGAGGTAGGCGTTGACCGTCGTCGTCGACGCCCGTTCGTACTCCCGGAACTCGCCGCCGACGTCGCTGCTCGTCGAGACGTGGATCTGGTCGCTCCTCTCCTCGATCGCAGCGGCCACCGCCTCTTCGTGCGAGTCGTCGGCGTAGGCGTGGAGCAGGCAGACGGCCACCGCGTCGTAATCGCCCTCGTCGACCCGCCGGGCCAGTACCTCGAGCTGCTCGTCGTCGACCGGGCGCAACACCGATCCATCCTCGGCCAGTCGCTCGTCGACCTCGAAACAGTCCCCGCGGTCGACCAGCGGCGTCGGCTTCTCGATCTCGAACTCGTACAGAGCCGGTCGGTTCTGGCGCTGGAGATGCAGCAGGTCGGCGAACCCCTCGGTGGCCACGAAGGCCACCTCCGCCCCGTCGCGTTCGAGAAGTGCGTTGGTGGAGACCGTCGTCCCGTGGACGAGGTGCGCCGCGAGGCCCGCCTCCTCCCCGGCGGCGATCTCGTCGTATCCCTCGCCGATCGCTCGCGACGGATCGTCGGGCGTCGACAGCAGCTTGAAGATCCGCAGTTCCCCGTCGTCGCCCCGGAGAACGAGATCGGTGAAGGTGCCTCCGGTGTCGACTCCGAGGGTCATGGAAGTCGTCAGTCTTCAGTCGTCAGTCTGCAGGGAGCGGCTGCCGAGATGCTGAGATGCTGAGTCGCTGAGATGCTAAGTCACGTTCGCACGACCATTGCCCCATCGACGCGATGGGTGCAAGCCATTCACTGTAAGCCCGCTGCAGCGCTCGGCAATGGAGCCTCATGTTGTTCGGCTCGGCAATTGGGCGATTTCGGCCTCACTTTGTTCGGCCTTGGCAATTGAGCCATTAGGCCTACAGCCGTACAATCGCACAACCTGACGACCGTACGAATGCACG
>JBDGRG010000385.1:0-8164 GCA_042218355.1 Bradymonadaceae bacterium
CGCCGAGTGGACGCCGTTGCGCCCGACGATGTTGGCACCGGTCGGGAAGTCCGGTCCCTTGACGTGCTCCATCAGGTCCTCGACGGTCGCGTCGCGGTTCTCGATGAGTTCGACCGTCGCGTCGATGACCTCGCCGAGGTTGTGCGGCGGGATGTTCGTCGACATGCCGACCGCGATGCCCGACGAGCCGTTGACCAGGAGGTTCGGGACCTTGGTGGGCAGGACCTCGGGTTCCTCGAGCGTGTCGTCGTAGTTCGGCCGCCAGTCGACGGTGTTCTTGTCGATGTCCGCGAGGAACTCGCTGCCGATCTCGGCCATCCGCGCCTCGGTGTACCGCATCGCGGCCGCCGGGTCGCCGTCGACGCTCCCGAAGTTGCCCTGGCCGTCGACCAGCGGGACGCGCATGTTGAAGTCCTGGGCCATCCGCACGAGTGCGTCGTAGACGGCCTGGTCGCCGTGCGGGTGGTACTTCCCGATGACGTCGCCGACCACGCGCGCCGACTTCTTGTAGTCCGAGTCCCAGGTGTTCCCCAGCTCGTGCTGGGCGTAGAGGATCCGCCGGTGGACGGGTTTCAGCCCGTCGCGGACGTCGGGCAGGGCCCGCCCGATGATCACGCTCATCGCGTAGTCGAGGTACGAGTGGCGGATCTCGTCCTCGATGTTGACCGGATCGATGTTCGACGGTTCAGTCATGGTCGAGTGCGAGTGCGGGGCGTGCGAGCGGTCGGGACCGCGCGGTGGCGGCGCGGGCTCGTCCCCGCGTGACGGGGACGATGCCGGCACCCGTCGCTACCAAGGTTCCATCGGGGTGACAAGGGGGTTGCCGCAGTCGGATCGTCACCGCCGCCCGGATTCCCCGACCGGTCCGATCTCCGAGGGGAGCGAGCTGCTCGAACGCGTCGTTCGCCGTTTCTCCCGAGATCGCGGCGGCGAGCCGAGCCGTCTCGTCTGCCGGGCCCGGCGACGGGCGGTCAGCGGTCCGAGACTCGACCGGCGAACGACGGCCGAGGGGCGGGAGGGTCCGGAACGGGGGCGTCGGGACGGCCGTTGGTCTGGCCGCGTGCGAACCCGGTCGCGCCGACCGACCGCCCGCGGGCGGTCCCCGCCGCCGGCGTGTCTCCCCCCTTTACTCCCCCCGTCCCCTGCTTAACTTCAATTGTTGCCCGAGGGAGGAAGCGTCCGGTTGAGGCTCGATGGCCCAACTGGCATCCTCGGAATGGACGGCCGCTGTTGATGGATGAGATTTGAAACGAATCCGTTCGCGTCGACTCTATACGAACGACGGGCCGGCTGGTCCTCTCTGTGTCCCGCCGGGCCCGGGAGCACGTTTCCGGAACTGGTCCGGACACGCCCCCTGCGGTGAAGTCGCGGCTCGACCGCGCGGGGCGTCGAGACGGCGACCGCGTCGTCGATACCTGATACCTCGAGGAAGGTCGCCATGGACATGATTTCACTGAGCGAGTTCAACCGTTCGGAGGACGACGAATCGAAAATGGCTGCGTTCGAGGACGCGGCCATGGTCCACCTCAACGATCTTTACGCCAAAGCGCTCCAGTACACGAAGAACGAAAAAGACGCCGAGGACTTGGTTCAGGAGACGTTCGTCAAGGCGTACGACAACTGGGACCGGTTCGAGGAGGGGACGAATTGCCGGGCGTGGTTGTTCACGATCCTGCGCAACACCTTCATCAACCGGTACCGCCGCCAGAAGCGCGAGCGCGAGATCCTGGACTCCGACGAGACGACGTCGGTCGAGAAGAACTTCTTCGACCGAGAGCGGACGAACTACTACGAGAGCCCCGAGAGCGAGACGCTCAGCAAGACGTTCAGCGAGGATCTCCAGTCGTCGCTGGCGTCGCTCCCGGAGGAGTTCCGTCGCGTCGTGGTCCTCGCCGATCTGAACGACTTCTCGTACAAGGAGATTGCGTACATCCTGGACTGCCCGGTCGGGACGGTGATGAGCCGTCTGTTCCGCGGACGCAAGTTGATGCGCCAGGAACTGGCCGACGCCGCTTACGACCGCGGCATCATCCGGGAGACCGAACCCTTCATGCACGAGGAGACCAACCGGACCCGAGCGTCGGTTCGCGATCGAAAGATGGGCGAACGCGACGACGACTGACCTCGGCTCCTCTGTTCGCGTCTCGGCTTGCCCCGGTCGTCCGGAGCGATTACACTCGCGCTCCGTGTCGATGCCCCGATTTCCCCTCGACGAGGTGAGCGCCCGGGCCCACCGGTCCGGGCGTCTCCTCGGCCCGACACTCGGCTGCGTGGGCGTTCGATCGCCCGAGGCCGCCGCGGATGGTCGCGGCCGGTCCCCGCCGGCCCCCGGAGGACCGTGCTCGACTGGCGGTCGACCGGACGGGTTTCTCGAGGCGGAAACCCGGGCCGGACCGTTCGAGGACGTACCGTATCAGTCGACCGGGGTTTCGCCTCATGTATCGCGCCACTCGGGCAATCGCGACAGTCGCTGCGAGCTGTCTCCCCCTGCTTGCGGCGGTCGGCCCCGCCTTCGGGTCGAAACCGCTTGGTCCCGAGAGCGAAACCCCTGAAGAGTCGGCGGATGCGTCGTCCGACGAGTTCCCGCTGAAACTGGAGTATCGACTCTGGGGCGAGTCGAACGACCGGAGCTTCTTCGCCGGCGAGAGTCCCACGCGCACCTCCTCGTCCGAGAGCCTCCACCAGCGGCTTCGGGTGTCGTTCCACGAATCGGTCGGCCAGTTCGAGGGCACGGTCGAGGCCGATTTCGCCGCGGGCCGGCTGGCGGGCGACGCCGCCGCTCCCCCGCCTCCGGGCGTCACGCCGGGGACGAATTCGGTCGGGCGCGCCTGGTCCGGCACCGACAACCTCGTCCACCCGCGACAGGCCTACGTCGAGTATCGATCCGAGTCCTTCGGACAGCTGAGCCTCGGGCTGCAGACCAGTGACTGGGGGCTCGGGTTGCTGGCGAACGGCGGGGCGAGCAGTCGCGAGCAGCTCTTCAATCAGGATTTCGGGGGGGATCGTTCGTTTCGAGCGATGTTCGGCACCAAACCCCTGCTGTTGCTGACCGATACGACGTTCGCGAAGAACCTCATCACGGCCGTCGGCGGCGACATCGTCTATCGTGACGAAAACGCAGCGTTGCGAGAGGGGGATTTCGCCCGACAGGCCGTCTTCGCGATGCTCTACGACACCGAGGCGACGAAGGGGGGAACGTACATCACGTACCGCCGGCAGGACGACCGCGACGGCGATTTTCTCGAGGCACTGGCCGTCGACTTCTACGGCGAGCACGAGTGGGAGAGCGAAAACGGCTGGCACTACCGGGCCGGGGCCGAGACCGTCTTCATCTCCGGGAAAACCAACCGCACGCTCGTCAAACCCGAGGGTAAACCGATCGGCCTCCGAGCCTGGGGGGCGGCGTCGGAGCTGGAGGTCGGCTACCGACCCGCTCGACTGACCTTGCACCTGGACAGCGGATACGCCTCCGGGGACGGCAATCTCGAGGACGACACACTGACCCGGTTCCGGTTCGATCCGAACTACGACGTCGGACTGGTCCTCTACGACCACTACATCCCATCCGCCACGCGCGCCAGTTACCGGCGCCTCTCCGATCCGGTCCGGTCGGGCGAACCGCCCAAGGGGAGCGGCGGCTTCGTCAACGGCGGAGCCCTGGCGAATACGTTCTATCTGAATCCGGAGCTGACCTTCGGGAAGCGAGAGGGACTGACGACCGGCATCGGCGTGCTGCGCGCCTGGTCGGCTCAGCCGTTTCTCGATCCCTTTCGCACGTTCGAGAACGGCGGGCACCCGGTCGGGATCACCGGGCGATCGCCGGCGTCTCGAGATCTCGGATGGGAGTTCGACCTCTCGGCCCGGTACCGCCATCCGCTCGACCTGGGCCCGGTCATCGAGCTGAAGACCGAATACGGGGTTTTGTTCCCCGGCGACGCCTTTCGACAGCAAGGGGCGCCCGAGCCCCCGCCGCACAGCGCCCTCCGGGCGCGCCTGCAGTTCGAGTGGTGACTACTCATGCGCATGTGCACCGAGCACGCCCGTCCGACGGTCCCGCCCGCCGGTCGCCGTCGCGTCTCGCCGTTCCGGCATTCGACGCGTCTGACGGTCGGCGCGATCCTGCTGATCGGATTGCTCGCCGCCGGCTGCGGGGCGGGGGCCGAACGCGACGGACTTCGCCGGGTCGAACGCGACGGCGGGGCCCGGGTGACGTTCGATCTCGAGGAGCGGCCGTTCCCGGAGATTCCCTTCCCGAACGATCTGGCGACCCGGACGGCGCCGGACAGCCCGACCGGTCGGCGGTTGAACGTCTCGACCCTGGCGCCGACCGATCTCGAGGAGACCGTCCGCCGGCACGTCAACGAGCTCGACGGCTTCGGGGCCTATGCGCCGATCACGGTCTCGTTCGACAAGCCGCTCGACCTTCGGAACATTCTCCGCCGGCACGCCGAGCCGACGCCCGACCGCTCCGACGATGCGGTCTACCTGGTCAACGTCGACCGAGACAGCCCGGGCTTCGGGACGCTCCGGATGCTCGATCTGGGTCGGGGGAACTTCCCGGTCACGCTCAGTGACACCGACCAGTACTTCGCCCACGATCCCCGCTCCGAGGGGACGAATCTGATTCTGGAATCCGAGCGGGAGACCGACGACAACCTCGACGGCGAGCTGGATCCGATCGAGGACACCGACAGCGACGGCCGGTGGGACAAGCCGAACGTCCTCGATCGCGACGGGAAGGACGCGAAGCCCGGCGAGGTGTTGACCTTCTACGAGCGCGAGACGAACACCCTGATGATCCGGTCGTTGAAACCGCTTCGCCCCCAGACGACGTATGCGGTCGTGTTGACCAGTGCGCTGCGCGACGCCGAGGGGGAGGCCGTCGAGAGTCCGTTCCCCACCATCAATCACCTGAGACAGACCGATACGCTGCGGCCGCTGAAGGAGATCCTCCCCTCGAAATTCCCCGAACGGTTCACGAGCAAACTCGAGGACGTCCAGTTCACCTGGGCGTTCACCACGCAGTCGCAGACCCGCGATCTCCGGGCGATTCGGAAGGGACTTTACGGAAAAGGGCCCTTCGCACGCTTTCAGGACCAGTATCCGGCCAGACTGCAGCTCATTCACAATCCCAAGACCAAAGATGCCGGGGAGGAGCCGCTGACGATCGACATCAACGCGCTGAAGCGCGTGCTCGTGCCGGCGTTCGCCGGCGGCCTCGACGAGGCGAGGAGAAAAGCTCTCTCCGGTGCGATGGAGAATCTCGACTACCTGGTCTCGGGCAGTTACGAGACACCGTACTTCTTGACCGACCGCGACGGCCTGGCGAAGGGCAAACATCCGAACATTTCCGACGAATTGCCCCACGACCGGCACGAGGTCTTCGACGTCGATCCGGAGACGGGACGTGCGACGGTGGGGCGAGACGAAGTCACGTGGCAGTGCGCGGTCCCGGACGAGGACGAGGTCGAGGGTGAACAGCCATTTCCGGTCGCGATCTACGGACACGGGTATGGATCGAGCCGGATCGAGATGCTCGGCTTCGCCGGCCAGCTGGCGAAGTTCGGGATCGCGAGCTGTGCGATCGACAACGCCGGCCACGGTCTGCGGATCCCCGACAGCCTGCGGGAGGACGAACAGATCCAGCAGGCACTGAAGGTGGCGGGGCTGGGCAACCTGGTGCCGATGCTCAAGCACGGCCGAGCCCGCGATCTGAACAACGACGGCCGGGTCGATCCGGGGGGCGACTACTGGACGGCGGATACGTTCCATACCCGGGACATGGTCCGTCAGACGACCGTCGACTACATGCAGTTCGTTCGAATCCTCCGGTCGTTCGACGGCCAGCGCCGCTGGCCCGACGAGATCGACGAGGACGATCCCTTCGTAAAGGCTCGACGCAAAATCGTCGCCGGCTGGGATCAAAACGGGGACGGGAAGGGCGAGCTGGCCGGCGATTTCAACGGCGACGGGACCGTCGACTTCGGCGGTGAGCAACCGTACGCCGCGTGGGGGCAGTCGCTGGGCGGAATCCAGTCCGCCGTGCTGGCCGGCATCGAACCCGCGGTGCGAGCCGCCGCCCCCGTGGCCGGCGGAGCGGGCATGGTCGACATCGGGCTGCGTTCGACCCAGGGCGGGGTGCCCGAGGCCGTGATCCTCCGGATGCTCGGCCCGCTCCTGATCGGCGAGCCAGTTCGCAAAAACGGCGAGCCGACCGGAAAGACCCGGTTGTACTGGATCGTTCCCGACGTCGCGGATACGGCGCGACTTCCGATCGCGACGGTCTCGGGCCTGAAACCCGGCGATCGCGTCGTCTTGCGCAACCTGGCGCGCGAGCGGCGCCCCGAACTGGTGCCCGAGGGCGAGATGCGGGCGACGGCGACGGTCCGTCGGAACGGTACGTTCCGGCTGTCGCTGGCGATGGATGCCGTCCGTGGATTGACCAGGCGGGCGAAAATGGGGTTCGACCCGAACGTCCACGTCGGGGACCTGATCGACGAGCGCAACGGGGGCGGGACCCTGTCGGCGGCGCAGAAGGAGCAACTCGAGCGGCATACCATCACCAATCCGCGCGAATGGGGAGATCCTCTGGTCATCGAATTCGCCGACCGCACGCCCGGGGGCGAGGAGCCTCCGGAGTCGATCGCGACGTATCGGGAGGAGTTCGCCTATCAGAACGTCCGTTATCCGGCGGGATCGCCGCTGGCGGCGCCGACCGAGGGATGGGGGCTGAAACGGCAGACCCCGCAGCTTCGGCGTTTCCTGGGGATCGCGCAGATGATCCTGGGGCCGGCCGATCCGGGCACGTTCGCGCGGACCTACTACGAGCGCCCGTTGGATTTCTCCTACGACCCGAAGTGGACCGACGGGACCTCGAACGTCCTGGTCGTCCCGACGATCGGCGACTCGAACGTTCCGGTGAACACGGGCATCTCGATCGCCCGATCGGCGGGCGTCATCGGATATCGCGAAAAAGCCAAGCCATACCGTGCGACCGAGAATCAGTTCCTGATTCGGAATTACGTCTACGAGGGCATCCCCGGTCTGGACCGGTTTCCGTCGCATCCGGGGACGCTGTTCGACCCCGACGACCTCGATCGCGGACAGTATCGAGACCCCGATACGGTCGAGGGCGAGCCGCCGAACGTCGACGCCGATCATCCGCTGCGGGCGACGGTCGAGACGGAGACGGGAGTGACCGCCATGCGGTTGCCCTACGTCGATCCGAAGGGGTCGCACGGGTTCGACTTTCCCAGTCCCGACGAGGCCTTCGACGTGCACAGCTTCATGACGAACCAGATCGGGCTGTTCTTCTCGCGGGCCGGCTCGGAGCTGAGCGACGCCCCGTGTCTGCAGGACGTCGACATGAGCGATTGCGATTTCTTCGACACCTCCGGCGGCTCCAGCGCCAACTCCGAGTGACGGGGGACTCACGTCCCCGGCCGGGCTCGACGACAGCCCGCCGCCGCGAGTCGCCCGTCTTCGACCCGCCCTCTCTCCGTCCGTTCGATCCGTGACCGGACCCGCGTTCGACAATTCGTCCGAGGGGGCTGCCGTCTCCGCCTCGACCTCCGACTGGGTGGTCGCATCGGTGGTGTTCGCGGCGAGTCTGGCGCTGCTGTTGGCGACGATGGGCATCGGCATTCCACGGGACGAGAGCTTCTATTTCCACGCCGCCGACGTCTACATCGGGTGGTTCGAGGAACTCTGGAGAAATGTTCGGGCGGGACGGCTCGCCGAGAGTTTCACGAAGGCCAGCGTCGACGAGCACCTGTCGTACAACCGCGAGCACCCGGCGCTGATGAAGGTCGCCTTCGCGCTCAGCGAGCGGCTCTGGCACGATGCGCTGGGTTGGCTCGACCGGGTGACGGCGCTGCGACTGCCGGGGGCGGCGGCGGGGGCGGCGACCGTCGCACTGACCTTCGTCTTCGCCCGTCAGCTGTTCGGCACGGTGGCGGGTCTGGCGGCCGCCGGGGCGTTGCTGTTCCAGCCGCGTTTCTTCTTCCACGCCCACCTGGCGTGTTTCGACGTGCCGATCACGGGGGCCTGGCTGGGGACCGTCTATGCCTACTGGCGAAGTCACGACAGCAGGGGCTGGGCGGCTGCGACCGGTGCTCTGTTCGGACTCGGGCTGTGTACGAAGCTCAATGCTCTGTTCTTGCCG
>JBDGRG010000385.1:8174-10747 GCA_042218355.1 Bradymonadaceae bacterium
TGCTCGGCGTGCACTGGCTGGGCGCACACTGGCACGAGTTCCGGGCGATCCGTGTCTCCGATGGGTGGCGGCTGCGCGTGCCGGCCGTGCCGACGGCGTTCGTCTGGATGGCCGTTCTGGGCCCGGTGATCTGGTACGCGCTGACGCCCTGGTACTGGTTCGATACCTGGGCGCGAGTGAAGTGGTATCTGGAGTTCCATCTCCAGCACGTCAACTACTTCGTGCAGTACTTCGGGGAGAATGTTCAGAACCCCCCGCTTCCGATCTCCTACCCCTGGGTGATGACGGCGGTGACCGTTCCCGCGGCCATCCTCGTCGCCGCCGCAGTCGGCGGTGGGCGAGCCTGGCGAGAGTGGGACGGACGGGCGTGGGTCGGTCGGTGGAGCCAGGCGGTCCGCGACCTTCGTCTCCCACGATCGCTCGGGGCTCGTCCGGCGACGGGTTGGCTCCTGGTGCTGAACCTGCTGTTCCCGATCGTGCTGATCTCGCTCCCGAGCGTCCCGATTTTCGGCGGCACCAAGCACTGGATGACGGCGATGCCGTTCCTCGCCATCTTCGCCGGGGGGGGCGTCGGTTGTGCTGCCGGGACGGTCGCTGAAGCGATCGACGAGCGGGTCGGCTCCGTGCCGCGTCCCGCCGGGCTCGCGCTGGCCGGCGGTCTCTGCCTGACGACGGTGCTCGGGCCGTCGGCCTACGCCACCGCCCACATCCATCCCTTCGAAACCGGTTACTACAACTCGCTGATCGGTTCGGTTCGCGGGGCCGCCGACGCGGGCATGCTCCGGCAGTTCTGGGGGTACGCCTCCCGACAGGGGCTCCCCTGGCTGAACGAACACGCCCCGAAGGGAGCGCAGGTATGGACTGGCAACACGACGGGTTACGCCTGGTGGTTCTACCAGGACGCGGGATGGGCGCGCGGCGACCTCCGACGGGGCTCGAGGGCGGGCAGCGACTTCGGTCTGTTCCACCACCAGAAGTCCTTTGCAGCCGATCGGGTCGAACTGTGGAGCGAGTACGGGACCTATACCCCCGAACACGTCGTCTCCGTCGAGGGCGTTCCGATGCTGAGCATCTACGCACGGCCGGGGACGGACGAGTCCTCGGGCTCGCCGTGACTGAGTGCCCTCCCGACGCAACCGGATCGACGCTCGGTGGGTCGGGCGCCTGGCGGCCTTCCCGCCCCTGAGAGCGGAGGTCGGTGCGAGCCAGGGGGGGCGTACGAGGGGACCCGAGCTGGCAGATGCGGACGTCGAGCGCGCCGTCGCGGCCGCGTGACCGGAGCGGGCGGTCCCGCGAGATCGAGCAGCCCCCACCGCTCGTCCCGCTCGCGTTCGGCGCGCGTCCGCGCGAAGACCCGCTCTCCCGACCGTTTGCGAGTTGCGTGCATCCCGCCTCCACTGCTAACGTCCGCTCTCCATTGAACGTGTCGGTGCGACTGGCGACCCTTGCGCTGGAATTCCGTATGGCTGTTGACGCTCCCCCATTGCCCGAACACTGGAGCTCCGAGTCGTCCGGCGATCTCCGGGACGACTGGGCCTTCTGTTGGAATCGGCTGCTCGAGGTCTCGCGCACGTTTTCGCGGCCGATCGAAATGCTCTCCGAGGAGCTGCGCGTGGCGACCACGTGCGGCTACCTGCTGTGTCGGATCGCCGACACTGTCGAGGATCATCCGACGCTCGCCCCCCGGCGGCGGGACACCCTCTATCGGGCGTTTCTGGGCGTTCTCGAGGACGGCGAACCCTCGGATCGATTTACCAATCGGTTTTCAGAGGTGCCGGGCGACGGCCCGGAGTACGAACTCTCCGAACGACTCGACCGGGTGATGTCGGTGTTCCGGCGGCTTCCGGACGAGGTGGCCCGTGACTGCGTGCAGTGGGTCGGCGAAATGACCCGCGGCATGCAACTGTACGGCCATCGTCCCCAGAACGACGACGGGCTCGCCGTGCTGATGAACATGTCCGACCTCGAGCGATACTGCTACTACGTCGCCGGGACCGTCGGACACATGCTGACGGACCTGTTTATCCACGACATCGACGGACTCTCCGCCGATCGTCACCGCCAGCTGAAGACGACGGCCGAGCGCTTCGGCCTCGGCCTGCAGATGGTCAATATCCTGAAGGACCAGACCGACGACCTCGAGCGGTCGTGGTGTTTCATTCCGGCGTCGCTCGCCGCCCGAGAAGGTCTCGAGCCGATGGAGCTGTTCGAGCCGGCGCACCGCGAGCGCGCACACCGGGCAGTCGAGCCGATCTTCGACCGCGCTGCCGACCATCTCGATGCCGCGTTCGACTACACGCTCGCCATTCCCCCGGGCGAGAGCGACATTCGTCTGTTCTGTCTGCTACCATTGTGGATGGCGGTGCGGACCCTCGTCTACGCCCGGGGAAACGACGCCATGTTCCGCGAGGGTGAGCCGGTGAAGATCGAGCGGTCGGAGGTCGAATCACTGATCGCAGACTGCGTCGAGCGGGTCGGGGACGACGACGCTCTCCGCGACCGCTACGCCGAACTCTGGGAGTAACCGTTCACGGGGCGGTCAGCACGATTGGGCCACGAAGGCGCAAAGGCGC
>JBDGRG010000386.1:0-3129 GCA_042218355.1 Bradymonadaceae bacterium
GGGGGCGGTGGCCATCGGGGTCGGTTGGCATCACTCGTGTGCGGTCACCGGGGGCGGCGAGCTGGTCTGCTGGGGGAAGAACGACGAGGGCCAGCTGGGCGACGGGACGACGCAGAACCGCCAGTCGCCCGTCTCCGTGAAGTAGCTGTCCGGACGGCCCGAGTGATCGCCGGATCCGCCGGCACCCCGGGAGCTTGTGGCGCGCGAGGGGGCTCTCTATACTCCGCGCCCGCCCCAGTGTCCGTATCGTGGCTCCCGGCGACGAGCGAGAGGCTTTCACCCGGACGCAGACCGAGGAGTAGGTATGCAGAGGACCACCAGCGCGTGGGCCGTATCGTTGGGACTGGCCGTTCTGGTCGCCCTCGCCGGTGTCGCCGCACCCGACTCGGCGTCGGCCCAGTACGTCGACGAGACGGACGACATGCGGTTCGAGGACGAGTTCGACAAGAACGAGTTCCATGTCGTGGGCCGCGTCCGGGCGATCGGCATTCCGAATTTCTTCCTCGATGCCGCCTTCGACAAACACTCCGCTCACTGGCGGAACGGTCAGCCGAACTTTGCGTACGGAGCGGAGTTCGTCTGGCGGAAGGCCGGAGCCTTCGAGCTGAGTGTGGCCGCGGAGTACGCGGACCTCGGAATGCCCTCGGACTGGTGGCTGGAGAAGGGAGAGAACGACCGGGCGGCCGACTACATCGACTTCGATCTCGGGATGGCGTCCCTGGTATTCTCGGGGTACTGGTTCTGGGACGTCAACCACTGGTTTTCGCCGTACGTCGGGGGTGGGCTGGGTCTGGGCGTGCTCTTCAACAACGTCGAGCGCTTCGAGCCGAAACCCCGGTCCAATTGCAAGCGCAATCTCGGTGAACCCGGCGGCGGCTTCGGGGGCGACGCCTGCTTTTCGGGAGGCCAGAACCCCCGCAAGTCCGACGAGTTTCAGAAACCGGATCCCGAGGACGACATCTGGCCGGTCGCGCCGGTGATCAACATCACCGGGGGGGCCCGCTTCAACATCAAGGAACACGGTGTCATCAAGGTCGAGGTCGGGTTCTACGACTATGTCTTCGCGGGCATTTCGGGCGGCGCGCGGTGGTAGGGGCGGCTTCCTCCGGGCGCCCCGGCCATTGGGCGATTTCGGTCTCGGGTGGTCTGTCGAGCCGGTCGGTGACTCGACCGCCGACCGGCGGTTGAAACCGCCGGCTGAGTGCGTGCGGGACAGCCGGCGGCGCTGAAGCACCGTCGGCCGGAATGGCGTTGGGCGCGGGCGGTTCGATCGGCGATGGCGGTAGAGAGCTCTCAATCCCGTCGGCCGGAAATGGCTGTGCGGTCGTGGGTCGACTGCTCGACCGTCTACCGGCGGTTGAAACCGCCGGCTGGATGGGTCCGGGACAACCGGCGGCGCTGAAGCACCGCCGGCCGGAGTGGCGAGCGCCGTGGGCCCGTCGAAGGGCGATCGCGGTGGAAAGCTTTCAATCCTGTAGGCCGGCAATGGTCGTGCGGTTGTGGCTCACCGGCTCAACAACTCAACGGCTCAACAGCCCAGCTGCTCAGCAGCTGACGGCTCGCCCGCTCGATGCTATGCACCGATTCGAGCGATTCCGCGACTCCACACACGAGGAGCGATAGATGGACAAGACATTCGATTCCGCCGAGGACGCGATCCACGACGTCGAGGACGGCGCGACGATCATGAGCGGGGGATTCGGGCTCTCCGGCAACCCGGAGAACCTGATCCGCGCCATCCACGACGCGGGGACCGAGGGCCTGACGGTGATCAGCAACAACTGCGGCACCGACGACAAGGGGCTGGGGATCCTGCTGCAGACCCGTCAGATCGACAAGATGATCTCGAGCTACGTCGGCGAGAACGCCGTCTTCGAGGAGCAGTTCCTCGACGACGAGCTCGACGTCGAGCTGACGCCCCAGGGGACGCTCGCCGAGCGCATCCGCGCGGCGGCTGCCGGCATCCCGGCGTTTTACACGCCGACCGGCTACGGGACGGAGGTCGCCGAGGGGAAGGAGACTCGCGAATTCGACGGCACGGACACCGTGCTCGAGCGGGCACTCGACGCGGACTTCGCCTTCGTGAAGGCCCACAAGGGCGACACCGCGGGCAATCTCGTCTTCCGCAAGACGGCCCGCAACTTCAACCCGATCATGGCCATGGCGGCCGACGTGACGATCGCGGAGGTCGAGGAGCTGGTCGAGCCCGGCGATCTGGACCCGGATGCGATCCATACCCCGCAGATCTTCGTCCAGCGTATCATCGAGGGCGACCACTACGAGAAGTGGATCGAGCAGCGGACGACCCGTTCGCCGGACGAGGCCTGAGGACCGTCGAAACGGACCGGCACCGGCCGGCGACGCTTGCACATCGGCGTTCAGATCACACCAGATACACGGAGAGGCGATACCATGGCGCTCTCGCGCGAACAGATGGCCGCACGGGCGGCCCAGGAGTTGGAGGACGGTTCGTATGTCAACCTCGGCATCGGCATCCCGACGCTGGTCGCGAACTACATCCCCGACGGGATGGACGTGACGCTGCACAGTGAGAACGGCCTGCTCGGCATCGGCCCGTATCCGGTCGAGGGCGAGGAGGACCCCGATCTGATCAACGCCGGCAAGGAGACGGTGACCACCGTCCCCGGATCGGCGTTCTTCGGCAGCCACACCAGCTTCGCGATGGTCCGCGGCGGGCACCTCGACCTGGCGATCCTCGGTGCGCTGCAGGTCAGTGAGACCGGCGACATCGCGAACTGGAAGATCCCCGGCAAGATGGTCAAGGGGATGGGTGGGGCGATGGATCTCGTGACGGGTTCGGACGTCACGGTCCTGATGAGTCACACGATCAAGGGCAATCCGAAGCTGTTGGAGGAGTGCTCGCTCCCCCTGACCGGCGTCGGCTGCGTCAATCAGATCGTCACCGACCTGGCCGTCTTCGACGTCGCCGACGACCACCTCGTGTTGACCGAACTCGCCCCCGTCGTCGAGTTGGACGAGGTCGAGGAGAAGACCCAAGCCTCCTTCGAGGTCGCCTCTGACCTCGACAAAATCGACGTCGACGCCGACGCGGAGTGACGCCCCGTCCGGCGCGCGAGACGCGAGAAGCTAGTCGCCGCCGGTGGGGCG
>JBDGRG010000386.1:3139-7147 GCA_042218355.1 Bradymonadaceae bacterium
GAGACACCTTCGCTCCTCGTGTCTCGCCTCTCGCGTCTCGCCTCTTGCTTCTCGTGCGTTCCCCGTTTCGACCTGGCAGCACATCTCTCCCCATCCCCAATCCCCCATCCCCTTCGATACCGTGAAACCAGGCGACGTCATCGAGTTCGATACCGGCGACGAGTATCTCCTGGGGGTCATCACCCGAGATCTCGGCGAGAAGTTCATTGCCACCTCCGAGGAGGGGGACGAGCGGCGGCCCTCGCCGGAGCAGGTGACGTTCGAGTTCGACCGCTCCTTCGACGACTCGGCCCGTTCCGAGCGGCTCGCCGATCGCCTGTCGCGCTTCCGCGAGACACTCGACGAAGCGGCCGAGGAGGTCGACTCCGAGTTTCTCTGGGAGTACGTCCGCGACGAGAGTGACCGGATCTCCCCGGCGGCCGCAGCCGAAATGTTCTTCGACGGTGCCGAGCCGAGCGAGGTCCACGGGGTGCTCGAGTCACTTCGCTCCGACACGGTTCACTTCAAGCAGCACGGCACCGATTTCGAGCCGCGCGATCCGGAACAGGCCGAACAGCTCCGTGAACAGCGTCGGGCCGAGCAGCGAAGGCGACAGCGGCGCCAGGCATTCGTGGAGGGAGTCGCGAAGGTGCTGGGAGCCGACGAGGGCGACCGAGACGATCTGCTCGTGGAGCACCGCGAACGCGAGGGGTTCGACGACCGGCTCGCGACGATCCGGGACTACGCGCTGGAGGACCGCGACAGCGATGCCCGCGAGGAGGCCCTCGACCTGCTCGACGACGTCGAGGACGAGGCCGGAATTACGATCGACGGCCGCTACGGCGACAAGGCGTTTCAGCTTCTGGTCGAGCTCGGGCTCTGGGGCCCGCACGAAAATCTCGCGCTGAGACGCAGCGACCTCGATGTCGATCCGGGGAACGAGGCGCGCGAGAAAGCCGAGGAGCTAGCCGAACAGGTCGGCCAGCTCGAGGGACTCGACGTCGTCCGGGAGACGGCCCAGCTCGGGTCCGACCAGCGTGAGGACTTCACCGATCTGCAGGTCTTCTCGATCGACGCCGAAGGAACGACCGACATCGACGACGCGCTGTCGGTGCGCAGACCCGACGACGGCCGCCTCGAGATCGGCGTCCACATCGCCGACGCGGCGGCGTGGGTCGAGTCGGGCGGCACGATCGACGAGTTTGCCCGCCAGCGGGGGTCGAGCCTGTATCTCCCGACGACCGACCGGCCGATGCTCCCCGAGCAGCTCTCGGAGGAGGTCGCCAGTCTGGCCGGGGGCCAGACCCGACCCGCGGTGTCGCTGCTGGTGCAGGTCGACGACGAGCTGGAGATCGACGACTGGAGCGTCGTCCCCTCGATCGTCGAGTCGGACGGCCAGCTGACCTACGAGGAGGTCGACGCGGTCCTCGCCGGGGACGACGACGACCATCCGTTCGCCGACGAGCTGTCGACCCTCGTCGAGGTCGCGCGCGCCCGTCGACGGTCCCGCGAAAAAGAAGGAGGCGTGCAGATCGACCTGCCCGATCCGGATCTCGACGTCACGTGGGAGGACGGTGAGCCGCGGATCGACTGCGGGATCGAGGACGACTCGACGCCCGCCCGCGAGCTGGTCGGCGAGTTCATGATACTGGCGAACTACCTGCTGGGCCTGTTCTGCCAGCGCCAGCGCGTTCCGGCGATCTACCGCACCCAGCCCGACCCCGACGGCGAACTGGTCGACGACCGGGTGCTCGACTACCCGGAGGGCCGGCCCCGGCAATTCCAGACGCTCTACAACATGGAGCCGGCCCGCGTAACGCTCGATCCGGGCAACCATTACGGGTTGGGCGTACCGGTTTACGCCCAGGCGACCAGCCCGATACGGCGTTACGGCGACCTCGTTACGCAGCGCCAGATCAAGGCAGCTGCGGCCGATGCGGAACCTCCGCACGGCGAGGACGAGATGGCCGAGGTCATCGGCGACGTCCGCCGCGCGACGGGCGAGGCCGGGCGCATCCAGTCCGAGACCCAGCGGTACTGGCTGCTGGAGTACATGCGGCGGGCCGACCGCGATACCTGGACCGGCGTGGTTCTGGACCACTACGACGACGATGGGTCGCGGGGAAGCGTCTGGATCGAGGAGGTCGCCCAGAAGTTCTCCGCCCGGTTCCGCAAGAAGATCCCCCTCGGTGAGGAAACCGAGCTGTCCATCGAACGGATCAATCCGCGGCGCGACGACATTCAGCTGGTCGGCGAGCCTGTTACGTAGCCAGAGCATCCTTGCTCTGGTGGTAGTTGTCGCAACGAAGCGAGCTGGAAGATCGGTCTACGTGGGGGCAGCGTTGCCAGCGCATCCTGCGCTGGCTATCCGACGTTATTTACGACGTAACATGCTGTCGTAAATGGTATCTCACCATGTTCGGGGCGACCGACAGCCAGTGCGTAACGACCGTAACGGAGCGTTACGAACGGGTGTTACGGCCGGCCGCCTTCCGTACGAAGTCCAGCCGGTCGTTGCCCCAGAACATCTCGTCGCCGACGAAAAACGTCGGCGCGCCGAACGCGCCGCGGTCGACCGCCTCGTCGGACAGCTCCTGCAGCTTCGCTTTGATCGCGTCCTCGCCCGTAGCGTCGGCCAGTTCACGACCATCGAAGCCGGCCTCGTCGGCGACATCGGCGATCACGTCGGGGTCGGAGACGTGCCGGCCCTCGGCCCAGTAGGCCTCGAACAGTTCGGGGGCGAGCGTCGAGACCGCGCCGTCTTCGCGTTCGCGGGCGGCGACGAGTGCGCGCTGAGTCGTCAGCGAATCGAGCGGGAACTGGGCGGGCATCTCGAAGGGGATCGCGTACCGGTCTGCCCAGCGGTTGATATCCTCGAGCATGTACGCGGCCTTGGGCTGGACGCGGGCGGGCGGTTCGTTGCCGGTCGCCTTCATCACACCGCCCAGCAGGAAGGGCTTCCAGACGACGGGGACGCCGGTCTCGTCCTCCAGCTTGTCGATCTGCGTCGACGCGAGGTAACTGTAGGGGGAGGCGATGTCGAAGAAGAATTCGATCTGTGGGTCGGTGCTCATCTCGCCGCTCTCGGTATAGAGGCGTGGGGTGGCGGGTCCTCAGACCGAGTGTAGCGCCGGGCGGGTGTCGGTCCCAAGGTGACTCGGCGCGTGTATCGGGGCTGCCGGGACGGGAGTCGAAGATGGAGACGGTCCAGAAACTCGCCCGGGAGCCGTACGAACGCGACGAACGGCGCCGACCCGGGGCGCCGCCGGGTTATCTGTACGACTCGCCCGACGCGCCGCAGCCGGAGATGTCGATCCTGGCCTTCGACGAGTCCGGGTGGGCGGAGGATACGATCGCCGAGCTGGGGGACATCGAGTGGTTTCACGACGAGTGGGAGGTCGTCTGGCTGAACATCGACGGGCTGGAGGATGCGGAGCTGCTACGTGAGGTCGGCGAGGAATTCGCGCTACCGCCGCTGATCCTCGAGGACATCCAGACCGTTCCGCAGCGGCCAAGGGCGGACGTGCTGGACGAACGGCTGGTCATGACGACGCTGATGCCGCGGCCGGACGACGAACCGCTGCGGATCGAGCGAGGTCCCGGAGCATGGTGGTTTGACAGAACGCCTCACACACCGAGCTAGAAGCTCGGTCAACGCGCCCCCCCACCGAGCTGGAAGCTCGGACGACGTTGCCAGCGCATCTTGCGCTGGCGGATCGACGCGAGGTGGAAGCTCGGTCAACGTTGCCAGCGCATCCTGCGCTGGCGGCTCCGACCTCACACCTCGTACCGGCGCCATTCGAAGATCGTCCCACCCAGCGCGACGGCGAGCGAGCAGCCCAGGCCGAGGAGCAGCGCGGAGGTCCACCACTCGAGGGTGAATCCCGAATCCGGGAAGAGGCCGGTGAGGACGGTGGGGCTGCCCTCGGACAGGCCGGCGACGTTTTGCAGGTGGAACCGCACGGTGAAGATCTCGACCGTCGGGATGAGCCCCAGGCCGAGTTCGACAACCGTGTAGTAGACGACGCT
>JBDGRG010000387.1:0-2997 GCA_042218355.1 Bradymonadaceae bacterium
CCGCGGGTTCCCGGGCTCTGAGGGAGCTAATCTCAGTGCCACGAGAGCACCGACAACGTGGTGGCCGGCCACGACGCTAGCTCCCCCAGACATCTTCCCCCGGGACCCGAGGTCACAGGGGCCGGAAGAGGGATGGGAGACTCCGCACCGAAGCTGACAGATCATTCTCCCCGCTGGCACGAGGCACAATCGTTCCAGGTCGAATCCCACGGATTCCGATCAGACCACTTCCCCGGTGAACACGTCCGATCCGAACGTCCATGTTGACACCCGGGCCGGACCGGGCATCATTAACTCGACTCAGATGCTTGCGACATTCGCCCGTCTCCGACTTCCTCCGACCCACCGATCGTATGCGCCGCCTCGTCTACGCTCTGGCTCCGCTGCTGGTTCTGATCGCCGCCTGTGAACGCACCCCGAAGGACGTCGAGAAGTGGCGCAATGCCAAGAAGGGGATGGAGAAGATGCAGACGTGGGCCGCCAGCCCCAAGGAACCGATGGACGTTCGGGTTCGGGCGGTCCGAATCATGATCGAGGAGGGGCGCACGCCGCTGCTGGTCTCGACGTTCGACGACATCGAATCGAAGTCCGAACGGGAAAAACTCGCCGCGGAGGTCGCCCCCGTCATCGAGGAGATGTGGGAGAAGAAGGATTTTCCCACGCTCGACTCGGGTGATTCGGCGGCGGGAGGGAAGAAAGTGAAGGTCGGCGACTCGATGTCGGTGAAGGCGAAGGACGCCGCGTACTACGTCGAACCCCACGCCAGTGGAGACGCCCACTCGAGGTTCCAGTCGATCCTCGCACAGTGGCTCTCGAAGGATTGGAAGCTCCGCAACCAGCTCGGGAACGTCACCCTCGGCCAGATCCTCCCGCGCGCCGGCGAAGCGGGTGTCGAGAACGCATTGACCTGGCTCGAGGAGACCGACCGACCCGGCGAGGTCGCCGCCACACTCCGCAAACACGCCGACGAGAAGGTCAAAACGCAGATCGCCAAAGTCATCGCCAAGCGCGCCGAAAAGGCCCACCCGAAGCTCTCCGGCTCGCTCAAGCGTGCAGTCGTCGAGACTCGCCAGGAACCGATCACCGACTACCTCGAGACGGCGATCCGCTCGCCGAAGTCCTCGCCGAAATTCGTCGATGCGGCGATGGAGGCGCTGAAGACGATCCAGGGCAAACGTGCGACGGGCTTCTTTGCGGAACTGATCGAGAAGAAATCCGGGGCACTCCGTTGGGCGGCTATCAACGATCTGATCCAGATTCGAGGAAAAGGGGGCGTCCTCAGCGCCGCCATCGCGCTTCCCCTGGACCGCGAGGCGTACACGTCGGACGAAGAGGGGCAGTTCAAGAAGGACGCCAACTGGTTCGGCAGTTTCACCGTCACCGAGATGCAGGACGAGGGCGTCTCGTCGATCAGCGACACCGTCCTCCGCATGATCGACAGTGGCCGCTGGCCCGCCCGCGCGATGGCTCTGGCGATCATCCAGCAGGCGTACCAGAACGACGCCTCCGACCTGCTGAAGAACGATCACGGCAAACTCGTCAGCACCGTCGAGGAACTCACCTCGAACGGTGAACGACTCCCCAACTGGGGAGAGCCACAGACACTCGGTGGACTGGCTCGGGAGACCCTCGAGTTGCTCGAGTCCTGAGCCTCCATCTGGCTCGCTGGACGGCGGCCCCCACGGCTGTGCTCTACCACCGTGGGACGAAGGGCCATCGGCTCGGCTACCCGAAGCCCCACTCGCTCCGCTCCCGAGTGCCCCGGGCGTTCCGGAAGTCGTAGCCGGAGGCACCGTCGCCGGCCCCCCCCCGGAGGTGCGGCGTCGCGGCATCGCCGACACCGAGATCGGGGGGCTGAGCCGGTGTAACCGACTTCCCGCGGTTCGCGATCAGACCCGCCCCCACGGCGCGATGTTCCCCGTCTTCCTCCTCAATCTCACGTCCGCCGGCCAGCGGCCACCGCTGGACGATCTGTCGGACTCCGATCTGATGGTCCGGTACGCCGATCAGCGCGACGTCCGGGCCTTCGAGGAACTCGTCGAACGCCACGAGGACGGGCTACTGAACTTCATCATCGGGAAGCTCGGCGACCGCGCCCGCGCCGAGGAGTTGCTTCAGGAGACCTTCGCCCGGGTGGTCGAGTCCGCCGACGACTATCGGCCCGACTCCGCGTTCAGCACCTGGCTCTACACGATCGCGCGGAACCTCTGCATCGACGAGCTGAGGACTCGCGGCGGGGACGAGGCATCGCTCGACGCCCCGATCGACGACGACGAGGGGACCCGCTTCGTCGACCGAATCGCCGACTCCGGCGCCTCGTCGGCCACCGTCGATCACGATCGTCGCGTCTTTCGGCGCCGTTTCGAACGTGCTCTCGACGCCCTCTCCGCCGAACAGCGCGAGGTCTTTCTGCTCAGGGAGTTCTCGAGGCGGACCTATTCGGAGATCGCCGAGGTTGTCGACGCGCCCGTCGGAACCGTCAAGAGCCGGATGCGTTATGCGCTTCAGGACCTCCGGCGACATCTCGACGACTGGGCCGATCACAGCTTCGACCGCGAGGAACGAGGCCAAATCGAACCCGAGGCGTGAGGCGTTTGCACGACCGAAATAGATCGAAACGGTCCCGACTTCGTTGAAACGGACGGCGGGCGACACTGTGACCACCCGCGGCCCCCGACCCAGGCAACCATTCGCATGTCGAACGAGGAAACAGACGACGAACTGGTCGAACTCCTCTACGAAGAGGAGCTCGACCCGGAGCGCGCCGAGGAGCTGCGCGAGGCAATCGATGCCGACTCGGAGCTGCGCGACGAACTCGAGGCGAACGAACGACTCCTCGAGCGCGTGCGAGCGGAGTTCCCGACCGCCTCGGTCGACGACGACCTGCACGACGAACTCGTCGCAACCGCCCGCCCGTCGAACGCCGCACCCGACGCCGGCGCGGACGAAGACGACGCCGATGCCGACGACGGGGAAGTCGTCGAACCCGGGTTCTGG
>JBDGRG010000387.1:3007-8662 GCA_042218355.1 Bradymonadaceae bacterium
ACCTGGGGGCGCCCCGACGGCTTCCGCGAGCGGTTGCTCGACGACGATCCCCACGCCATCGTCGACGCCCTGACCGATGCGGTGGCGGCCGGCGCGACGACGACCCAGCTCGCCGTCGCCGCAATGGCCCTCCTGGCCGGGGGCGCCGCTCTGTACCTCGCCTCCGGGACGGTCCGTCGGGCCGATCCCCCCTCCGAGCGCCGAACGGTCGAACCCGCCCGCGACGAGAGCGGTGGCGGACCGGCCCGCGGCGCCGCCCCCCCGCGCGGGAAGACCGAGGAGAAGGCGCGCGCCGCTGCACAGGCCGAGTCGAAGCCTGCCCACCGAAGAGAAACCGCCCGGCCGTCGAAGGCCGGCGAGCGCACCGAGTCGGACCCGGCGCCGCAACCATCGCAGGCGAAGAAAGGGGCGTCCCCCGAACCCGCGGGTAGCGAGCCGACGACCAAACCGAGCGACGAGATCGGCGGATCCGAACGGGCCGAATCGACGGACGAACCCGCAGCGGACGAACGAGGAGGAGTGAAGGCGAAACAGGCACGCGCCGAGGCACCGGCCCCCGAGCCGGTCGAGAAGGGTCCGAACCGGGCCGAGAACACGAAGAAAAAGGCAAAAGCGGACCGCGAACCGGAGCCCGAGACGACGCGAGGCGCCGGCGAGGCGACCGGCTCGTCCGACTCGGAATCCGCGCTGGCGCTCGACCTGTCCGGAGCGGAACGAGACGACTCCGCGCAAGCGGGGGGACGAGGAGCCGCAGGATCGGCCGATCGAGCCGCCAAGCGAGAGGCGATGGCCGCCGACCGTCAGCGAGCGAAACGGGCCGGAGCCGGCGTCGAGACAGGCGCCGAGGCCACCAACCGGTCACCGTCGACGAACGCGGCCGAGAAATCCGCAGCACCCCCCCTCCGTGAACTCGAGCGAGCAATCGACGGCGAACAGTGGAAGCGAGCCCTCTCGACCGCGAAAGCCCTCCTGGAGGAGGGGGCGGTGTCGGGGCGCGACCGAGCTCGGGCCCTGGAGTGGAAGGCCCGTGCGCTGGCCGAACTCGGCCGCCGATCCGAGGCGGCTGCAACCCTGGAAAGAATCCGGGCAAAGTACCCGGCGTATCACGCAGACCGCATCGACCGCCGGCTGGAGCGCCTCCGGGACGGCGAGCAATGACTCGCCTCGTCCGGGAAGGGGGTGCCGGATGGCACGATCGACCCCAGCCGGGGCCGCACCCGGGCGGGTCGTTCCCCACCCGGGCGCATTCGACGCGGTCGTCGACTCGTTACTTCAGCTCGACGGTCGCTCCCGCGTCCTCGAGCTCCTCCTTCACGTCGTCGGCGGTCTCCTTGTCGATGGAGTCCTTGATGACCGAGGGAAGGTTCTCGACCTTCTCCTTGGCATCCTTGAGACCGAGATCGGTCACCTGGCGGACCGCCTTGATGACCTGGATCTTGTTGTCGCCGAAGTCCTCGAGGGAGACGTCGAAGATCGTCTGCTCTTCCTCCTCGCCTCCCTCTTCACCCTCGGCTTCCCCGCCGGCGGCCGCGGCGACGGGGGCAGCGGCGGCCGCACCGGCCTCCACACCCCACTCCTCCTCGAGCTCGTCGACGAGGTCCGTCAGCTCCATCACCGACAGATTGCTGAGGTACTCGACTACTTCGTCCTGCGAGAGATCTGCCATCGTTCTCGTCCTTCGTTGGAGTCACGCTATCGAACAACTCTCGTCTCGACACTGATTCGGAACGTCCGGCGACGACCTCACTCGAGTTCGTCTTTGCGAGACTGGAGGACACCGACCATCTTCTGCGCCGGCGTGTCCAGCAGCTGGAGGAGATCCCGAGCCGGCTTCTTCAACGTCCCGAGGAGCTTTCGCTGCAGCTCCTCGCGGCTCGGCATGTCGGCCAGGTCTCGGACCTCGTCGGGCTCGAGCAGCCGGCCGGCGATGTAGCCACCCTTCAGCTCGAACGCCTCTTCCTCCTCCTCGAAATCCCGGACGATTTTGGCCGGCTTCACCGCGTCGTCGAAGCTGTAGGCGACCGCCGTCGGATACTTGAACAGCTCCGCGACGGGTTCGACCTCGGTGCCTTTCACGGCGATCGTCGCCAGCGTGTTCTTGACCACGTGGTAGTGGACATCGTTGGAGCGGAACTCACTCCGCAACTCGTTGATCTGATTGACGCCGATCCCCGCGTGGTTCGTCACCACGATCGACTGGGCATCGGTCAGATCGTCCTCGAACTTCGCGACGACTTCCTCTTTTTCGGCACGTCGCACGGTGTCACCTCTTCGTGGTCGGACTCGACTGATCGATTCGATGGCGCGCCGCCGGCCGTGGCTCGTCGAACGCGAAAACCCTCCGGCCGCCGGGCTCGGAGGGTCGAATCCGAACACGCAAATCCGCGGCCGTGCCGCGAACCTCGTGCTCGGCTCCGTCTCCGCTGGGCATCCGTTTAAGAGACCGTCTCTCACCCCCCGGGTCTCCCCGGCTTCTACGACGCAACTCTGGTTAATGATTGAGCGGCTTAGTTGCTGAGTGACTGAGTGAGTCAATGAGTGAATGAGTCAACGAGGGCACCTCTGCGCCCTCGGCGGTTCGCTTTTCGGCCGCCTCTGAGCTCTCTGAGCCCTCTGCGGTTCGGTTACCCGCGGCCTCCGCGGTTCACGTCACGATAAAGTCGCGGGCGAACGCCGGATCGACCTTGATCCCGGGACTCATCGTCGAACTGATGTTGATCGTCTGAAAGTACGGTAACTTCGCCCCGGCCGGTCGCTGCCGGGCGAGCTCCTCGCCCAGCGCGGTGAGGTTCTCTTCGAGCTCGTCCGCGTCGAACCGAACCCGCCCGAACGGTACGTGGATGATGCCGGCCTTTTCGACCCGATACTCGAGCCTTCCGGCCTTCAGCTCCTCGACGATCTGTTCGAGATCGAACGTCACAGTCCCCGACTTCGGGTTCGGCATCAGCCCGCGCGGCCCCAGGATCCGGCCGATCTTACCGACTTCCCCCATCATGTCCGGCGTGGCGACGGCGACGTCGAAATCGAGAAACCCCTCTTCCTGAATGCGCTCCACGAGGTCCTCGTCGCCGACGATGTCGGCTCCCGCTTCCTCGGCCTCCTCGGCCTTGTCCCCGCGAGCGAAGACCAGCACGTCGGTATCCGCACCGGTGCCGTGGGGAAGCACCAGCGATCCCCGGACCATCTCCGAGGCCTGGCGCGGATTGACGTTCAGCTTGAATGCGACGTCGGCCGACTCGTCGAAATCGGCGAACGAGACCTCCTTCAGCAGCGATACTGCCTCGGAGATGTCGTACTCGCGCTCCCGATCGACCTTCTCGGCTGCGTCTTCGTATCTCTTGCCGCGGCGTGTCATCAACTCACACTCGTCTCTGACGGGTCAACGTGGTGGTCCGAGTTCGGCGCCCCGCGGGCGCGGTTCTTCACACCCGCGCGGGTAGCGTCTTCTCATGCGTTTTCGTCGACGGGCTCTCCATCCTCGACGACATCCACTCCCATCGAGCGGCAGGTCCCCTGGACCGTCCGCGCCGCCGCCTGGAGATCGTCGGTCTGCAGATCGGGCAGTTTGACCTTCGCGATCTCCTCGACCTGCTCCCATTCCAGCTCGCCGACCTTCTCGCGGTTCGGCACCCCGGAGCCCTTCTCGATGCCCAGCTCCTTGAGCACCAGCCGCGAGGTCGGCGGCGTCTTGGTGATGAAGTCGAAGGACCGATCCGCGTAGACCGTGATCTCGACCGGGATGATGGTTCCCGGATCGTGGGACTCGGTCTTCGCGTTGAACGCCTTGCAGAACTCCATGATGTTGATGCCGTGCTGGCCCAGCGCCGGTCCGACCGGAGGGGACGGATTCGCCTGCTGGGCGGGCACCTGGAGCTTGATCTCTCCGATGACTTTCTTCGCCATGGATCCATTCCGATACGAGTACGTACCTGGTTACGACGAACGTCCCGCCGCCCATCGATATCGAGCGCGGGACGCCTAAAACATCTCCGCCCGGCGGATCAACCGTCCGTTGTCGAGGCGTTCAGCCGTCGAGCAGCTGAGTGGTTGAGCCGTTCAGCGGTTGAGTCGTTCAGCCACAACCGCACGACCATAGCCATACGACGGACTGACGTCTGTCGAGCGGTCGTGCCTTTCTCCGATCGTGCGATTGTGCGGTTGAAGGCTTAATTGCCCAATTGCCGAGGCCGAGTGCAACGAGGCCGGAATTGCTCAATTGCCGGGCCGAACGCAGTGAGGCCCCGTTAGTCTTCCTTCTCGACCTGATTGAAGTCGAACTCCACCGAGGTCGGCCGACCGAAAATCTCGACGAAGACCTGCAGGCGCTCCTGCTCCTCGTCGACCTCCTCGACGGTCCCCGTGAAGTCCTGGAAGTTCCCCTCGGTGATCCGAACTTTGTCCCCCTTCTGGAAGTCGTGCAGCGGCTCGGCCTGGAGGCTTCCCTCCTCGATCCGCTGAGCGATGCCCTTGACTTCCTCGGGCGGCACGGGCGTCGGATTGGACTGCTTGCCGGGAAACCCGACGATCTTCGGCGTCTCCTTGACCACGTGCCAGGTCCGCTCGTTGAGGTCCATCTTCACGAAGATGTACCCCTTGTAAAACTTTCGCTCCTTCTCCTTGCGGTCGCCGCCCCGCGTCACTTCGGTGACCGTCTCGGTCGGGATGTACACCTCGTCGAAATCCTCGTCGAGCTCCTCGGCCCGCATCCGCTCCTCCAGCGCACGCTTGGCCTTCTCCTCGTAACCGGTGTACGTCTGGAGGATGTACCAGTCGTGGCCATCCGCCGCCGGGGCGGCCTGGTCGGTTTCGGGCTGTTCCTCGTCCGGGCTCATGTCGTTGCGTCCTGCCTGCGTCACTCGTGAGGTCGCGATCGACCGCGCGCCTGTTCGCTCAGGCGCCCGCCGTCAGTAGCATGTTCGTGACGTATTTCCAGACCGTGTCCGAGAGCCAAACCAGACCCGACAGAACGATCGTGAAGACGATCACGATCAGTGTCGAACGCCGGGTCTCGTCCCAGCCGGGCCAGGTGACTTTCTTCAGCTCGATGACCACTTCACTGAGAAAACTCCGATACTCCTCGGGCTGATACAGCTCGTACATCAGCCAGCCGGCCAGCGCGAACGCGATGATCGACGTCACCGTCACGTAGCTGCCGACGATACTGTAATTGTGCAGGATGTTCGAGGTCGCCCCCAGCGCGCGGAGCGCCGAGTTGACCCCCTCCTGAAACGGGGGCCAGACCCATGCGACGAACTTGTCGGCGACGACGAAGACGATCACGCCGCCGATCACGTAGAGCAAGTTGACGATCTGCCGGACTTCCATCGCGACTCCGTCGTGTGAAGGGGCTCGACCCTCCCGCCGTCGGAGGTCCCGGCGGCCGGAGCGCCCGCGCGCCCCTCTCGAAGGTCACGTCGGGGCTTCGTCGACTGGCCGCGAACCCGTGGACCGGCGCGGCCGGCGGCGAGTGGGCGGCTGGCACGCCCCGAGGGATGTCGAACAGGCCAGGAGGGACTCGAACCCCCAACTGCCGGATTTGGAATCCGGAGCTCTGCCAATTGAGCTACTGGCCCAGACCCGATGTGCGCGAGTCAACTCAGTCGATAATCTCGGTGACGACGCCGGCTCCGACCGTGTTTCCGCCCTCGCGGATCG
>JBDGRG010000388.1:0-213 GCA_042218355.1 Bradymonadaceae bacterium
GAGCGAGGTGCCGTGGTCGTAGTAGTCGAAGAACTGCGCGTGGGTGTGGAAGGAGTTGACGAAGTCGAACTCCAGCGCGTTGATCAGGTAGATCCGGATGAGTTCGCCGACCTTGGCGGGGATGTGGCGGCGCATGAATTCGTGGGCGACGGTGTTGACGGCATAGATCTCGTTGTCGCCGTCGAAGTTCGTGTCGAAGCCGTTCATCAGCAT
>JBDGRG010000388.1:234-7770 GCA_042218355.1 Bradymonadaceae bacterium
CTCGCGAGCGGGCGGACGCCCCTCGGGCGGGTCGACGATGAAGGCGCCGTACAGCCCCTTGTGGATGTGCCGCTTCAGTGGGATCGAGTGACAGTGGTAGAAGTGGCAGCCGTAGGGCTTCGCATCGAACTCGTACGTGAAGGTCTCTCCCGGCGGAATCTCCCCCGGACCGGCGCCGGGGACGCCGTCCATCTCGAACGGATGGATGCCGTGAAAGTGAATCGTGTGCGGATGCGAGCCGACGTTGGTGAACTCGATGCGGATGCGGTCTCCCTCCTTGCAGCGGATGGTCGGTCCCGGGACCCGGCCTTCGTAGGTCCACGCGGGAAACCGAATGCCCGGGGCGATCTCGATCTCCTTGTCGATCGCCTTCCACTCGTATTCGCGCAGTGTCTGCCCGTTGGGGAGCTCGCTGGTTTGGCCGTAGCTCCAGTCGACCAGCATCTCCATCGGGTCGAACCCATTGAAATCGTGGGCGACTTTCCCTTGAGTCCCCATGTAGCCGACGAACGAATCCGGATATTCGCCGCCACTGCTGTCTCCTGCACTCGCGGAGCCGGCGCCCCCGTATGTACCTCCACCGCCCGACCCGCCGTCCTCTGCGTTCTGCGCGCCCGACTCGCGCCCGGCGAGCGTCAGCCCCGCCAGCCCGGCGGCCGCACCGGTCGCATATTGCAGCAGCGAGCGGCGCGACTGGTCGGGCGTCGCTTCGCTCGTCTCCTCGGATGCCGGGACGGACGCTGCGCGACGGATCGAGAGGGCGACCGTCGCGACGCCGACGACGGCGGTCGCGGCCAACAGCCAGGTGCTCATCGAGAGTCGGATGTCGAGGGAGAATCGGAGTCGGCTCGAGCAGCCATCGTCCCCTGATCGGGCTGCTCGTCCGATGGGGTGACGACGAGTTCGCCCTCCATCAGCGGGCGATGGTGCCCGCAGACGTATTTGTAGGTGCCCGGCGCGTCGGCCCGGACCACCAGACGGGTCCGCTCGCCGGAGTCGACCTCCCGGCGCTCGGACGAGAGGGCGGGGACCGAGATGGCGTGGTGGATACCGGGGTCGGTGTTGGCGAACTCGAGGATCAGGCGCGTGCCGGCCTCCACTCGGATCGTCGGGTTTCGCTCGCCGTCGGCGACGAAGACGCCATCGCGCGCCTTCAACTCGACGACCCGGGTCTGGTCGGCTCGGGAATTTTCCTCGCCACAGCCGCCGACCACCCCGGTCAGTGGTGCGAGGAGGATCGTGCCCAGAAGAATGCCGGAGAGGCGCATGACCAATTACTATCGGCCAAAGAAAAGATTAGTCAAGATACCTTCCAGTATAGAGGTTAGGCAAATTTGGTTTTTAGTCAAACCTAAACATATAGCGTCTCGCCCGGCTCTATCGACTCGTCACAGCGTCGCAGGGAAGTCCGGCGAGTTCAGTGCGGACGCCTCTCGGCTCGTCCTCGACTCCGGCGCCGTCGAACTGGGTGGTGTCGCAGCCGTCGTCCATGCGCTTTCTCCCCGCGGCTGGCATTCGGTGGACGACCGTACGGGGGGTGAAGATCGCGTCGTTGTCGACTCTCGGGCGAGGCGGTCGCGAGCGGACCGATGTCGTTGGTGGGTCTGATCGGAAACCGTGGGACGAAGGAGTAAATCGGGTCGGTGCCAATGCGTTGACCGCGCTTCCAGCGCGGTGGGATCGACCGGCCGCCCAGAGCTAGAAGCTCTGGCCACGTCTGTTGGGCGAAGGTCGCAGCGTCGATCCCACGGAGTTGGATCACACCCCAAAGGGAGGGGGCTCATCGGAAACCGTGGGACTCTTCGCCGCCGGCCGAGAGCAGCGTCGACCGCGCTTCCAGCGCCCCGAGCCGACCGCCTGCTCAGAGCTGCCATCCGAGCGCCAGGGTGGCGATGATGACGCCGAGGACGAGGATCTGGAGGGGAATCCCGATGCGGAAGAAGTCCGAAAACCGGTAGTTGCCGGCGCTGTAGACCATCAGATTCGTCTGGTACCCGAGCGGGGTGATGAAGGAGAGTGAGCCGGCGACGGTGATGCCGATGACGAGGGGGCGAATCGGCAGTCCCCGGGTTTGTGCGACGGAGAGGGCGATCGGAAACATCAGGGCGACGGCGCCGTTGTTGGTGATGATCTGCGTCAGAACCGACGTCCCGAGGACGACCGAGGTTGCGATGCCGATCGGTCCGAAGGCGTCTCCGATACCGATCAGTCCCTGTGCGACGAGCTGCGCGGCCCCGCTGATCTCCATCGCCTTTCCCAGCCCGAGGGACGCACCGATGACGATCAGGACCTCCCAGTCGACGGCCGCTCGCGCCTCCTCCGGGGTGATTGCATCCGACGCAATGAGAATTGCGGCCCCGATCAGTGCGGCAATCGAAATGTGCACGATGCCGCTCGCTGCGGCGACGACGATGGCCAGGAGAATGCCGGCGGCGAACCAGGCGCCGCGTCGGTCGATCTCCTCGACTTCCGCGGGGGGCTCGGACTGCGTCACGCCGCCGGGCCGTGTCGTGACGTAGAAGTCGTCGGCATGGCCGAAGGCGCCGCGAAATCCCGCGCCGGTATCGAGGATCAGTGTGTCGCCGGCGTGGATCGTTGACTGCCGGACGTCGCCGGTGAGCTCGCGTCCGTTCCGGACGATCTCGAGGACCACGGCGTTGAAGCGTTCGTCCAGGTCGGTCTGATCGATCCGCTGGCCGATCAGACCGGACCCTTCGGGGACGACGACGTGGTGCTCCTCGCGTCGGTCGTCGGTCGAGAGCCCCTCCTCGCGGCGTCGTCTCCGGCGCATCTCCTCGTGTTCCCCGACCTCCGGCGCGTACAACGGCTGGCGCTCGGGCAACAACAGGGGGCCGAGTAGCACCAGGAAGACCGAACCGGCGAGCGCGCAGGGCAGTCCGATCCATGCCAGTTCGAAGAATCCGAACCCGGCGAACTCGTGCGATCGCAGCAGACCGTCGACGACCAGATTGGTCGACGTCCCGATGAGCGTGCACGCGCCGCCGAAGATCGAGGCGAACGACAGCGGAATCAGCAGTTTCGAGGAGGCAACGTCGTTGTCCTCCGACCAGGCTTCGACCGCCGGAATGCCCATGGCGACGATCGGCGTGTTGTTCAGGAAGGCCGACGAGGACGAGACGACCACGAACAGCCGCACGAGCAGGGTTCGAAGATCGCGGGCCTTGCCCAGAATGAACTGGCCGGCGGTCGCCAACGCTCCCGTGCTCTCCAGCGCCGCTGCAACGATATACAGCGACCCGAGGGCGACCAGCGTGGTGTTGGCGAACCCGTCGAGCGCCTCTTCAGCCGGCAGGACGCCGGCGGCGACGACGACCGCCACTCCGCCCATGAAAGCCACGTCGGTCGCGAGCCACTCGACGGTGAGGACCACGAAGATGCAGATCAGCACCCCGACGACCAGCAGCATCTCGAAAGTCATCCTGTCGTCTCCCGAAAGGGAGTCGAGTCCCAGGGGGTCCTAACGTCCCGGTGCGCTGCTGACAACGCGCGGGCTGCCGGTGGTGAACGACCGCCTGAGCAAAAAAAAAGCCGTCCGGCTGCTCGCGCAGGCCGGACGGTGTGGTCTTCGCCGGGGTGGGTCGCGACATATCGCGTCTCACCCGATCGTTCGATCGGTTACAGGCCGGCACCGGTCGCGAGGAAGAGGGCGGAAGTCAGAGTAACGGGAAGGATCGACGTGACCGCGCGCCGACTCGACAGCGCCGACACGACGAGCATCGTGGTCATCACGACTGCCACGGAGAGCGAGGACTGAGCGGCCAGTTGCGGGGTCGCTGTGACGACCTCGACGAGGCCGCTCTCCACGACGGCCCGGGAGAGTCCGAACAGCGCCCCGACGACGAGGACGATCTGCCAGTTGACGGCGCGTCGAGCCTGCTCCGGCGTCACCAGGCCTCCGGCGATGGTCGAGACGGCGCCGAACAGAGCGGCCGTCTCGAATCGCAGCAGGCCCGCCAGCGGCAAGAGGACGACCCCCGCCAGTATCGCGGCAGTGGCCCATGTTTCGACGCGGCCGGGTTCGCTCTGCGACGGAGCCGTCTCTCCGGTGACGGCAGCCGACAGTCGACCGACCGGCCGTCGGACCGCCCGGGCGAGTCGGGGTGCCCGTCGCTCCACGACGGAGTAGAGGGACTGAAAGAGACCGAATTTCCGTGCTGCCTCGCCGACGACGTACAGCGACGCGACCGCGATGACGGCCGTGTGGGCGAATCCCTCGACGGCCTCACCGGGTTTGAGCAGACCCCCGATGGTTACGAGCCCGAGGGCGCTCATCAGAGCGACGTCGACGCTGAGCCACTTTCGGCTCACGGCCAACACGGTGCCGGCCAGAACGGCGAAGACGAAAAGCGCGTCGACAGTCATGATGAACACCTCCTCGAGGTGTGATGGCGTTGTTGATATCTCCGGAGAACGGGGCGTGAGCACCGCTCCCGACTCTCAATCCCGATAATAACGAGGCGGCGCGATAAATCAAGTCGTATTGAAATAATACGCCGCTAGCCGTGTTTGGACGTCTGATCGGGCGGATGGGTGTGACATGTCAGTGTTTTTCGCCGAACGTCGGGGGCTCTCGCCGGCCCGCCGCGACTCCCCCCCCGATCGCCGCGCACATCTGGTTGACTCGCGGTTGTTCCTGTTATGTCGTGTGCACAGCTGGCGCGCGCCGGCGCATCGGGCGGGTCGACTCCGTGACGACGGGAGAGGATCACGATGACAGCCGACGACAGACTGGGGGAGAGGATCTGGCGCGAAGTATCGCAGTCGGCCTCGAGTCTGGAGGTCGCGCAGGGGGTGTCGGATCTGCTGGCCGAATACCTCGCCCACGAGCGGTTCATCCTCGCGCGGCTCGACCTCGAGCAGGAGCGCGTGGTTATCGTCGAATCGATCGACCGGGGGGACGACATTGCCAGCGAGGAGGCGACTGCCTGGCGGATCGGAGTGGGCGAGGGATTCGACGAGCTGGTCGACTGGTGTCGTCAGCCCCGCACCGTCGTCGGTCGTGTCGCCGACATCGGGGACGCGTTCGCTCGCGTGTGTCCCTGGGACCCGTCGGATCGCGCGCTGGTGGTGACGTTGCAGCGCGACGACGAGGAGATCGGCTTCGCGGCGACGCGGCTCTCCGGCGAGCAGTCCGCGGAGGACGAAGACGGCGAGGACGCCTTCGAGGAGATATCCGAACCGCTCTCCGCGGCGCTCTCCTACGAGCACGGGTTCGGCGACGCGGCTGCAGCGACGGCCGAGCGTCCCGAAGTGCGTCGCGAGCACTACCAGCGCGTCAAGCGGCGCGAGCTGACCGACATCATCATGGATGCGCGCACGGGGCTGGGCGACGTCGCCGAGTGGGTGCGGTCGGTCGCTCCCTCCAGCGAGCCGATCCTGCTGATCGGCGAGACCGGCACGGGCAAGGAGGTCGTCGCACGGACGGTCCACAAGAATTCCGAGTTCTCCGACGGCCCAATGGTCCGGGTCAACTGCGGCGCGCTGACCGGCGGCATCGTCGATACCAAGCTCTTCGGCACCGTCGAGGAGGACTTCACCCCCGCCACCCGCCAGGAGGGATGGCTCGAGCGGGCGCGCGGGGGCACGCTGTTCCTGGACGAGATCGACCAGCTTCCGAGGTCGGCGCAGGAGAAACTCGCCGAGTGGATCGAGACCGGAAAGCTCGAGCGCCCCGATGCGGAGGAGACCTATTCGCCGGACGTCCGACTCGTCGCCGGCAACCACCGCGACGTCGAGGAGGTCGAGGACTTCGACCCGAAACTCGCCGAGTTGCTGTCGACCTTTCCCATCCACATCCCCCCGCTGCGGGCGCGGCCCGAAGACATCCCCGCACTCGCCACGCAGTTTGCCGAACGCGTCGGCCGGCGGATGGGGGGGGCGCCGCTGACCCCCTCGCCCGAGGACATCGAGTTGCTCGTCGACTACGACTGGCCGGGTAACATCCGCGAGTTGCGCTCGGTCATCGAGCGGGCGGCCATCATCGGGAACGGCAAGGAGCTGCACATCCGACGGGCGCTCGGAACTCCGGGGTCGCACGAGGAGGCGGGGGCCGTCGAGGAGGACGCCGACGGGGTCGGGACGCTCGACGAGGCTGTCCGCGATCATCTGATCAAAGCACTTCGCTCGACCGGGGGACAGGTCGCGGGCGACGGGGGCGCGGCCGACCTGTTGGACGTTCACCCCTCGACCCTGCGATCGAAACTCAAACGCCACGACCTCGATCCCGCCGACTATCGGTGATCGCGGGAGAGCGTCGGACGGAGAGGGCGCTCCATCGCCGTTCCGGACGCCGTTCTTTGAACATTCGAGCGGTGGCCGGGTCGGCCGCGGCCGACTTCGGTGGGCTGGATGTCGGTCGACTTCTGAATTCGCATCGAGTGCACCGCCCCCTGGTCCTGAAGATACCGGCCGAGTCGTCGATTCGGATGTAAAACGTCTCCACGTCGGCATCGCGGGCTGATTTGCACGGTCTCTGTGCCGTCGATCCTCGACGATGCCCTCCGGCACCCCTTGCATTCGACGGCGCCGACCTCGCACACGTCGGCTCGCCGAGCCTCGGTCCGGCTCGTTGCTCACGAATCATTTGTCGATCCGCACGGGTGCGTTCACGGTGCGGTCTCCGGGTGGGGGTGACCTTTGTCCTCCGTTCCTTGACGAGCACGGCGACCGGCGCGAATAATCGCGGCGCCGTACTGGAAAGGAGATCACTCGCAGTCGATCGCCGATACGAACGGATCCCCTGAAACGGGGCCGACTCACCGAGGGAATCGATGCGTCCACGTCCGCTGCTGATCGTCGCACTCGTCGGCGCCCTCGGCGGGCTCGTCTTCGCCGGGTTCTCGACGTACGATTTCGCGCGTCACCTCGATCGACAGGTCCACAGTGTCCACTGTTCGTTCGTCCCGGGCCTGGGCGAGAAGGAGGTCGGCGGATCGGGATGCGAGGCGACGCTGAAGAGCCCGTATTCGTCGTTCCTGCGCACCTACGTCTGGGGCGGTGTGCCGATCTCGCTGCCCGCGATGTCGGTCTTCGCCTTCCTGATCTTCTTCGGTGCGGACATCTTTCTGGCGGGCCGGCAGACCGACCCGCGAGCGACGGGGTTCTACGCGCTGGGCTCGATGCTGCCGGTCCTCGCCTCCGCAGTGATGGGCTATCTCTCGTTTGCGGTGATCGATGCCGCCTGCAAGCTCTGTATCGGCATCTACGTCTCCAGCGCCGTGACCGCCATCGGGGCCGTCGGGCTCTGGTTGCGGGCGGGCGGCGTCTCGTTCGGTGGCGGGTCGAGTCTCGGCGGTTCCGCGACCCCGCGCGGCGGCGATCCCGCTTGGGTCGACGAGGTCGACGAGGAGGACGACTCCGGGGAGATGGAGGAGACCGACCCACTCGACTACGAACCGGGCGGTGGCAGCCGCGGTCCCGACGGTCCGACCTCGTGGGGCAAGCTCGCCGGCGCCTTCGGCCTGGGCGTGCTCTTCGTCGCCGTCCCGGTCGGTGCCTACGTGACGGCCGCCCCCG
>JBDGRG010000388.1:7780-8918 GCA_042218355.1 Bradymonadaceae bacterium
GCCAGTTCATCGGGACCTGCGGGTCGATCGATTCGCGGCCCGACTCCGACCTGATGGTGCCGATGGGTGACCAGCAGGGCGCACCGGCGCTGGAGGTCTTCGACCCGCTCTGTCCCACGTGCCGCGCCTTCGAACAGCGGCTGAAGTCGTCGGGACTCGACAAAAAGCTGGCCCGCAAGGCGGTGATGTTCCCGCTGGACAAGAGCTGCAACTGGATGCTCGACCGTCAGGTCCACGCCGGTGCCTGCGCGGTCAGCGAGGCGGTGTTGTGCGCCGGCTCGCGCGCCGACGAGGTCGTCGACTGGGCGTTCGAGCACCAGTCGGAGATCCGCTCGGCGGCCGAGGGACAGCCCGACGCCGCGCGGCGGATGGTCGAACAGGCGTTCCCGGAACTCGAACGGTGCGTCGGCTCGCCGGAGGTGCAGACGCGATTGAACCGTTCGTTGCGCTGGGCGGTGAAGCAGGAGATCAAGGTGTTGACCCCTCAGCTGTACGTCGACGGCGTACGGCTGTGTGACGAGGACGTCGATCTCGGACTCGAGTACGCGCTGACTCGGATGATTCGTCGACAGCGGAACGGCACGCTGGTCGCCCAGCCGGCGGAGGGGGACGACTCGTGAACGGATTCAACGCTGCCCGAATCGCCGTCTTGGCACTGTGTCTGGGGCTACCGCCGTTCCTGGCGGGTTCCTGGGCGGACGCTGCCGGCGAGCGGCTCCGCGCCCAGCAGCGCGCGGAAAAATCCTCCGAGGACGAGGGCAAACAGGTCGCTGTCGCCAGCGCAGCGGACAAGAAATACTGCAACGCCGGGCTGAAGAAGATCCTCCGGCGGGTATTGCGCAGCTGCGGGCTGCTCGAATCCGGGGCGGGGACCCAGAGGGGCTGCGAGCCGGCCGACGCCGAGTCGGTCGCCGAGATGAGCGGCAGTGATTTCAACGCCCTCTTCAAACCGATGAAGGAGCGCGGGGGCATCGTCCAGTTCGATCAAGAATCGGCGGAGCTGGATCGGGGGGCGAAGAAGTTGCTCGGCGAACTGTTCGCCGACCGACGCGGGGCGAGTTACTTTCTGGTCGTCGCCCGCGCCTCGACCGAGGGTGCCGCGGACTACAACCGCAAGCTGTCGAAGAAGCGCGCCAAC
>JBDGRG010000388.1:8928-9471 GCA_042218355.1 Bradymonadaceae bacterium
ACGCGGTGATGTCCTACCTCCAGCGGCGCTTCGACCGGACCGAGATCAAGGACCGGGTGGGTCTGCTGTGGCTGGGCGAAGAATACGCGCAGCTGGAGGAACAGTTCTGCGGATGGCGTCGGAGCCGAAGCGGCGAATGCAGCCAGCGCCAGCTCAACCGAAGCGCCTTCATCGCCTGGATCGACTGTACTCTCTGAGAGGGACCGCCGACGGCACCGCCGTGCCCGGCGTCCCCGTGACCGCCGAGTCGAGCCCGTGATCACATCGCGTCATCTCTGCAGGGCGGGAGCCCGGGCCGTCGTCGTCGGTCTCGTTCTCACGGTGGGCGCCTGTCAGAAGAAGGGCGGCGCCGAACAGGCCCCCGATCCGGCGGGCCGCGTCAACGCCGTGCAGGTCTCGAAGTCCGAGCGCGTCGACCCGCCCGAGGAGTTCTGCGACACGTATCGCGGGCCGGACCGGGCCGAGACGCTGGAGTGGCCGGCCCTGAAGCGGGACCCGCCCGCGCCCGCTGACGGCTGGCGGTGGATCAACGTCTGGGCGACC
>JBDGRG010000388.1:9481-10323 GCA_042218355.1 Bradymonadaceae bacterium
TGAGCCCTGCGTCGAGGAGCTTCCCCACCTCTCCGACTGGGCGGAGGAGCTGCGCGACGCCGGCCTGAGCGACCTGTCGCTGATCGCCGTCGAGGAGTCCCGGAGCGCGGTCGCGACATTTCGCGACAAACACCCCGAGACGCCGCCCAGTCGGGTCGTCGCCAAACCCGACGCCGTCAAGAAGTGGTTCGCGTCGATCGGGCTCGGCAAAGGGGCTCCCCTGCCGGTGCACGCCTTCGTCGACGGTGCCGGTCGAGTCCGGTGCCTGCGGGCCGGCCCGGTCGACGAGGACGATCTCCCCACCATCGAAAACATGATCGAGAAGTGATGGGGTGCCAGCGCAGGATGCGCTGGCAACGTTGACCGCGCTTTCAGCGCGGTGGGAGGAAAACGGTCGACCCGCCACCCGGTGACCGGAACCGGCGGCTGTTACACGCCGATCGACACCTGCGGGTCCGGATAGGTCGGCGGCCCATCTCCCTCCGAGCGGGCTTCCTCGCGCAGCCCGTGCTGTCGCCGTTCCTCGGGTCGCACCAGGTGGATGACCTCGCGGTCCGTCGCGACCAGCGCGTCGGCGATGAACTGCCGGTGACATCGCGACGGTTCCCGCTCGGCGCACATGACCGCCACCGGCGCCGCCCGCTCCTCGAGTTCCACCAGCTGGTCGAGACCTTCCCCGAACGCTCCCGTCTGCATGTGTGCGGCGTACGCCCGCCACTTCTCCGGCAGTGCGCCGACCTCGCTCGCCCCCTCCGGAAGCTCGCGCCGACCGCCGAGCTCCTCGACGTGGGCGTACTCGATCCCGCATTCGCCCAGGTTCTCGTCCAGATTCTCGCGGTTGA
>JBDGRG010000388.1:10333-11806 GCA_042218355.1 Bradymonadaceae bacterium
TGGGGGAACCGCCGCGAGTACGGCGTGGTGCGCACATCGGCGAGCGTCCCCACACCGGCACTCTCCAGCAACTCGGCGAACGCCTCGAACGAGCGGTTCGAATGCCCCACCGTGTAGATCGTCTCGTCGGTCATCCGTTCCCTGTGCGCGGGTGCGCTCCGTCCGACGGCCCAGCTCCTCCGCCCACTCCCAAGTCATAATTCATAACTCATAATTCATAACTCATAGTTCTCTTCATCCTTCTTCCTTCGTCCGTCTGCCTTGTACGACCACGTGGACTTCTCGCCGCCGCGCGCGGTTGTCGAAGTTCAGCACGACCGGCTGCTGCCAGGTCGAAAACCCGGCTTCGCCGTCGACGACCGGCGCGGAGACCGACGGATCGAGAAGCGCCGATCGCAGGTGCGAGAAGCCGTTGCCGTCGCCCCACTTCTCGTTGTGAGCGTAGTCCTCGTGCGACGGCGCGATCTGTTCCAGTGCCCGCTCGAGATCCGACAGACATCCCGACTCGAATTCGATCGTCGTGACGGCGGCGGTCGCACCGGCGCTGAAGACGGTCACCGTCCCCTCGGATACTCCCGACGCGGCGACGATCCGATCGACATGGGGCTCGAGATTCGCGGCGTCGAAGTTTGCGTCGAGTTCGACCTCCACCCGTTCGCGGTAGTGCTCCATGACGTCTCCGGACCCTCGAGGACAGGTGCGTGGGCGCGTGCAAGTCATATAAAATGGATCGCGGGCGGACGCGAATGGTTCGCTCTGATCGACGAATGCCCTCCGTCGCCCGGGTCTCCCCCATGTCGACCCGGGACTCCGTCGCACGGGGTTGGGTTGGGGTTCGCGCCGGGCTCCCCCGGCTCCGATCGGCTCGCGGCCTCTCTCCGCCGGGGGCTACCGACAGTGGGTCCGCCCCTACGGGCCTGCAAGCGACCGTGGCGCACGTATCGTACGTAGGGGGTGGGCGTCGACGAGACGACTTTGCATCTGCGGTTGACCCTCCGCGGCTAGTCGACATGCGACGCAGGGTGGACGGTCCGATTGCGTCTCTGTGGCACGGGAGCCTCGGAGGGGCCGGCGTGAGATCGCGGCGGGTTGACGGGGGCTTACGGCATCGATGTGCGCAATTGCGGTGTGCCCTCGAGCCCCGGAGAGGCGGCGGGGGTACAGTAGCCCTCGGCGTCGCCACATCAGTTGCACATTCCCGCCATCCGTCCGACACTCCCTCTATCGCCGCAGCGCACAACCGCCGAACGCCGCGACCGATCCGGATCGATTTAGATCGATGTCCCCGCGGACTTCGTACGAAACGAGTGAAGCGGGAGTCGCCCGTCGGGCGTTCGATAGCCACTCGATGACGGAGAATCCACCATGTTCGACCTCGAGCGATGGACCCTTGCAGCTCTGCTCGCCACCTCCCTTCTCTGCCTGGGGGCGAGCTGCGATCGACAGCAGACGAAGGCCCCGACCGAGAGTGGT
>JBDGRG010000389.1:0-931 GCA_042218355.1 Bradymonadaceae bacterium
GTCTCGTTGGGGTCGGTCGAGAGGTACTCGACGCCGACCAGCTTCATGCCGTGTTTCTCACCGGCCGCCTCCAGCAAGTCGGCTCGGAGGTGCGCGATCCCATCGATCAACTGGAGATCCCCCTCCACGGCGACCTCGATGCGGGGGGTGTGGAAGTGGACGCTGTCCCGGACGAAGTACTGGACCAGCGGGCTCCAGTACGGCACGCTGACCCGCCCCTTCCCGCTGTAGGTCATCCGGGGTTCGTCCCCGCTGGTTCGGGGAAATCCCATCCGTCCGGAGGCCCGCACTCGAGCCCCCTCGGCGCGGAAGGCGACCCGTCCGGTGCGGAATTCGCGGTCGTTCCATCGCCAGTTCCGCACGCGGACGTCGTCGACGGTGAACGTCCAGTCGCCGTAGTCGGGGCGAAAGCCGAACAGCTCCGGGAAGAACCGGAAGTTCACCTCCGGGACGTTCAATCGGTCGACGCCGATCTCGAGGTGCGACCCCATGATCGCCAGGCGCGTGTGGGGGACGTCGACCTCGGGGACGGTAAAGGTGAACTCGGGCCGGACGAACTCGAACCGGGAGTTCCACGTCTCGACGTGTCGGAAGACGATCGGGATCGGCCGGCTCGGCCGCGCCGGCCCCTCCGAGGGATCGATGCCCAGCGCCTCCTGCAGATTGAACTCGCCGTCGGCCCCGAAGGCCAGGCGCACCTTCGCCCCCTCGGCCCGCCCCCAGGGGACGACGATCCGCCCGGTCCGCAGCAACTCGATCGGGGCGGCACCGGCATGGGCGGCGTCGGCCTGGATGACGGGAGGCTCGTCGGGCGAGGGAGCGATCTCGACCCCGTAGACGTGCACCGTGGCCAGGTCGGGCCCGACGACGAGTTCACGGACCTCGAACGACCCGCTCAGCCCGGCGTGGAGCCAGTCGTCCAACCGCCGGC
>JBDGRG010000389.1:941-4550 GCA_042218355.1 Bradymonadaceae bacterium
GCGGAACGCGTCCGAGTTGACCGCCAGGTAGACCGACGCGTACACACTGGCGATCAGTGCCAGACACGCGATCCCGAGGGTCGCGATGCGAGATCCCCCGATACTCTGCTCGTTCGAATCGGTCGGCATGCCACCCAGCGCGCTCGAACTCTCGGAATCCACGGCGACGGACGTGGTCTCCGCCGCATCCGCCCGGCTCCGCTCGCCCCTGAGCAGTCACCTCGATCCGCCGGACAGACGTCGATGAAGCGATTCGCAGCCATGCTGGTAGGGTTCGGACTCGCGGCGTCGTGCATCGGCGACGCCGGTGCTCCGATCGCCGAGTCCGTGCCCTCGGGGATCGGCGTCGGGGACCTGTCGGTCGCCGCACGTCCCGGCGTGCCGGTCGAGCCGAACGCGACCCCGCCGGTCGTCTGGCTGACCACCCCGACGGCCCAGGTGGAGTTCGGGAACGGCCGGCCGAGTGAGTCGACGGGCACCGTCGAGCTCGCCAACGTCTGGCCGGACGCCCCGCTCGAGCCGACCGAAGTCGTCGAACGGGAGGTTACGGCAGACGGACAGTGCGGCCAACAGACCGAGCAGTGCGACTGTTCCACCGTCGCACAGGGGCGCTGCGCCGAGCTGTGTGGCGGGGACTACCTCGACCGCGAGACGACGGGAGACGCGCGGGCCCGAATCGACGTCACGCTACCGGCCTGTCTGCGGGTCCGGTTCCAGCCGTCGAGTCGCGAGGTCGTCGGCTCGGAGGTGACCGTGGCGGTCCTCGGGCGGACGGACGGCGTCCAGCGGGCACGTCGAACAGTCGGTGCGCTCGACGACCGCATCGATTTCGCGTTGCTGCTGGGGGACCATCTCGGATCGGGGGACGAACTCGACTCCTTCGGAGAACTCCTCAGACGCGACGCCCCCGTCCCCGTGGTCGTCACTCCCGGGGAACGCGAGCTCGAAGGGGGCTCGACGCGGGCGTTCCGCCGCGAATTCGGGCCGCTCCCCAACGAGTGGCGTGTCGCCGGCATTCAATTCGCCACCGTCTCGACCCCCCGCCGAACGCTCGGGTCCGGCGGCGTCGAACGACTCCGCGCCCGGCTCCGCTCGCTGGGTCGGACGAATGGACCGCTGGTGATCGCCACGCACACTCCGCCCTTCGATCCCGTCGCCCCGCGCGACGGCGGCTTCAAGAGTCGGCTCGAGGGGGCGAGGGCAGCGTCGCTGTTCACCCGGTACGGCACGGACCTGCTGCTCGCGGGACACGTCTCGACGCGGGACCGCGCCTCGGTGGGGCCGACCGACGTGCTCGTCGCAGCATCGCCCGATCGGGCGCGCTACACGGTCGCGGCGCTGCCGGCCGACGCCGACGAGGGCGCGGACGCCCGGATCGAACGGCGCTCCGCCCGGTGACTGCGGTGGGACGGCGACCAATCGCGCTGTGATCACGCCGTCCGTGCTGTCGCCCCCGACGGGGCTCGAACGACGGCGTCCTCACGGATGGGTTTTACAGTCCGAACTCCTCGACGGCCTCGTCGATCAGCTCCATGACCCGACCGTCGTCGTCCGCCCGCGTCCGTCCGGTCAGATTTTCGATCCACCGCTGCGGAAAGGCGGACTCCCCGTGTAGCGCACCGACGGCGGCTCCGACGACCGACGCGACGGTATCGCTGTCTCGCGTGTCGTTGACCGCTCGGATCAACGCGCGCTCCGGGTCGTCCCCGCAACGAGCCAGAATCAGCAGAGCGGAGGGCACCGTCTCGAGCAGATAGGCCCCCGAGTACCACGAGTTGCAGGCGTCGACGATCGAGATGAATCCGCCCACGGCCCGGCGGACGTGCCGGTCGAGCAGATCGCAGAGCGACCCCTGGAACGAAATCTCCGGGCTGCGGGTCGGATACTCCCGGCCCGTCTCGACGGGCCTGGCGTACTTGATGAACGCGTCGATCCACCACTCGCCGGTCGACTGTTCCCCACCGGTGCCGAGCACCTCGTAGAGCAGACCGGTAAATCCGACGCTGGCGGCGACCGCCATCTCGTCGTCATGGGTGATCATCGTCGCGAAGACGACGTCCTCCCACAGCTCCCGGTCGCCGGTCGGCAGATGCGGCAGCAGCACGGGGGCGATGCGCATCAACGCCCCGTTGCCCGCCGAGGGCTCGCCGGCCTCGTTCCACGGGGCTCCGTACTCGTAGGCCTCGACGGCCCGCTCGACCGCGTGACCGACGTTGAAGATCTGCTCCTCGGCAAATCGATCGATCAGATTCGCCGGGTCGATGTGCCCGCGTTCGAGCAGCGACTCGATGGTCCAGAACGTCAGCTGGGTGTCGTCCGAGGGGACGCCGACCTTCCGACCGTTGGCGTGTTCGTTCGGGAGGTAATCCCGGATCTCGCCGTACTCCTCGCGGCGCTGAGCCGGATTGATCGACTCGGTCGTGTTTCCCAGCGCGTCACCGATCGCGATGCCGAGCAACATGCCGCGCAGCCGTTCGTCGCTCGGCCCGGGCGGCGTCGGAACGTTCTCGATGTCGTAGGCCATGCCACCTTTCCCGTATGGAGAGAAGAGATCCACCAATGTCCGGGGTCGTCGTCAGTCCAGTCGTTCGGGTCGACCGAGCGGAACCTATCAACGGTCTCCGGTGTCGGCAACGTCGGCACTACATCGCCACCGGCTGCGCGTCCGCGGGCTCCTCGGGCCAGGGATGGGCGGGATAGTCCGCGCGATACTCCTTGCGGACCTCGTGGTAGGTGTCCTCCCAGAACCCCGACAGATCGTCGGTGATCTGGGCCGGCCGGAAGTTCGGCGCCAGCAGCTTCAGCCGCACCGGCACCTCGCCCCCGGCCACGGCCGGGTGATCGGTGGTCCCGAACATCTCCTGAATCCGGACCTCCAGGGCGGGCGCCTTCCCGGGACGGTACTCGAGGGTGTGCGTGTACCCGGAGGGCGCCTCGAACTCCGGGGGAGCCAGCTCCTCGATCCCCTGCACCTGTTCGTGCGTGAGATTCCGACGGATCTCGCCGATCAGATCCAGCCGCCGGAGATCGTCGAAGGACCGCTCTCCCCAGGCGATCCGGACGAGTAGCTCGCGAAAGTCGTCGGCCTCGTCCGGATCGGGGCCCGCGGCGACCGGCACAGCGGGCAGCTCGAGCTGCGGGCGCCAACGGCGGAGCGACTCGATCCGGAGCAGAAACTGGCGCTGACGAACCGACAGGTCGAACGCGCGGTCGAGATCGTCCAGTGCCGCGTCGACCAGCTCGCGGGCGACCTCCCCGTCGTCGGCGGCGTCGTCCACCGACGCGACCGACTCGTCGAGGGTGACCTGGCCGAACCGACGCCGTCGCACGGCCATCACACGTTCGCGCTCCCGGTCGAATCCGACCTCGACGGATTCGACGAACCGGTCCGGGAACAGCTCCTCGACCCAGTCGCGCTCCAGGGCGGTCGCCTCGCGGATCAGCTGCCGACTGCGCACCCCACCGGTCCCCCGACCGCGCGTCTCGCCCGCAATGTCGGAGGCGACCAGAAACTCCGGGCCTCCCGCCACGCTCTCGTAGGCCAATGCCAGCGGTTCCCCCTCGACCATCGCGTAGTGGCGGTCGCCGCCGCGGCCGACGCAGATCCGA
>JBDGRG010000389.1:4560-5809 GCA_042218355.1 Bradymonadaceae bacterium
GATAGCCCGTGGCGAGCGCCTTGCGGGCCTCCCGATCGCGATTCTGTGCCCGGCCGTCTCCCCCGTCGAGCAGACCGGCGAGCTGGTCGCGAACCTGCTTCACCCGCCGGGCTCGCCCGACGTGCACCTCCATGCCTCGCGAGGCCGCCCCATCCGTTCGCCCCCGGGCGACCTCGTCGAGGACGTCGGCCCGAAACTGAAGGTCGCATCCCCATTCCGGGGCCCCGCGGTCGACCGACAGCACGAAGTCCCGCTCGGAGAGGACCGCGACCATCGACGCGACCCGCCTCAGGCAGCCGCGATCGGCCGCCTCGACCAACGCACGACCGATTCGGGGATGGACGGGGAGGTCGAGGATCCGCCGACCCAGCTCCGTCACCCGATGCGCCTCCCGATCGATCGCTCCGAGAGCCGCCAGCAGCTCCTCGGCGCGCTCGATCGCCCGCTCGGAGGGCGGCTCGAACCAGTCGAACCCCCTCGGGTCGTCGCCGCTCCAGGCGATCACCTCCAGCACCGGCCCGGTGATGTCGACGCGGAGCAGCTCCGGCGTCTCGCGCTCGTCGAGCCGATGTTCGAACGCCCGGGTCCAGAGACGGTACGCTCGGCCCGGCTCGGTCCGGCCGGCGCGTCCCGCCCGCTGCTCCGCCGAGGCGAGGCTGACGTGCCCCTCCTCGAGCCGCTCGAGCCCACTGCCCGTATCGCTCACCACGCGCTTGACGCGTCCCGAATCGACGACCGTCGTCACTCCCTCGATGGTCAGCGAGGTCTCGGCGATGTTGGTCGAGACCACGATCTTGCGGCGGTCGCCCGGCTCGATGGCCCGGTCCTGCGCCTCGGGGGGGAGTGCGCCGTACAGCGGACGGACGTCGAGTCCGTCGGTCACCGACAGCTCCTCGAGCCGGTCGACGGTCCGTTCGATGCTTCCGGCTCCGGGCAGAAAGGCCAGGATGTCGCCGCCGTCGTCGTCGGGCGCCTCGATCGCATCGCGGACGGCCCGGGCGACCAGTTCGGGCATCGGATCGTCGGAGGGCTGGTCCAGGTATTCGACGTCGACCGGATAGGTCCGACCCTCGGACTCGACCGACGGGACGCCGAGGTAGTCCGCGATCGGCCCCGCGTCGATCGTCGCCGACATCACCACGAGGCTCAGATCCTCGCGGACGCGACTCAGCTCCTTCAGAAACGCGATCGAGACATCCGCACGCACGCTCCGCTCGTGGAACTCGTCGAGGACCACCGCGTCGATCCC
>JBDGRG010000039.1:0-6861 GCA_042218355.1 Bradymonadaceae bacterium
GCCGACGCGACGAGTCGACCGGACGACCTTCAACCGAGGACGAGACGATGTCGAACGACGAGCGCTTTCGATCCGTGGGTCCGGGCGGGCTCGACCACGAGTCCCGGCCGATGAAGCTCTGGCACAAGGCCAAGAAACTGGGGACGTGGGACCCGACCGACATCGACTTCGAGCGCGACGCCGAGGACTGGGCCGAGCTGGACGACCGCGAGCGGGAGGTGCTCCTCCACCTGACGGGGCTGTTCCTCGGCGGCGAGGAGTCGGTCACCCGCGACCTCGTGCCGTTTCTGACGGCGGTCGGCGAGCGCGGGCCGATCGAGGCCGAGATGTTTCTGACCTCGTTTCTGTTCGAGGAGGCCAAGCACGTCGAGGCCTTCCGGCGGTTCGTCGACGAGGTCACCGGCGAGCCCGGGGATCTCTCCCGGTTCTTCGGCGAGGCCTACCGCCGGCTGTTCGACGACGAGCTGCCCGGGGCGCTGGAGCGGCTCCGCGAGGAGCGGACCCCCGAAACGCTGGCCGAGGCGTCGGTCACCTATCACATGGTCGTCGAGGGCGTGACGGCGGAGACCGGCTACCATGCCTACTTCGAGACGCTCGAGACCCACGACATTCTCCCCGGCATGCGCGAGATGGTCACCTCGGTGCAGCGCGACGAGTCGCGACACCTGGCGTTCGGCGTCTGGTTCCTCTCCGATCTGGTCGATCGTCACGGCGGGCAGCTCTGGGACGTCATCGATCGCCGGATGAGCGAACTGCTGCCGATCGCCCTGCAGATGATCGACGAATTCTTCAGCACGTACGACGAGATGCCGCTCGGGCTCGAATTCGACCAGTTCGCGACCTACGCTCGCGAGCAGTTTCAGAAACGCCGCGAACGCATCCGTCCGGACGGGACCTGACCGTCGTCCAAGGGCGATCGACCGTTCGGCCCGATTCGACTTGCCAAGCGCCGACCACGAGATGTAGTATGTGCGCTGGTAGGAGACACCAATATTTCGTGGTTGATTGACGCCGGGGCCCTCCCCCGGAGTCGTGAGCCGAGGCTACGGATGGCTGCTCACCGTCGTGCATGCCGCCCTCTCGTGCGGTCCGATCGGGGCCGGCCATCCCCGTGTCTCTGCCCGGACACAAATTGCCATTCTGATTCTGTTCGCTTCGCACCACACCGACCGGGGTAGTCGAATGATCATCGACGTGGAGACGCACGGAACGTTCGAACTCGATCCGGACTTCCTCGAGCAGTACCGGCACGAGCCGGTCGACTGGGGATACGGCGCACTGTCGTGGGTGACGTACAAGCGCACCTACAGCCGGGATGGCGAGGACTGGTGGGAGACCTGTCGCCGTGTCATCGAGGGGATGTTCACCGTCCAGCGCGTCCACTGCCTGGAACGCAATCTGCCGTGGGACGGCGAGAAGGCCCAGCGCTTCGCCAAAAAGGCCTACGACCGGCTCTTCAACTTCAAATGGACGCCGCCGGGGCGTGGGCTCTGGATGATGGGGACCGACTACACGTACGAGCGGGGCGGGGCCGCGCTGAACAATTGCGGGTTCGTCTCGACGCGCGAGATCGACCGCGACTTCTCCTCGCCCTTCGTCTGGATGTTCACGATGTCGATGCTCGGGGTCGGCGTCGGCTTCGATACGCGGGGAAAGGGGGAGGTTCGCATCCAGCGACCCGAACGGTCGAACGAGATCCACACCATCCCCGACAGCCGGGAGGGCTGGGCGGATGCCCTCGAGCGGCTGCTCGACGCCTACGTCGGCGAGGATGCATTGCCCCGCGAATGGGACTACTCGGAGATCCGGCCCAAGGGGGCTCCGATCGAATCCTTCGGCGGGGTCGCCAGCGGGCCCGCGCCGCTGAAGAAGATGCTCGAGACCGTCGAGGAGCTGTACTCGGCCTGCGTGGGGGATCTCGTCGACTCGCAGATGATCGTCGACACGATGAACATCGTCGGTCGCTGCGTCGTCTCGGGCGGCGTTCGCCGGACGGCTCAGATCGCCTTCGGTGAGACCGACGACGACCAGTTTCTCGACCTGAAACTCGACGAGGAGAAGGTCCGCAAGTGGCGGTGGGCGTCGAACAATTCGGTCTTCGCCGACGTCGGAATGGACTACTCCGGCGTCGCCGAGCGGACCGGCGTCAACGGAGAGCCCGGCTATCTATGGCTGGAGAACGCCCGGAAATACGGGCGGATGAAGGACGATCCGAACTGGGACGACGAATTCGCCGAGGGCTCGAACCCCTGTGTCGAGCAGACGCTCTGGGATCGAGAACTCTGTTGCCTGGTCGAGACCTATCCCGCCCACCACGAGGACTTCGAGGACTACCGCGAGACGCTCCGCGTCGCCTACCAGTACGCAAAGACCGTCACGCTGATCGAGACGCACGACTCGAAGACCAACGCGGTGATGCTGCGCAACCGGCGCATCGGCTGTTCGATGACGGGGATCGTCCAGGCGATGAACGAACACGGCTACCGCGAATTTCTGAACTGGTGCGACGATGGGTACGAGTACATCCAGTACCTCGACAAGAAGTATGCCGATTGGCTCTGCGTGCCGCGGTCGATCAAGACGACGTCGGTCAAACCGTCGGGGACGGTCAGTCTGCTCGCCGGCGCGACGCCGGGCGTCCACTGGGATCACTCGCCGTACTACATCCGTCGGGTCCGCGTCGGCGAGGGCCATCCTCTGGTCGACGCCTGCCGCGAGGCCGGCTACGAGGTCGAGCCCGACGCGTACGCCGACGACACGATGGTGATCTCGTTTCCCGTGAAGGTCGACTCGCTCGAGCGGGGCAAGAGCGAGGTGCCACTGCGCGAGAAGATCGACCTCGCCTCGCAGATGCAGCGACACTGGTCGGACAACCAGGTGAGCTGTACCGCGGAGTTCGACCCGGAGACCGAGGCCGAAGAGATTCCGCGGCTGCTCGAGGCCTACGAGGATCGGCTGAAGGGGATCTCGTTCCTCCCGATGGAGGACCACGGGTACGACCAGCCCCCCTACGAGGAGATCACGGAGGCGGAGTACGAGGAGATGATCGCTCGGGTCGACCCGATCGACGACATCGAGATCGAACACGACCGCGAGGACAAATTCTGCGACGGCGAGGCGTGCGAGGTGTGAGGGCCGGTCGGGGACGGTTCAGGGAGATCGAACCGCCGCCGCGCCCCGGGCTTCGATCGCCGCACCCATGCTCCAGGCGTCGGCGGTGCCGTCGCCGTCGGTGTCGGCGTCTCGCGCCCGTCGCAAGATCTCCATCGTCCGGGCACACGACTTCGGCGTGGCGAGCTTTCGGCAGACCGGCCGACTGCCCGAGCGACACGCGGCGGCATCCGAGCTGTCGACCCGGCATGCGAGGTCGGGGCCGACCAGGTCCCCGCTGATGCAGGTGCAGGCGCCGTTCGACCCGGTCTCTCGATTCAGGGCGTCGACGAGGTCCGCCGTCGTCACCCATCCGCCGAGGCGGCCGTTCTTTAACTGAAACTCCCCGCCCGCGCCGAAGTGGGCTCGGGCTCCGATGTCCGCCTCGAGTGTCGGTTCGCGAAGTCTCAGATCCAGCACCGGGGCGGCCGGCGCCGGGCCGAGGGGGAGCTTCAGTAGGAGCGAACCGAGACTGGCGCGCAGCCGGCCCGAATGGGTCGACGCTCGGTGGAGCTGCCCGGACGCCGACGGGCCGAGTTCGAGCTTCGAGCCCGTCTTCGAGGCCCAGTGCATCGCCAGCGACAGGTGACGGTCCTCCGGTCCGTTCCAGTGCCGGGCCTCGAGCACGGGATGGAGAGCACCGCTGTTCAGCGCCTTCGCCATCGCCGCGTCCGCATCCAGCCCGAGGACGCTCGTGTGTTGCTGGAGCGCATCGCCGAGTGCGCTGTCGGTGCGACCGTCTCCGTCGATATCGATCCCGGCGGCTTGGGTCGAGGTCTGGATGTCGAACTGGGTGATGCGGGCAGCGGCGCCGGTGTTCGGACAGTTGGAACGGTCGTTTGGAAACGGGCACGAGGGCGGGCCCGCTGTCGCTTCGAAGACCAGGTCGCTGGCGACCGAGTCACACGCAGTCGGCGACGTCACGCAGCTCGCCGACCGTTCCCCGGCCGCGACGGTCGTCGAGGCCCGGAGCCGACGGCCCCCGGACGCGACGAACTCGGACTGGAGTTCGACGTCCCGACCGGTCGGGATCGCCGCGCAGAAACTGCCGTTTCGGCCGATCGTCGTCGTGGCGGCGGCCGATCCGATCGGCGTCTCCCACACGGTGTGCAGGTGGGTATCGCCGCGGGCGCCCGCCGGTGGCTGCAGGTTGCCCGCCACGCAGGTGGGGTCGCGAAGGTCGACCGTGACCGTCTTGCACGCGCTCTGGTTCGCCGCACAGCTCCCCGTTCGGGTCGTCTCCACCCGGATCTGTCGCCGGGCGGGGACCATCGCCTCCGGGGACCGGACCGCGACGCGGACGCGGGCGTCGACCGGGACGTTCAGGCAGGCCTGCCCGCCGGGGTCGGCCGCCGCGCGCGCCAGCGTCCCCTCGTCGGGGCCGATCGCGCCGACCTCCGCGCCCGGGGCGTTCGAGCCCTTCAGTTCGACCAGCAGGCAGCCGGTCTCGTCCGACGGAACCGACTCGCCCGATCGCCACCAACTGAAGTGGTCGACGTCGGCCATCCAGGCGAGCCGTCCCGACGCGAACGTCGAGTCGCGGATCTCGCCGGTCAGCTCGTCTCGCCAGCGACCGGCGGCCGGGTCGAACGCCGAGACCGCGACGGTCTCCCCCTTGGAGAAGTCGTCCTCGGCCTCCTCGGGGACGACGTATTCGACGCTTGCGCTCGCCGACGAGGCGAGGTGGAGCGGTTCGCGGCTTCCGCCGTCGCGTTCGAAGAGCTGAACGGCGACCGAACCGAGTGAGCGATGGGGGCGGTCGTCTCGCCCCTCGGGCCGGGACGACGAGGAGTCCTCGGTCGGGTCGACCGTCGCGATCGCCGCGTGAACCTCGCCCCCGGGTGGGTCTCCGTCCCGGTCGGCCAGCGCGTCGGCGGGCAACTCGAGTCGAAGTGGCCCGTGGATCAGTGTGGTCGCGTCGGTCGGGTCGAAGGTCCGGATGTCTTCGGTCGGGACCAGCGAGGCCATCCGGCTGACCTCGGCGCCGTCCTCGAGGTTCGCGATCGTCACGGCGGTCGGAGCATAACCCTCGCGGCGGACGACCGGTGTCCAGATCATGTCGGGATCGACGCCGACGAACCGCGTCCCCCCCTCCGGCCCGGTCGTCTTCGTCCGGGGCCCGAGGTCGACCGTCGCCCCGGGGATCGGACGCCCGTCGACGTCGAGGACCGTCACCTCGATCGTCGCCGACGACTTGGTCGCCGGACCGTCGCCCGAGACGTCGTTGGCATCCCTCGACGGCGGGACGTCCGCGGCGTCCTCGACCGCGGGTCCGCCGTCGCCGACGTCGGAGCCGGCGTCCGTGCTCGCGGGCCCGGCGTCGGTCGCGTCGGATGCGCGCGGATCGAGTCGACGGTCGCTCTCCTTGCTGCAGCCCGCGATCGACGGGACGGTCATCCAGAGAACCGTCGCCAACAACACGGAACCCACCCCGACGTCTCGACGTATTCGGATCTCTCTCATGCCGACTGAGTCGTATCGAGTTTCTCTAGCCGCCGACGGACGCGGTCCCGTCGGTCGTCGTGACCGAGTTCGATCCACTGCTCCGCGGCGAGGCGATACAGCCGCTCGGCCCACTCCGGGCGTCCGTACTGGACGGTCGCTTCGCCGGCGCGTTCGGCGGCCTCGGCGGCGTCCCGGTCGGCAAAGTCGCGGTCGGCCAGCCAGGCCTCGACGTCCTCGTACAGGTCGCGCCAGCGCTGCCAGTCCTCCATCTGCGCCGCGCAGGCGATCAGTCCGATCTCCGCGATGACGCGCTTGGGCTCGGCACCGGCGCGGTCGAAGTCGGTGCGCGCCGAACAGAGGGCGCGACGGGCCTGATCGGTCGAGCCGCGCGCCATCGAGCACAGCCCTGCGTTCAACTCCACCGTCGCCGCGTAGCTCCGCATGTCGGCGCGCTCGAAGATCGCACGGGCCTCGCGGTAGTACTCCAGAGCCCGGCCGTGCCGTCCGCGAAGACGGTGTGCGTCTCCCAGTGCGTTCAGGGCGCTGGCGATGCGGATCGGCCGGTGGACATCGCTGTTGCGCAGGATGTCGAGACTCTTTCGGATCCGACCGGTCGCCCGTTCGAGTCGGTCGGTCTGCATGTGGACGTACCCGACCTTCTCGTAGACCGTCGCCACCCGGGCCTCGTCCCCGGCCCGTCGGAAGTGGTCTTCGGCGCGGTCGAGCAGTTCCAGTGCGCGTTCGGGCTCGCCCTCCTGCAGTTCGACCGATGCCTCGTATCGGTCGGCGTAGCCCAGTTCCCGGGCGTTGTCGGTCGCCTCGGCGAGCTCGCGACAGGAATGCAACCATCGGCGGGCCTCGGCGGCGTCGCCGCCGTACAACTGGCCGACCGCCAGCGTGCGGTAGATCTCCACGAGCAGGTCGTCCCACCCCTGTTCCTCGGCTCGCGGTCGGAGCGACTCCGCCTCGTCGAGAGCCCGTCGCTGACGGCCGCGACCCTTCCAGATTCCGATCCGCTCGAGCTTCTCGCGCGCCCGGCGGCGCCCGGCGTCCGGGAGGTCGTGTTCGTCGAGGATCGTCGCGTGACGGTCCAGCCGCGAGAGCGCCTGTTCGAATTCGGCCGCCTCCTTGTGGGTCCGGGCGGCATCGAGCAGGGCGTCGGCCGCCTCCTCCAGCCGACCCGCCTCGGCGAGGTGCCGCGCCAGCCGCGCCTCGTCCCCGCGGCGTTCGCCGCGGACGCGATCTTCGAGGCGCTCGACGCGCCGC
>JBDGRG010000390.1:0-11937 GCA_042218355.1 Bradymonadaceae bacterium
GTCGAGCCGCTTCAACCGCGCGAACGGCCGGACGCCGAGACAACCCCCTCCATGTGTATACTCGTCGATTCGGCGCCGAGCGTTGCGTCGAATGTCAGAACGGGGTCGGGTCCCGGGGAGGAACGAGCCGCATCGGAGCGGACGTGCGAGTTTGTCGAGGTGCGCGGGCGGAGACTGAGGATCGGAGATCGTAAGTCGGGGTCGGAGGTTTCTGGGGGGTGGTCGTGGTCGAATTGCTCAATCGCCCAATCGCTCAATGGCCTCGAATGCGGGCGGACGCCGAGACAACCCCCTCCACGTGTATACTCGTCGATTCGGCGCCGAGCGTTGCGTCGAATTGCAAATCGCGGTCGTGTCCCCGAGGGTCGGCGCGAGCCATTCGAGGTAGATGGCGAGCTCCTCGGCGTGGGGGATCGACCGATCGACCTGTCGACCCGGGGGTCGAGTCCCGAGAGCCGCCACTTGCCGGCCGGTCGATCGAGGCTCCGGGGTCGGCTTCATGCCAAACGGACCTCCTCGACAGCGCGCCGGGCCACCGCCGAACGAGGGCTCCATTTGAAACGGAGGTGGCAGCCGCACCATCGTCACACGCCAGTTTGGTCCGATGATCCGTTCACGTCGTTCTCGTCGGCTCGAAACGCTTTAGAACCACCATGATGACTCCTCCCAAATCGCTCGACGGTCGCGACAACGACCTCGCCGAGCCCGAACACCAGCTCGACCTGCTCGACCGTTACGTCGGGGAGGAGGGGACGGTCCCCGAGTTCGATCGCAAGATGGAGGAGCACGGGCTGAACCCGCTCCGGCCGACTGAGCTGGAGATCCTCCAGATCAACGTCGGCTACATGTGCAACTTGACCTGCAATCACTGCCACGTCGACGCTGGGCCCGACCGCCGGGAGGTGATGACCAAGGAGACGATGCGCCACTGCCTCGACGCGCTCGACCGGTCGGGCGCGCACACCGTCGACCTGACCGGGGGGGCGCCCGAGATGAATCCCCACTTCCGGTGGTTCGTCGAAGAGGTCAGCGAGCGCGACTGCAAGACGATCGTCCGGAGCAACCTCGTAATCCTCGTCGCGAACGAGCAGTTCCGCGAGCTCCCGGCCTTCTTCGCCGAGCACGGCGTCGAGGTCATCGCGTCGCTCCCCTGCTACACCCCCGAGCGGACCGATGAACAGCGGGGCGAAGGCGTCTTCGGCAAGTCGATCGAGGCTCTCCAGGCACTGAACGAGTTCGGGTACGGCGCGGACGACAGCGACCTCGACCTGCACCTGGTGTACAACCCCGTCGGTCCCCACCTCCCGCCCGACCAGGGTGACCTCGAGGAGGACTACGAGCGCGAACTGGGCGAGGAGTTCGGGATCGTCTTCGACGACTTGCTGACGATCACCAACCTCCCGATTAGCCGGTTCCTCGAATCACTCGCCGACAGCGGGAAGGTCGAGGAGTACATGGAGACCCTCGTCAACGCCTTCAATCCGACCGCCGCCGAGGGCGTGATGTGTCGGGATACCCTGTCGGTCGGATGGGACGGGCAGCTGTACGACTGCGATTTCAACCAGATGCTCGAGGTCGGACTCGAGGAGCATGCCCCTGCTCACATCGCCGAGTTCGACCGGGCGGCTGTCGAGGGACGCATCATCCAGACTGGACCGCACTGCTACGGGTGTACGGCCGGCGCGGGGTCGAGCTGCGGCGGTGCGATCGACACCTGAAGGATTGATGGGGTCGAAACAGCGGCGCTCGGTCGGTTCGGTCAGCAACAGCCGCCGGTCTCGGGGACCTCGATTTCCGACGACTCGCCCGCGTCGACTCCCTCGGGTTCGTCGGCACACTCGAACGGACCGAGGTGGCGCAGGGGGTTGCTGACCTGAAAGTGGTCGGCCAGACGCGTCTGGGACAGCATCTTCGCGGTATTCTGACAGACCCGAATGGCGTCGCCGGCGGGGAACAGATGGTGGTCGTCGAGCCGGTAGGCGGCCTCCTCACCGTCGATCGTCCCCCTGTACACGGCGACCTGGCCGTAGTCCTCACACCTGTCCTCGAGGTCGAGTTTGAAGCCCCGTCGGACCTGTGACAGGAAATGGACACCCTCGATCGTGTCGCCCGTCTGGCTCGAGTCCACAATCCGAGGGTCGGCGAAACCCGCTCGCTGCTCGACGCGGCGCAGATCCTCCTCGTACAGTGCACCGGCTAGGCACTCGCTCCAGAGTTCGTCGTCTTCGGTCAGATGTTCGGGAACTCGCCGATCGGCGACGACGTCGGAGACGTGGAACTCGCCCCCCGGTTTCAGCAGACGCCAGATCTCGTCGTACACCGCCTGTTTGTCGGGCGAGAGATTGATCACGCAGTTGCTGATGACGACGTCCGCGGTCGCATCGGGCAACGGGACGTCTTCGATTTCGGCCTCCAGAAACTCGACGTTCGCGGACTCGAAGCCGAATCGTTGCATGTGGGGGTCGACGTTCGAGCGGGCGACCTCGAGCTGCCCTTCGCTCATGTCGACGCCGATAACGCGGCCGGATTCGCCGACCAGCTGGGAGGCGATGAAACAGTCCGCTCCCGCCCCGCATCCGAGATCGACGACCGTCCGTCCCTCGAGCAGCGCGGGGATCGGGCTCCCGCAGCCATAGCGCTTCTCGAGGACCTCGTCGGTCAGTTTTTCGGTCAGCGCGGCGTCGTAGCCGGTCGTGCAACACGCGCCGTACTCGAGATCCTCGGTTTGCTGGACCTCGTCCTCGTAGTAATCGCGTACTGCTTCCTGGACGTTTTCCATCGCGAGACTCCGCGTTCGTCGAGGATGTGAGTGGACGGTCGGTACACCGCCTCTTAGGTTGCAGTCGTCGGGCGTCGGATTTCAAGTTTCCCCAGAGCCGCTGTGCGTGCGATCCCGAGGCCTCCCGCAGCGTGTCATCGAGGGACCGGAGATGGCCCCAGCCCGAAACCGCGCGTGAGAGAACCGGACGCAGTCGTCGGGGGACGGGTCCAGACGGCGGTCCTGTGTCTGTCGATGGTCGCATGCCAGCTGGCTGTGGTGTCCGACGCCGCGGCGGGCCGTTGTCCGGGCTGGAACATCGGGACCGCCGAGGAGCGGGGACCGATCGAACACGAGGCGGTCGATGAATCGTCGGGACTCGTCTTGGGATCCGGCGGCGAGCTGTTCTGGACGCACAACGACTCGGGGGGCGAGCCACAGCTGTTTCTCTTCGACCGGAGTGGGGGTCACGCGGGTACCGTCCGTTTGAAGACCGGCGAGATGGTCGACTGGGAGGACATCGCGCGCGGGCCCTGCCAGCCCGGCGGCGACGCCGTGTGCCTGTACGTCGGTGACATCGGCGACAACGAGGCGTCCCGGTCCCGGTCGGTGATCTACAAGCTCCGGGAGCCCGACCTGCCGACCCGGCGGCCATTCGAATTCCGGATCGACGATGTCCGAGCGGTTCCATTCGTCTACCCCGACGGGCCGGTCGATGCCGAGACCCTGATGGTGGCGCCTCGGACGGCTCGGCTCTATGTCGTCGAAAAGTCGAAATCGACGCCCGTCGGGGTTTATCACGTCCCGAATACTCCGGGGGCTGCCGATCAACCCGTCCGCGCCGAAGAGGTCGGCGAGGTATCACTGCCCCATGTCGTTCCCTTCGGTCGAACGGCCACGGCCGGTGCCATCTCTCCCGATGGGGGGACCATCGTGGTGCGGTCCTACCTCCGAATTTTTACGTTCTGTCGGTCCGAGGGTCAGTCCGTCCCGGAGGCGCTCGCCGACGGGGCGACACCCAGTCCCAGCCCGGCTCTCCCCCAGGCCGAGGCCGTCGCCTTCGGCCGAAGCGATCGTCGGCTCTGGCTGACGAGTGAAAAGCGTCCGGCCAGACTCGTCCGACTGTCACGACAAAGAGACAGACCGGATCGCGAGCCGGCAGCAAACCGAGACCGCAAGTCCGCGGCAACGGGCGACGCTTCCGACGGAGAGGGGTGTGCCAGTTCGCGCGGACGACGCGGAGCTGTCTTCGTGCTCGTCGGGATCGTTGCAGTCGTCTACCGCAGGGGGGCTTGGCTCGAGCAGTGATCGATTCGGGCCGGGCGTCGACGGAGCTGTCCGGTTCATCCGAGGGTTCGGTCGGATCGCCTGATCTCGAGCCGCTCGACGCGCACCGGAGGAAGGCCGGTCGTCCTCGCCCGTTCGGTCTTGGAGTCAGTACTCGACGAGGATCTCCGACCGCTCCTTGCGGTCGATCGCCGGGACCTCGCAGTCCTCCGCCGGGTAGCCGACGGGAATCAGCAGGAATGGCCGTTCGTGGTCGGGGCGGTCGAGGACCTCGGCGAGGAATCCCATCGGGCTCGGCGTGTGAGTGAGTGTGCCGAGGCCGGCGCGATGCAGTGCGGCGAGCAGAAATCCACAGGCCAGTCCGACCGACTCCTTGACATAGTAGTGCCGGCCCCCCTCCGGTCCCTTCGCCTGGGCGAAGACGACGATCAACGCGGGAGCATCCTCCAGAAACGGCTTCTCGGGGCCGGTATCGAGCGGCTCGAGATCCTCGAGCCACTCCTCGGTCGCCCGCTCCTCGTAGAATTTGCGCTCCTCTTGCTCGGCCGCCCGGCGGATGTCGGATTTCAGACCGGCGTCGGTCACCAGTGCGAACGTCCAGGGTTGCTTGTTCGCCCCGGAGGGCGCCTGACCGGCCGTATGAATTGCCCGGCGGACGACCTCCACGGGAATCGGCTCGTCGCTGAACCGACGGACCGACCGGCGCTCGGCCATCTCCTCGAGGAAGGCTCGCGAACGGTCGTGCATCGATTCCTCGTCGATTCGCTCGAAGTCCAGCGGCTCCTTCTCGCCCCTACCCATCTTTCTGCTCCGTCGTGTCGGTCGAATACAGGCGTTGGATCGCCATCGGGAGGTCATTTCTGCGGTTCGAGCCGAAAATCGCACCAGACCCCGAGATGATCCGAGGCGCGGACGCCGTCGACTTCGTCCTCGAATACCCGGTGGCACGATTTGACCGTGATCACGCCATCCGGTGGGAGGAAGTAGATGTAATCGATCCGCTTGCTGACGTCCGGGGCCGGACTCGTCCAGCCGCGGTCGTTCGGACGGGCCGCGTGCCAGGCGTCGACGAACCGGCCGGAGAGCCCGTCGACCGTCGTCTCCCCGCGCAGTAATTTCATCGCCCGGCTGTCCGGTTTCGCGTTCATGTCACCGACCAGGAAGGTCGGCACGTCGCGGCGGCGGTCGCGGACGAACTCGAGTACCCCCTTCGCCTGGTCGAGTTTTTTCTCCCTCGAGGGAGAGAAATTCAGGTGGGTATTGAACAGCTGGACGGTTCGCTGCGGGTGGTACGCGACTGCCGTCTGGACCAGGGGGGTGACGATCGTCCCCACGCCCTTGTACGGAAGTGACCGGCTGGCGGTGTCGCCCTTGACCGGCCAGCGGCTGAGGATGGCCAGTCCCTCCTCGTACAGATACGGGACGCTCTGGGTCTGTTTGTAGACGACGTTGTAATCCGTCCGGCGTCGCAGGATTTTCTTGCGGTGACGGTACTCCGACGAGTCCGACACCTCCTGGAGCCCGACGACGTCGGGGCGGTGCTGTTTGATGTACTCGACGACGATTTGCGTACGGTCGTCGATGTCCGCGCTCTCGTTGAGCCCGGTCTGGAGGTTCATCGTCAGGACGGAGATGACGTCGGGATTGGTCAAGTCCCCCGGAAGTTCGCGCGTCGTCGACGAATTGGCCGCGCGCGGAGCCGTGGACTCGCCGTCCGAGCGGTCGTCGACCCGGCCGGGATGGGAGTTTCCACGGGAGGGCCGCGCCGCCGCCGAGCCGGGTGTCTGCTCGTCGATGCCTGGAGACAGCCCGACCAGGCGCGTGAGGTTCGCCACTGTCGAGCCCACCGACGAGAACTCGGCCACCAGACCGGCCGACAGAAAGGCGACGACGGCGAGGCCCCCGGCCCAGGTGCGGCGGTAGTCGGGCGTTGACGACATGGTGATCCGTCCGGCGTTCGTGAGCAGTCCCCACTGTGGCCAAACATACGGGAGGGACGATTCCATCCGAACGCTCATCGATTTTACGACGCTACGGATTCTACCCCGGTCTGAAAACCGCGAGCGCGTGGTCGAGGGCAAAAAAAAACCGGCTCCCCGGGTGAGAGGAGCCGGCGTTCGACGTTCGTGCTGTCAGCCGCGCATCAGTACCCGCACGACCAGGCGGGCGAGGTGCGGGCGGCCTTCGGGACGCACGAATTGCCGTACTGACAGAGTTTGCCGGTCGGTTCGTGCACGCAGTAGGTGATCACCGTGAGGCAGGCGCGGGGCTTCTGGGAGGAGGGATAGGCCGGTCCCTTCGGACAGGGAGGTCCGCCCGTCTTCGTCAACTCCCCTGAACTGGTCTCGACGGTGCAGACCTTCGCCTGCGCGACGTCCAGACCGGCGACCTCGGCGCACTTTTGGATGCACGCATCCTGGCCCGGACAGGAACTGAGGCACTTCTGGACCTGGTCGCACGCCTCGGAACTCAGCTCACCGCTGCTCGTGCCGGTGTTCGAGCCGTTCAGTGCGTCACTGCAGCCGATCGCGCCCAGCAGCAGAGTCGAACAGAACACAGAGAGAATCACGCGTCGCATGGTGTGTCCCCCCATTCGATATCGACGAGTAGACGACTGGTTCGAGTCGGCGCACAGAACGGCGCGAGAGGACTGTTCATGATACACGAGACCCAGAGTGCGGGTGGTGGACGCCCCGCAACCGAATCTAGAGCGCCACGGCGAAGTTTGTCGCCCCGGCGACGTCTGTCAACCCCGCGACATTCAATGGCACTCCGTGATTCGATCGTCGCCGCGGACCGCCTCGAATCTCAGACACGACGGCGCATCCGTCGAGATGGACTCGATCACGAACGTGCGGGGCGGCGGACATCCGACGGTGTCGGCCGGAAAACACCAGCCGGCGAATGCGACGAGGAATCCGGCTGCCACCGACAGCGGTGACGGGTTCGGATGGTCACTCGTGGGTCCGGTGCACGGCGAACAGCGATCCGGGGATTACGCAAGACGCTCCGGCTCGGTCGGGCACCCAGACGAACACCACCGCGCAGCCGACGGCCGTCGCCAGCAGGAATAACCTCGCCGGGCTGTGAGCGCGCATGCGATTCCCTCCACGTCGAAATGGCCGGGACTGGCTGCGGTGCGAGACGAAGTGTTGCGATGCCCGGGCTGGTTCGCAATTGTAACGCGGGCCCTCGTACGGGATCCAGCTGGGCGTGACGGGTGCCGAACTCGGTCCGGTCGACTCGATTCCGGTCTTCGTCCGTCCACGCTGCCCGCTTCTCCGTGGTGCAGAGTCGCCGGTTCTGGTGTAGCGAAAGGAGACGATGAATCCACTGCGACGGCTGAATCCAGCGGCGCGCGTCCTCGTGCTGGCGAGCTCGGTGCTGGTCGCCCAGACGGCCTGCTCGTCGGCACCGACGGGCGGCTCCTCGACCACCGATGCTCGTGCCCCGGGGGTCGACGTCCGGGTGGACGCCGGGGTCGATGCGCACGGCTCGACCCGGGACGGTTACGGAGCCGACGCGGGTCTCGGGGACGCCGACGCCGGCCGGCGCGACACGGCCGGCACTCCAGACGGCCGGGCGGACACCGGGCCGAAGCGGCCGCTGCTGCAGGTCTGCGACGACGCCCCCGAGCCCTCCGGCCTGAAGACCGAGGACTGGGAGAATCTCCAGTCACGGGCGATCGCGGCGCTCGATGCCGACCACTCGGCGCGAGACGCCGTCACGAATCCAGCCACCGACGTCACGCTCGAGGGCAAGTTCACTTACGGTCCGACCAGCAAGGATCTACAGGGCGAGAAGATCGAGTACTGGATCGACGACTGCTCGGGCCGTTACCGGAAACTCGGCCGGGCGGAGACGAACGGCGACGGTCGCTCCGAATTGACCCTGTCCGCCTCGCAGCTCCCGCCGATCGGCGTCTACGACCTGTACCTGCGGGTGGTCGGCGACAATTCCTCCACGAAGGCGCGACTGCGCGTGCTGCCCCGCAAAACGGAATTCGTGATCTTCGACATCGACGGAACCCTGACCACGGGCGACCGCCAGCTGAGACGAGACGTGGTCGACGATCTCTTCGAGCCGCTGAAGAGCGGCGACTACGTCCCGAAGGCTCGCAAAAAGGCCGCCGAGGCGACGAAGCTGCGCCGCCGTCGACAGGGCTATCAGGTGATGTATCTGACCGCCCGGCCCTACTGGCTGAAGCACCGGACCCGGCAGTGGCTGGACGACAAAAACATGGCGCCGGCGACGCTGCGGATGACGCGCTCGACCGCCGAGGGGCTGCCGACGAATTCGGGGGCGGGCGAGTACAAGAAACGCGAGCTCGAACACTTGAAGTCGGAGGGGTTCGAGCTGGTCGCCGCCTACGGCAACTCCGACACCGACGTCTGGGCCTTCGAAAAGGCCGGCATCGACAAGTCACGGACCTACACGACCGGTGAGAGCGCCGGGAAGAACGGCACGGTCGACCTGGGAGACGACTACGCCAGACACGTCCGCCGGCTGAAGAAGAACGGTCGTCCCGCCGACCAGCCCTTCCGTGAGCACTGACTCGATCAACCCTCGCCGAGGACGGGCGACCGCTCGACCGGCGGCTCTTCACGGGCGATATCGGGGTGCTCGCGGATGCCGGACAGGAGGGTCCGCTCGAGTTCGTCGAGGTCGTCGGTGACCGTCATCAGCTCCAGGTCCTCCGGGCTGATCGTCCCGTGGCCGGTCATCTCGTCCTCGACGAACGTCAGCAGGTCGTCCCAGTAGTCCTCTCCCATCACGATGACCGGGAAGTCGTGGATCTTGTCGGTCTGGATCAGGGTCAGCGTCTCGAACAGTTCGTCCATCGTCCCGAAACCCCCGGGGAGGATGACGAAGGCGTACGAGTATTTGACGAGCATGACCTTCCGGACGAAGAAATACCGGAACTCGAGCCAGTCGTCGACGTAGGGGTTCGGTTCCTGTTCGTGAGGGAGCTGGATGTTGCATCCGAACGAATCGGCGTCGACGTCCTGCGCCCCGCGGTTGGCCGCCTCCATGACGCCGGGACCGCCACCCGTCATGACGGTGAAGCCGAGCCGACCGAGCGTGCGCCCGACACGGCGGCCGAGCTGGTAGTAGCGGTGTCCCTCCTCGAACCGCGCCGACCCGAACACCGTCGCTGCCGGACCGATGAAATGGAGTTTGCGGAATCCCCTGAGAAACTCCCAGCCGATTCGAAACAGCCGGACGAACTCCCACCGACGCGAGTGTGGCTCGCGCAAAAAATCGATTTCGTCGGATGTTTGTCTCCTCGGAGCCGGTTCACTTCGATGATCGTGGGAGGGGGATTCGTCCGGGGAGTCAGTCATGTCGTCTCGGTTCGGCGGTACGAGGGAAGGCGAGAGCGTTTGGTGACGCAGTCACTCCGAGTCGCGTCCCACGAGAGAGGTCCGTCCGATCGACGTGTCGAAGGACCGGAGTTGCGTCTAGGGGTGTCTTTGCGCCGGGGGTTCGGTGGAATCGCAACACCGGTTGCGGTGCGTCAGCCGAACACTTCGTCCCACCACGTTTGTTCGGGGGCGAGTCGAACCTCGAGTTCTTTCATTTCGTTGTCCCGCGCTTCGCCGAGGTGTTTCTCCCACCGATACCGGAGCGGGATCGTGGGATTGGAGGAGGAGACGCCCTCGGAGGGCGTTCGGGTATCGACGATTGCATAATTGCGGTGGGAGAGAAGTTCGCCGGTCGACCGATCGAAACTCTTGAGTTCGCCTTCGATCTCGTATTTCTCGACGAGGTCGTCGCGCAGTTCGGTCGCCGATTCGAGGGCCGCTTTCTTCCATCCCTCCGGCGGGTGGTAGCCGATCGGGGAGGACGTGATCTGGAAGAATTTCTGTTCGGTCGGTTCCTTTCGAATGTATCCGGCGGTGCTGACGTGGACGTCGCCGCTGACGACCGACAGCTGGGGGACGTCGTGGCTCTCGAGGCGCTCGAAGAGACCGTTCAACAGCTCTTCGAACTCGTCGCGGTTGTTCTGGGCCACCCAGGCGTCGCGCACGTCGGAGCGGACGCCCGCTTGTTCGAGCGCGCCCGTGCCGCCGGCCAGATCCTGAGCGACCTTGCGCGAGACGTGAAAGAAGGGGGTGCCGACGACGAGGAACAAATGTGCGGGGGAGTTCGATTGGTCCGCGATCGATTTCACCTTGTCGAGGACGTTCTGCAGCTGGGCGTCGCCCAGCACGCGCCCTTCTCTGTAATTGCGTTCGGTTCGGCCGTCGGTGACCACGACTGCGACGCGGTCCGTCTCGAAGGTGTAGGAGCGTTCGTCGGTGCCCGGATCCAACTGGTCCGGATTTGGAGCGCCCTGGAATTCGTCGAAGGCCGTCGATGCGCCGTTGAACAGGAGTTGTTGGTGTTCATCGCCGACCTTCTCGCAGTCGTGGGAGCCGTAGCCGTTGTAGATGTCGTGGTCGTCCCACATCATCAATGTCGGCATCTGCGACAACACGTCCTGAATCGCGTTGCGCGCCCAGATATGGACGTATCGGTCCCGGTAAGCACCGGTGACTGCATCGAGAGTCGACTCGAGTTCGCCGCGGTTGAGATCCGTGCGAATCGAATCCGCATAGATCTGGTCGCCGCAGAGGAGCAGCAGATCGGGGACTTCGCTCTCTTCGTCGAGCTGCCCGGCGAGGTCTGTCCAGACGTGGAGAGCCTCGTCGTCCTTCACACGCTCGATGCCGTTGCAGCTCGCAACGGCGATCTGCTCCGGGCCGCCGTCCGGTAGCGTATGGATCTCGTACGTCGCGTTCTCGAGCAAATCTGCCGGGTCCGGGAGCGCCTCGGAGCTGTCCGCTCCGGCGATGGCGTAACTGACCTCGGTTCCGGGGGTGAGTCCGGATACGCGGAACAGGGCGCGCGTGTATCCGCCCGCCTCCTCGACGGTTTCGGCTTCGACCGCATCGACACCGTCCGAGGTCGCGTAGGCGATCCGTGCCGCGCGGACCATCGTCTCGCCCTCCGTGTCAAAGACGGCGAGCACCCGGTATGCTTCACCCGAGCGATCGACTCCGATCCGTCGAAGAATGGGGCTGACAGACGACATCGTTTCGAGGGGGCTACAGAGGTCGAGGGAGAGGTCGGAGGAACCGACCGTGGCACTCGCGTCGGTCCGGAACGTACGGGCGAATGTAGTCACTCGTGCCCCTCGATAATAGGAGGCACTCGGGGGGCTATCAACAGAACTCGGGGATCAGCCGCGGTCTCGAGCCGGGCGGGCGGGTGGTGACGACCGTCGATTTGAAGCTGATCGAGAACCTGTGCTACCGACCCGCGAGGCGGCGTCTGGGCGTGATCAGCCTGGTGAGCGAGGGCGTCTTCAGTGACCTGCGCCTCTGCGCCGTCCGACGCAACGACCAGTCGAGTACATCGAACGTTCGAGGAGCGACACCGTGGGTGACTACAAGGATTCGTTGCATCTGCCGGATACGGACTTTCCGATGCGCGCGAACCTCTCTGAGCGCGAGCCCGAGCAGGTCGAGGAGTGGGAGGAAGCGGAGATCTACGACCGAATGATCGCCAAGCGTCGCGACGAGGGGGCCGAACGGTTCATTTTCCACGATGGGCCACCGTACGCGAACGGCCGGCTCCACCACGGACACATCCTCAACAAGGCGCTCAAGGACTTCATCGTCAAGTACCAGAACATGGCCGGCCGTCTCTGCGAGTTCGTCCCCGGCTGGGACTGCCACGGCCTGCCGATCGAACACGAGGTCGAGCAGGACGCCGAGGGCGACATCCGCGAGTGGTCCGAGACCGAGATCGACTTCGTCTCGCGGGTCCTCTCGCGCTACCTCGACGCGACGGACTACCCGCGGGTCGTCGCCCACGTCCCCCCGGAGGGATACCGCGAGGTCTGC
>JBDGRG010000390.1:11947-12517 GCA_042218355.1 Bradymonadaceae bacterium
ATCGGTTCATCGACATCCAGCGCGAGGAGCTCAAGCGCGTCCTCGTTTTCTCGGACTGGGACGATCCGTATCGGACGATGTCGCCCGACTACGAGGCGACCATCGTCCGGATGCTCGGGGAGTTCTTCGACAGCGGGCTCGTCTATCAGGGGCTCAAGCCCGTCCACTGGGACTGGGGCTCGCAGACGGCGCTCGCCGAGGCGGAGGTCGAGTACGGCTCGTTCCGCACCGAGCACGTCTACACGAAGTTCCCCTGCGACGACCTGCCCGACGATCTGGCCGAGGCCGCCGGCAGTCGGGACGTTTCGGTGCTGATCTGGACGACCACCCCCTGGACGCTGCCGGCGAACCTCGCCATCGCGTTCAACCCGGACTTCACCTACCAGCTCGTCGAGGTCGACGGCGAGGCGCTGATCCTCGCCGAGGGTCTGCGCGACCGGGTGTTCGACGACTGCGGAGTCGAGGCGTTCGAGGTCCTCGCCGAGTTCGCCGGCCGCGAGCTGGTCGGCGCGCAGGACGACCCCTCGCGCCGGGCCGCCCGGCACCCCTGGCTCGATCGCGAGTCCGTGC
>JBDGRG010000390.1:12527-22263 GCA_042218355.1 Bradymonadaceae bacterium
ACTACGTCACGCTCGACGAGGGGACCGGCTGCGTTCACACCGCGCCCGGGCACGGGCAGGAGGACTTCGCGCTCGGCCAGGAGTACGGCCTCGACGTCGTCTGTCCCGTCGGGGAGGACGGGACCTTCACCGAGAACTTCGAGGTTTGCGTCGGCGAGGGCGAGACCGTCGAGCTGGGCGGGATGCACGTGCTGACCGCCAACGAACACATCGCCGAGTCGCTCGCCCACGAGGGCAAGCTGTTGAACGAGGCCGGCGAGCGCGTCGAGATCGAGCGGTATCCGTACGGCTGGCGCAGCGGCAAGCCGGTGATCTTTCGGGCGACGGAGCAGTGGTTCGTCGGGTTGGAGGGTGATCAGAACGGCGACACCGAGCTGGAAGCTCGGTCAACGCAGCAGACGCTGCGCGAGGAGATGCTCGCGGCGATCGACGAGGTCGACTGGGTCCCCGAGTGGGGTCGGGACCGCATCCGTGGGATGGTGGAGGGCCGGCCCGACTGGTGCATCAGCCGCCAGCGAACCTGGGGCGTGCCGATCACGGCGGTCTACTGTGCCGACGACGATTGCAGCGGCGTCCTCGCCGACGGCGAACTGGCAGACTACGTCGCCGACAAGGTCGAGGAGGGCGGGATCGACGTCTGGTACGAGTACGACGTCGACGACCTCGTCCCCGAAGGCTCGAACTGTCCGGAGTGCGGCGGCGAGTCGTTCGAGAAGGAGAGCGACATCCTCGACGTCTGGTTCGACTCGGGCGTCTCCTGGGCGGCGGTACTCGAGGAGCGGCTCGGGATCGACCAGCCCGCCGACCTGTATCTGGAGGGGAGCGACCAGCACCGCGGCTGGTTCCAGTCGAGTCTGCTGACTCGCGTGCTGACCCGCGACGGCTCGCCGTACGAGAACTGCGTCACTCACGGGTTCGTCACCGACGAGGAGGGTCACAAGTACTCGAAGTCGAGCCAGAACTTCGAGCCGCCCCAGCAGATGCTCGACGACTACGGCGCCGACATCCTCCGGCTCTGGGTCGCGTCGGTCGACTACACCGGGGACGTCGCGCTGTCGGACGAGATCCTCGAGCAGCGCGCCGACGCCTACCGCAAGGTGCGAAACACCTTCCGGTTTTTGCTCGGGAACCTCGGCGACTTCCACCCCGACGACGCCGCCGACTACGATGAACTGCACTCGATCGACCGCTGGGTGTTGCACCGGGCGAGCGAGGTGCTCGAGGAAGTCGAGGAGGCGTACGAGAACTACGAGTTCCACGACGTCTATCAGGGGCTGGTGCAGTTCGCGACGGTCGAGCTGTCGAACGTCTATATGGATGCGACGAAGGACCGTCTGTACTGCCGGGCGGCCGACGATCCGGGTCGGCGGGCGGCGCAGACCGCGTACTGGCAGATCCTCTCGGCGCTGGCCCGGGCGGCGGCGCCGATTCTGTCGTTCACCGCCGAGGAGGTCTGGTCGTACCTCCCCGGCTCGGAGGAAGAGGCCGAGAGCGTCTTCCTCGCCGATTTTCCCGACGTGCCGGAGACGTGGCGCGACGACGAACTCGGGACGGACTGGGAGAAGCTGCTCGATGTCCGCCACGAGGTCGAGCGGGCGCTCGAGGAACAGCGCCAGAGCGACGAGGAGGGGACCGTCGACAGTGACGCCGAGGCGGTCGTCACCTTGACCGCTTCCGGCGACGCGTACGATCTGCTCACCGCTCAGGAGGACGAGAGCGGGCTGTTCGAGCTGTTCGGCGTCAGTCGCGTCGAGCTGGAGGAGAACCTCGCCGGAGATGCACTGGTCGACGTCGAGGTTCAACCCGCCGAGGCCGACAAGTGCCCGCGGTGCTGGAACTACTGGGTGGAACCGGAGCGGGACGACGAGGTGTGCGAGCGCTGTCGGCGGGTGCTCGACGCGTCGTGAGGCTGGCGGCGCGCCGTGCCGTTGCGCAAAGGCGGAAAGAAGACGGGCCACGAAGACGCGAAGGCGCGAAACCCAAAAATCCCGAGGCCACGAAGACGCGAAGGCGCGAAGTTCAAAACGGATAGGTCACGAACACGCGAAGCCAGACAAGCCACGAATGCGCGGCTAGTTTACGCTGTCGTCTTGGCGATAAGGACTGCGTCTGGAAGCAACTGAAGCACGTCTGCACGATGCAACACCGAATAGGCGACTGAACAGGAGTTTTCCTTCGCGTTCTTCGTGTCTTCGTGGCTCCCGTGTTTTTGCGTCTTTGCGGTTAGTATCAGACGGTTGAATTGAACCTGGGTCGAACGTGAGTCGAGGAGCGACATTCAAATACGGCGTCTTCGTCGCCATCGTGGTGGCGGGCGTGGCACTCGACCAGTGGACCAAGTGGTACGCCTCGCAGCGCCTGGCGACGACGCATCCGGGCGTCATCGAGCACTCGATGACGGTGACGGTCCCGGAGAGTGCGGACGACAAGCGGCTCGAGGAATTCCTGCGCGACGAGCTGGCGTGGAACACGAAGAGTGAAGTCGCCAAAATGGCGCGGTATCAGGTCCGCACGCCCGACGGGAAGCGGCTCGGTCCGGATTCGACGCTGGAGGCGGGGCAGAAGATCGAGATTCTCAACCGGCGGGTGACCGTCGTCGAGGACTGGTGGGTCTTCGAGTACACGGTCAATCCCGGGGCGGCGTTCGGGCTGTTGTCGGATACCGACTCCCCGTGGCGTCTCCCGTTCTTCATCGTCGTCAGTGCGCTCGCGCTGGGCATCATCGTCTTCATCCTGCGGGGGACCCCGCCGGACCGAAAGCTGTTCATCACGTCGCTCTCGATGATCGGGGCCGGGGCGACGGGGAACTTCATCGATCGGATTCGGTGGGGGGAGGTGGTCGATTTCATCGTCTGGAAGTACACGACCGCCGGCGGCGAAGTGTACCGCTGGCCGACGTTCAATATCGCCGACTCCTTCATCACCGTCGGTGTCGTGTTGATGCTGATCGAGATCTGGCGGGACGGGGTGGTCGAGGAGCCCGAGGGCGATTAGGCGATTGGGCTATTGGGCGAGTGGGCCTCCGGTCGGTGCTACGAGACGGTCGAGTAGTCCGGCTGTCGAGCCGTGTGGGGGCTCCCTTCGGTCGCCCCAGCCGCCAGGCCGTTGAGCCGTCGGGCCTACAACCGCACAACCGCGCAACCGTACGACCATTGCCGGCCGAACAGATGGAAAGCTTTCACGGCGACCGCCGGTCGAAGAACCCTGACGATCGCCATTCCGGCCGGCGGTCCTTCAGGGCCGCCGGTTGCCACTGACCGAGGTGCAGGCGGTGGCTTCAGCCCCGTGGAAGACCGTCGAATATCTGGACGGATCCGCATACACTCCCAACCCTTTTGCCGCTATGACAGACGCCTACGTCGAATCCGCCGAGTCCCGCGCCCTCGAGCCGGTTCCGAACACCCGGGGAGCCCACAAGGCCGTCCTGATCGGGGAGGAGGACGGGGCGCTGAACTTCGCCGAACGGCGGTTCGTCCTCGAGCCGGGCGGGCGGATCCCGGCGCACCGTCATCCCGACATCGAACACGAGCAGTACGTGCTGCGCGGTGAGATGAAGCTGGAGCTCGACGGCGAGACGGTGACGGCCTCCGCGGGGGATGCGGTGTTCATTCCGGCGACGACGGTCCACGCCTACGAGAACGAGGGGGACCAGCCGGTCGAGTTCCTGTGCACCGTCCCCATCACCGAGGATTACGAGACCGAGTGGCTCGAGGAACTGGAGGCGTAGGGCCGCCAGCGCAAGATGCGCTGGCCACGTTGACCGCGCTTCCAGCGCGGTGTCTCGCGTCGTACTCGCCAGAGCAGGGATGCGCTGGCGATGCCGATGGAGCGTAGACCGAGCTTCCAGCTCGCGTCGGTCTGCGTGCTCGACCCTGCCGGAGCAAGGATGCTCTGGCCACGTGCTCACCACGCCGTCCCGCTGGACTGATTCGCGTCGGCCTCCTTCCTCCGCGATCCGTCGGTCTTCAGTTCCCGCGGGTAGAACGCGAGCAGAGCGACGAACCCGGCGCCCCAGAACGGCCAGAACCAGGTCATTTCGTAGCTGAGGACGTGCAGTACCAGTCCGTAGATCGCGACGGACTCGGCCATTGCCCACGAGATCAAATTCGCGGCGAACTTCTCGCCCATGACGTCCGATCGCCGGAAGAAGACCGCCAGACCCAGCGTACTGATCGATACGAAACCGAGCGCGGCGGGGAGCAGCGGAACGGTCCCCTGGAGCATCGACGGCATGCTGAATCCCGGAGGCGGCTGGCGCGAGGCGTTCAAAAACAGCGCCACGCCGAGGTAGGCGAGGACGCTCGCCAGGAGCATCCCCCAGACGACCCAGGTCTGGACCGGGCTCGGGTCGCCAGCGTCGGACGCATCTCGGTCGGACATCGTCGTCTCTCCGGTCGAGATGGAACGGATGACGGTTGTCGCGTCGATCTGTGAGTTTATCCGACCGTCGGGCGGATGTCGATCGGCGGAGAGGTCTTCAGTTGCAGATCGGATCGAGCGGGCTCAGCTTCAGCGTCTGAACGCCCGGGCTCTCCCACTTCTGGCCGTCGCCGTCGCGGTCGCCGTCCGCGTCGAGGAAGATCGGGTTCGTAAAGGCGAGGACGGGTTCGTTGTATCCGACCTTTCCGGAGGGGGACGGCCCCCAGGCGACGAAGACGACCCAGCTGTCTCCGTTCGCGGCGTGGGACAGCGTCCGATCGAAGTCGACGGTGGGTGTGGCGTTCTCGGAGTTCGATCGGGAGTGGGTCGATTCGACTCGTCCGTTGACGACCATCGCCAGCTCTGCGGCCTTCGCCCACGGGGGCGTCTGGACGCGCACCTGGAACGACCGGGCACTGCCGCCCGTTGCCAGCACGTCGCCGGGTGTGCGCTTGCCGCTCAGCTCGATGAAGGCGTTGCCCCCGACGGTCACGCGATGGTTCCGCAGTGCCGATTCGATATCCTCGTTCGTCACCTCGTCGGGGGAGGCATCGGTCTTCAGATAGTTGCGCGGGAGTCCGGATTCGCCGCCGAGCGAGTGCGTGTCCGAATTGCCCAGACCGGTCATCACCACTCCGGCGTTGAGCAGTCCGCTCCAGTCCGCAAACTGCTTGCAGAACTCGTCGAATCCGTTGATCACCTCGATGGTGTCGAAGTCCAGGGTATGGTGTTTGCCCTCGAGCGCCGTCGGATCTTCCTTCCCGGGCTCGTAGTTCAGCGTGTTGAAGAAGCCGGACGAGCGGCGGGGATGATTGAGTTGGAGGACGGGATCCCAGGGCAACGATCGAGCCGTCTGGACGAGTTCGGGGATCGTCCGTTTGCGTGGTTTGCCCTCTTCGAGCAGCGACAGTCGGATCGTCCCGTGGCCGGGTTCGTCGGGGCGATGCTTCATCGGGTAGACGTTCATGTGGGCTTCGAGCGGCGACACCTCGACCCCCGGGGCTGTCGCCAGCTCGTCCTCGATGCCCAGCTCTCGGATCGTGTCGGCCAGCGAGGTGACGGTATCGTGGTCGGTCGGGACCGCGAATTCGACGCCGACGCCGGCGTTTTCGAGGACCCGCTTCTCGATGGGGACCGCACTGTCGATGCTCGGCTCCATGTGCTGGTGGAAGTCCCCCGACAGCCATCCGGAGGTGTCGAGCACTCGTTCCAGCTCGACGGTCTTCTCGATCGACTCCCCGGACGAGACTTCGAACGCAACCGTCTCGGCGGTGTACTCCGGCCCGCGCATGACCGTCGCCTCGTACGACCCCGGGGCCAGCGCGACGGAGACACGGCCGTCGGCGGCGAATCGTTCGATCGTTCGATTCGAGTCGTCGGTCCGGCGCAGCACGATCCGGGCCGTTCGACGTTCACCCGCGGGGAGTTCGCGGACCGTAAAGTTCGCTCGGGCGGGTTCGGGAATCGTGACTGTCTTTCGAGCGGTTCCGTCCGGGAACTCGACACTGCGGGTCAGCGGGCCGCGGCCGGGAGCCGATTCGATCTTCAGTGAATAGGAACCGTCCTGTAGAACGGTCGAGAACTCCCCGGAGTCGTCGGTCCGGCCGAAGGTGACGGCCGAGCCTTCGCGCCGCACCGTGACGTCTCTTCGTCGCAGGGGATCGCCGCCCTCGGTTTCGAGCCGGAATGTGCGTTCGGTGCCGGCGACTCCCTCGCCGCGGAGCCCGTGCGCGAGTCGCCGGACGGATTCGAGTGTCCCGTCTCCGACCACGAACCAGCGCCGCCAGGCGAAGTCCCCGTCGCCGGGGATGGTTGTCGACTCCGTTCTCGCCGCGATCCACGGGACCTCGCCCGCGAGTGCAGCGAAGGGCGAGACCGGTCCGTCGGCCGCCACCCAGCCGTACGACAGACCCGGCGCGACAGCTCCGACCCAGTGAAACGAGCTGTCCGGGTCGCCGAACCCCCCGCTCTGCTTCCAGATCCGAGCCCGGTCCCCGAGTGCCAGCCAGTCGCCGGTTCGAGCGGGTTCGCCCCCGGACGAGTCGCTACTCAGCCACGTGACCATCTCCACGGCTCGACTCTCGGGTTCGAGCCGGTATTCGACCGTCGCCTCGAGTCCCGGGACCTTGATGACCTCGCCCCCGATGACGCCCGCCAGCTGGGCGACCTGCACGTCGCGGCCGGTCACACGGATGACGGCTTCGCCCCCGTTCGAGCCGTCGCGGACCACGCGGACGTCGTCGGCCCGGATCGTCCCGAGGGCCACCAGCGGCATGATCTGGCTGAGCGTATCGGGTCCCTCGAACCCGACCGGGTTCGCGTCGACCAGCTTGCCCCCAGTGTAGGTGGTGTGCCGGTTGGTCGTCTCGTCCTGGATGCAGACCTCGATCTTCGAGTTGTAGAGCTTGAAGTCGCCGGGCCGGCAGTGTGCCCAGACTCCCTCGAAGCCGGTCTTCGGACCGGGAATCCGGCCGGCACGAGCCTCCCGTCGGTCGAGCGTCTCGTGCACGTTCGTGTTGCCGTCGGGCGAGACGCCCTCGCCGACGGGTGTCCTCTCGAGGGGCCCGAGCGGACCCGCGTCGGTGTCGTCGCCGGCGTCGCCGGTCGCGGCGTCCGAACGACCGGGCGAGCGACCTCCGGAGCCGCCCGAGCAGCCGACGAGTCCGAAGGTTGCAGCGAATAACAGCGCGGCGAGGAGTACCGAACGAGAACGGTGCATGATCGGGACCGGAAGGGCGAGGGGCACGACGAACGTCCGGCATTGTTCCAGACGGGCTCCGGGGATGTCGAGCGGTCGGGAAGCCGTCTAGCGGTCGAGCCGTCGAGCAGAGGCAGCTGTTGAGCGGTTGAGCCGTTAAGCCGTTGAGCTACAGGCGCACAACCATTTGCTGTGCGGCGGGGGGAGTTGCCTCAGTTGCTGAGAGGCTGACAAGTCGCATACGGCCACTGCCGCATGGAGAGCTCAGTCCAACGAACCGACCGTGCGGATCGCCATGCCGGCCGGCGGTCCTTTAGGGCCGCCGGATGGTTACAGACCGCCGAGCAGGCGGCGGTTTCAACCCCGTGGACGACTCTCCACCGCGATCGCCGTTCGTAGCCGCCCCCACCGATCACCATGCCGGCTGTCCCGCACACATTCAGCCGGCGGTTTCAACCGCCGGTCGGCTCAATTGCCGCGCCGACCGTCGGGAGGCGCTAGTACAGAATCTTCTCCCACAGATACCGCAGGAACGTCCGGGTGCGCGTCTTCGGCGAGTACGGGAGCAGCACCGTACAGTCGGCGGATTCGGCCAGTTTGTCCGGGAAGTGACCGAAGACGAAATCCCGGAGGATATGATGGGAGGACTCGCGTGTGATCACGACATCGGCGCCCTCGATCGCCTCGAGGACCGATTCGATCGGTTCGTCGGCCTCCAGAATCTCGTGCTTCGGATCGTATTCGGAGAGCTCGGCGATGTTCCCGATGTACAGTTCGGCCGAGTCGCGCTTCGATTCCGACCGCGGATCGCGCTCCATGCCGTAGTAGAGTTCGATCTGACCCCCGGTCGCGGCCGCCAGGTACTGGGCGATCTGCAGTTGCAGCGGCTCGTAGGTCTCCTCGTCGGCCACGACGGCGATCCGCTGGACTCGGTCGAAGCCGCGATTCTGGAGAAACAGCACGTCGCACGGCGTGTGATCCATCACCCAGTCGAGGTCGTTCCCCGGCAGTTCGCGCTCGAGAAAGTTCTCCGCCCAGTCGGCGAGCATCAGGTCGATGTGCTCGCGTTCGGCGAGGTTGACCAGGGCCCGCCGGTTCTCGTGGGTGACGACGCTGAGCGGCTCGACGGTGATGCCGATGTCCAGTTCGTCGACTAGGTCGTCGATCTGTCGCTCGAACGCAGCGTCGGCTTCGGTCGGCTCGACCGCGTCCGACAGCGTTCGCTGATCCGGGACTTCCTCGAACTGTGCGACGAGCAGCCGGCCGTTTTTTTGCTCGGCGATCGCCGCTCCGAGCCGGAGTAAGTCGCGCTCGACCGCCTCGTCCAGGCCCGGCGAGAAGGGAAGCAGGACCTTGTAGACCTCCGATTCGATGCGTTCGCGCGCCGTGTCGATGGCCGTCTCCTTCCCGCTGCGTCGCAGTGCATCGACTGCGGCCCCCTCGCGCTCGACCTTCTCTCGGCCGTACAGCGCGAACCAGACGATGCTGACGACTCCGATCACGGCCGCGCCGATCCAGGCGACGGCCCCCATCTGCGTCAGGAGTGCCACGCAGGCGACGACGCCGAACAGTTGGAGCCAGGGATAGGCGGGTGATTCGAACTCGGGCTCGTACCAGTCCAGCTCCGCCTCCCGGAAGGCGATCAGCGCGACGTTTACTCCGGCAAAGACACAGATCTGGAAGGCACTGGCGAGCTTTGCCAACTCCATGACCGGCACGAAGGCGATCAATCCGAGGACCAGACATCCGGTCAGGACGATCGCCGCGTGAGGGGTCCCGAAGCGCTCGCTGACGCGTCGGAACGTCGGGGGGGCGAGTTCGTCGCGGCTCATTGCCAGCGGGTAGCGCGACGACGACAGAATGCCGGCGTTGGCCATGCTGAACAGTGCCAGGACGGCGGTCACCGAGACGACGATCATCCCCCATTGGCCGAGAAACTGTTCGGCGGCGACTGCGATCGGTGTCAGATGGGTGCTCGAGCCCTTCGCCGCGCCGCCGCCGACGCCGAGTTGCTCGGGGGTGGCGACCCCGACGGTGACGAGGACGACGAGCGTGTAGATCAGCATCATCACGAGGATCGACGTCAAGATGCCCGCCGGGATGTTCCGGCCGGGATCCTCGACCTCCTCGGCGACGCTGGCGATCTTGGTGACGCCGGCGTAGGAGACGAAGACGAACCCCGTGGCGGCGAACAGCCCGCCCGCGCCCTTCGAGAAGAAGGGATGCAGGTTGTCGGGCTGTAGGTTGATGAGCCCGGTGGCGGCGTATCCGGCGATCAGCAGGAGAACAACCGTCACCAGACCGGCCTGCAACGTGCCGGTCTGTTTGACGCCGACGATGTTGACGGCCGTCAGAACGACCGCCAGCCCGAGCGCGACCATCTGTGGGGGCAGATCGACGAAGAGCACCAGGTAGGCACCGAGCCCCACCAGTGCGAACGAGCTCTTGAAGACGAGCGAAAACCAGGTGCCCAGGCCGGCGACGGTCCCCATCAACGGGCCCATCGCCCGGTCGACGTACAGATACGTCCCGCCGGATTCGGGCATGGCGGTGGCCATCTCGGCTTTCGACAGCGCCGCCGGGAGGACGATGACACTGGCGAGGAAATACGCCAGCACG
>JBDGRG010000391.1:0-3465 GCA_042218355.1 Bradymonadaceae bacterium
CGCACGAGATCGGGAGCAACCAGTCCGGCCGTGCCGTTCCCCGAATCCAGCGCGACTCGCACCTCGTGGTCCCCCGGTTCGATGTTCTCGGCCACCCAGTCGATGTATTCTCCCTTGGGGTCGTCCAGCCGGGACAGTTCGCCCTCGTCGCCGCGGTCGAAGTCCTCCTCCTCCATCTTCTGGCGGAGATCCTGAATCGTCTCCCCGTACAGCGGACCGTGTCCCTCCATCATCTTGAATCCGTTGTACTCCGCGGGGTTGTGACTCCCGGTGATCTGGACGGAGCCGTCGAACCCGTGCTGATAGGTCGCAAAGTAGACCAGCGGCGTCGGCACGACCCCGATGTCGACCACTTCCGCCCCCGTCTCTCTCAGTCCGGACGCCAGCGCTTCGAAGAGTCGGTCGCTGGAATCGCGAATGTCACGGCCGACCCCGACCTGTAGATCGTCGGCCTCGGAACGGCGACCCAGGCGCGTCCCGAGTGCGAGCCCGAGCAGTCGAATCGTCTCGTCGTCGAGATCGGTCTCGGCGACGCCCCGGATGTCGTACTCGCGGAAGATGTGCGGGTTCATCGATACCTCCATTGGGATTACTGTTTCGGAACGCCCGTGCCGGCGAGTGAGCCCGCCGGGTCGAATGGGTCCTGCTCCGGACTGTACTCACGGCGACGTTCACGGAGACGAAGGACGGCTGCAAGGGTAGGTCGACGACCCACGGTTGCAAAGACCCGTCGCTTTCGCGGACCGTCGAGCCACGACGCCGAGAAGCTGGACTCTCGAACACACGCAGCAGACGAGGGTGCGGTCGGACGTTGCGGGAACTGTCGATGTCGTGCGAGGGGAGGCTCCGGACGAGGGCGAGGCTCGACCGCCCTGCCGGTTCGGTGAAGTTCGCTCGCCCATCCGGAGCTGAATGCGAGTCGGAACCCAACCGGCGCGCCGTGGGCCGCGATCCGGATACCGACGACCGCTGCAGTACCTCGTACCCGACAGTGCGGCGGGTTGCTTCTCGATCACCGTCGAGCTCCGGCCGTGCGGATTCAGCAAACGTGGGAATCTACATCGCATGGAGTTGGATCACACCCCGAGACAGATTCGACGCAACGAATGGCGCCGAATCGGCGATCATAGACATGGAGGGAGGTGTTCGGCGTCCGGCCGCCGTCTCGCGGTTGAAGCGGTTACGTCAGGGGCCGGGGGACGCCGCCATTCCGCCGTCCGGGTAAAATCGGGCGGCGCGAGCTCCCTTGGCCGGCACTCGGTCGGGCGGGCGCACACGGGCGTCCGGAGGGCACCATGTGGGCGCCTGTGCCCGCGTGTCGCGCGCGATGCAGCGACTCGGCCGACGGTCGCCGCACGCGCTTCGAGCCCGGCCCCCGACGCGCCGCGATCGAAGCGGTCGGCGACGTCGACCGACGCACCGCTCCGACAGAGGTTCGAGGAGGCTCTCGGCTCGCTCGAGCTCGATTTTCGTCTTCGCTCCCCTACAGCGTCTCGTCCGATGTTCGCCACGTCCGTCCGATACTGGCTGTTCGCTGCACTCGTCTGCATTCTCCCCGCGGCGGGATGCAAATCGAGTCCGACCACCACTCGCCAGTCGCCGACCACACCGGCAAACCGACTGGAGGAGACGTACGGCGACCTCGTCTCGTCGATCGAGTCGATCCGAGACCGAGCATTCGACACCGCCCCGACCCTGAGGTTCGAAGCGGAGTCGTCCCCCTCCGCGCCGGCACGAAACAAACAGGCTCGCCGAGAATGCCGGTTCCTCGCCAGATGGCTCTTCGACGTCTCACTCGACCGCTGGCCCCCGCCGGCGAACGCTCTCTCCCGACTGGCGAGCTACGATCCGAACCGTCACGCCGTCGTCGTGCACCGTCCCGATGCGGAGCTCGACCGGTTGCGGGCAGCAGTCGCCTCGGCCCTGGTCGACGGCCTCGACCATCACCACTTCGACCCGCTCCCGGCCGGCGAGACCTGTGACGCCTCGATCGCCAGAAACGCAGCCCGGGCCGCCGATCAGCTACTCGCCGTCAGTGTTTTTCTCGCCCGCCGTCGCCGCTCTGACTTGCCGGTGTCGACGATCGCAGATCGACCGGAACTCGCCGGGCAACTCTCGGTCCTCGCCCGTTCGTTGCGGGCGCCCTCCCGCGGCGCTCCCGCCCCCGTGACCGACGGCCCCGCACTGCGGCACCGCACGACCGCACTCGCCATGCGCAAGGGGCTGACGCTCGCCGCCGCCCTCCACCGGTCGAACGGCTGGTCCGGCGTCGAGTTGCTCGCCAGCCACCCGCCCGACGGAACCGACCGAGTGGTCCGCCCGGACGAATGGATGGCCGGCCCCGAGCACGGCGAGTGGCAGTGGCCCTCACCCCACGGCGACGCCTCCGTCCGGCGGTCCGGGCACGTCGGTGCGGCACTGACGGCACTGTGGCTCCGCGGTTCACACCCCGGGTCCGTCGTCCGGACCGTCTACGACGCTCACTCGGCCGACGCCTACCGCGTTCTCCCCGCCCGTGTCGACGGGAAAGAGGGTCGGTGTCTGCAATGGCTGACCCACTGGACGACCCCGCACCGTTCCCGGCAGATGCTGCGCGCCGTCCGCAAGAGGCTGTCCAGCTCTCCGATGGAGTCCCGGAAGCTGGCAACGGCCGTCCAACGCGAGGGATTGACGGTCGCGACCGTGATATCGACCGGCGACCGCTGTGCCGGCCGCAGGGTCGAGAAGACCGCCTCTGCACTCGCGGCGACGGAACTTCGCCTGCGTACCGGGCGAGGTCTCCCGTCGACCTTCGTGCCGGCCCGAGCGGCGCGTTTCCGTCGCGCCGCCCACCAGTCCGAACTCGACGACCGGACCTGGACCGACCCCGCTTCCGGCCTGGAGGTCGAGCTCGATGCGCTCGAAGACTGGAAGATCCGGCGCAGTCAGACACTCCCGTTGCGATGGTTTGCGCGCCATCCCGAAGGGGTCCTTCTCGAACTGTCGACCGAACTTCAGAATCCACTCGACCCCCGGTTCGAGACCGACGCGTACGTCGACGTCCTGCGAAACTCCTTCCGGTCGAGCTTCGAATCGGTTCAGTTCGATCGCGTCGAGCGCTCCGAAGCCCCCCTCCCAGGGACTCTCTCGATGACGATGTCGGCGACGAGGGGAGCGTCCGATCGGTCGTTGCGCATGCACGTGTGGCAATTCCACCGCGGGGACGTCGTGGTGACCCTCAGTCTCCAGACGTCCCCCGGGGATGTCGGACTGCCCGCAGCTCGGTCGACCCTCTCGTCGGTCGAGAAAATCGAACAGACCGACCTCCGCGAGCGAGAGTCGAACCCGGAAGGCGAGGGCATCATTCAGTTCAAAGTCGAGGAAGGGCAAAACTAGAACGGGAGACGCGCCCCGATGCCCGCCCGCCAGCGCTCGACCGCCCGGAACCGACCGTCCTCGCGAACGCGCCACAGCCGGCTGTATCCA
>JBDGRG010000392.1:0-1982 GCA_042218355.1 Bradymonadaceae bacterium
AACGTCCGGCAGTTGCGGAATGCCGTTCGACGTGCGGCCGGATTGAGCCGGGAGCAGTTGATCGGCCCGGACGATCTGGCGGGCCCGCCGGCGATCGAGCCGACTGTGGAGTCGCCGGGGCGCACGGACCAAGGGGGCGGGGAGTTGTCGGTCGACCACGATCGAGACTTCAAAGACGCCAAGGAGGCGGTCGTCGAGGCCTTCGAGGCGCAGTATCTCGCACGGCTCTTCGAGATCTGCGACGAAAATGTGACCCGGACGGCCGAGCGGGCGGGACTGAGCCGCTACCACACCCGACAGCTGCTCGAGAAACACGGGTTGCGCGAGTAGGTCGAGGCGCGGCCGTAGCACGAGGGTGCCGTGCCGCGTCTGGGCGGAGAGTCGGCGAGAGCCCCGGATCATAAAAAAAGCCCGCCGGCGGGATGCCGGCGGGTCAGAGGATTGGAGGCCGATCGAGGTTACTTCGTCACCGTCGAGACGTCGACGCGATACCGCGCGACGTCGACCCCGGAGAAGGACGAAAAGTCCTCCTTGATCTCGAGGTAGTAGGTGCCGGCGCCTAGTCCCGTGCTCGATTCGAGCGTCTCTGGGGGTGAGTAGATGAACCCGGAGTCGTCGATTTGGGTCGATTTGTCCGGTTTGTACAGCGTCACGTCGAGGTCGTCGTCGTCGGCCCAGAACAGGTTGCCGATCTTGACCTCGAGTTTTTCGTTGGAGCCGAGTTTGTTGTTTACCTTGATCTTCCAGTAGTCCTTCTTCTCCGCGTTCATACCGACACCCGGTAGTTCACCGAATCCGGTCGATCCGACCGAGAGTTGGGTGCCCTTGTCGAAGCTGTCGTTCGGCTCCTGTTCGGGCTTGCCCTTCGTCTTGAAGACGTCGCCCTCGTAGTCCTCGCTGTCGGAGGATCCATTCGATACCTCGAAGAAGTAGGTGCCCTTCGACAGACCCGTCAGGAAGAAGCCGCAACTCGCGGACTGAAAGCTGGAGGACTCCAGGGTGTTCCCACCGCTGTCGCGCACCTTGCACTTTGTATCGTAGCCGGGCTCGTCGGCATCGGTTTCGGCGATTCCGACGCCGAGCACCTGGCTACTTCCGAGTTTGTTCTTCAGTTCGATCTTGAAGACGTCCGTGTCACCGGACGTGGCCGAACCGGTGAACTCGCGCCCGACGGGGACGCTCGTCGCCTTGCCGTCGGAGTCGTTGGGCTCGGATTCGGCGATCGGAGGCTTGGTCAGCTTCGCAGTCAGACGCAGTTTGTCGACTTTATCCTCGATTTCGACCCGGAGGACGTAGACCCCTGCGTCGAGCGTTACCGGCCCATGCGCCTGTTTCCCCGAGCCCGAGGTATGGTCGTTGTCGATGTCGGCATACTGAGCATCGTACAGATGCAGATCAGTGCTCTCGTCGCCCTTCGGTTTCAGAGGATTGCGGATGAACTCGACGTTCGTCTTCTGGGGAAGCGTCATGGTGAAGAACGTCGAGCGCGCTGCCGGAACCGACTTGTTGATGGTTGTTTTCAGCGTGTCCCCAGGTTTGCCCGAGCCCAGATCGGTCGGGGTGGTGCTTCCGATCGTTAGTGGCGGTGACCTTCAACAGAAAGGTACCCCCGGACTCCGTGTAGAAGTACCCTTCGTTCCCGTCGATGGTGTCGCTTCGTGCGGACGGCACCTCCACGGACGACTCTTTCTGGATTACGTTGCCGGAGGAATTCGACAGCTCGTAGTCGATTTCCTCGTTCTCTTCGTTGGTGTGGGAGATCTCGATGGTCTGTCCACCGGCGACCGAGAACGTATACAGGTTGGAGTTGTCATCCTTGAGGTCGGATTTTCCCGATTGCTTCTGGCCGTCGGTTGGAACTTGTCCGATCGAGTTCACGTTGCTGATCGATTTGCCACTGATCTCGAAGTGAGCGTTCGGGCCCGACAACCACCGCCAGTCGACCAGGATGAGCGGATCGTCGGCCCCAGAGGGGAGCGGAA
>JBDGRG010000392.1:1992-4306 GCA_042218355.1 Bradymonadaceae bacterium
TTTGGTGTCGGAGTCGATGTCGAACTCGGCGAGTTTGGTCGAGGGATTCTTCCACACGGAGATCACGCCTCTCGCCTGCTTACTATCGGATTCGACGGTCAACTGGGCGACGCTGTTGCCGGACAAGCCGGAAGCCTTGAAGAGATTGTCGGTCAGATCGTTGTACGTGCCGGAGAAATTGTTCTTGGTGACATCGACCGTCGTCGGGCTCGGTGTACTGATTTTTTTCAGGGTGCCAACGTAGCCCCAGTTCGAATTGCCGGTGGGGCCGACGTTCTTATTTCGGACCGCGCCCGGCCGAACCTGGATCTTGTACGTCCCTTTGCCGGGTAGTGCGACTGCACGGTTCGGTTGGTCGGCCTCGATGCCGATCGAGCTGTGACGGCTCCAGCCGTTCGGGCCCTTGATGACGAACCAGGGTGAGGGGAGTCCGTTCGATTTGACCCCGACCTCGAACCAGCCCGCAGACTGGACCTGGAATTTGAAGACGTCGACGTCCTGATCGGGATTGCCGTCGCCGTCCAGATCCGAGGGCTTCGCGACGGTCCCGGCGAAGACCGTCGTCTTTCCCTGATCCTTGACCGACAGTGAGTCGGGCGTGCCGCCCGTCGCCGGGTCGTTGTTGGCGCTGTTGTCGGTGGCCTCGGCCTCGGTCGTGTCGGCGTTTTCGGCCATCGCCTCGACCGGGTCCAGACACTTCGGTTTGCCGTCGACCTCGACGATCTTGTCGCCGTCCTGGCAGGTCGCTTCCGGCAGGCACATCCCCTTGTCTTTGACGAATTTCGTCCCGTCGTCACAGACGTCGGCGCTGGGCACACACGTGCCGGACTCCGAATCGAAGTTAAGACCGTCGGCGCAGGCCTTGTCGTTCGGCACGCAGTTCCCCTCGGCGGTCAGCTTCGTGCCTTCGCCGCAGGCCGGTTCGGCGAGGACGCACTCGCCCTTGTCGTTGACCTGCACCGGCGCATCCATGCCGCCGCAGATGCCGGCGACCTTCTGGACGCACGTCCCGCCCTTGTTCTCCGTTCCGTCCCCACACTTGGTGATCGGGACGCACTTTTCGGCCTTCGGATCGTAGGAGGCCCCTTCGCCGCAGGTCTTGTCATTGGCGACGCAGGTACCGGATTTCTCGTCGAATTGGGCGCCGGCGGTGCAGCCGTTCTTGGCGACTTTGCACTCGCTTCCATCCGCGGTCGTGCCCGGCCCGCACTTCAGATCGGACCCGCCGCAGGCGGCGAGACCCGCCGCGAGGCCGGTCGCCGCGAGGAGCGTCAAGAGCGTTCGAAGTGTGTTTCTCATCATCATCCTCGTGCTGTAGTTGTGGAGTTCGTCGAACGAATCGAATACGTCCGAGCGCCCGGTCTCCCCGCTCGAGCCGCCCGACGGCGGAGTGCCTTGCGGGAGTGTGCCCCCCGGCTCGAGCCGAACACTCGACGTGCAGCATGCCTTCGAGGCATTCCGGTTTTTAACCGACCCCGGATGGGATTTTCAAGCGTATCCAACGGACGATTTACTCGTCGTCGGGCTGCAGGGCGGAGAGTTCGTCGGGAACGGGCCAGCCCTCCAGTGCCAGCGGGGAGGGACACCCCCAGTGTTCGCGCAGGATCTGGCTCTGTTCGAGGAGAGTGGGCGACTCCTCGCTCGATTTCGACTTCTGGACCGCGCCCATCGCCTCGGCGCACAGCGTTCGGGCGAGCGGCCCCGGAAAGTCGTGAAGCGCGGAGACGGCGTCGTCGAGTTCCTCCATCGCCCGGGACGGCCGGCCGCGGAGCAACTCCCAGCGGGCGAAGGTGCGGTGGCACTCGGCGCGTTGCGGGGGGGACAGCGAGTCCAGGGTGTCGCGCAGGCGACCGAAGGCGAACTTTACGTCGCCCCCGGACCGCGAGGAGGAATTCCGCCCGATCATCCGGTCGCGATACAGGCCGGCGATCAGCGACTGGGCCCGGCTCAGTTCCAGCATAGCGCGCACGTCGGGAGAGGAGCCGAGCGGGGATCGATCGAGACGTGCGTCGAGAACGTCGATCCGACCCAGCGCGACGTCCGGCCGGCCGAGGGCGAGGTTCCACCGGACGATCTGGCGGACGAGCCAGACGCGGGCGACCGGGAGGGCGGGGCCGCGGAGGAACCGGCTGCAGGCGTCGATCGCGCGCTCGGCGGCGTCGAAGTCGGCACGCAACAGATAGATCGGGATCAGCACGCGCCGGGCGCGAAACGACGCGATCGCGTCGTGTCGGCGCAGGTGTAGTATCTCGCGTGCCAGTTCGACGGCCCGGTCGAAGTCCGCCCGGTCGTATGCGAGGCGGGCTCGGGCGAG
>JBDGRG010000392.1:4316-7042 GCA_042218355.1 Bradymonadaceae bacterium
TGGCTGACTCGACGTGCGTCTGCCTCCCCGAGTTCCGAGGTCGGCGTCTCGTCGAGGACGGCTTCAGCCTCCTCGAAGCGACCCGCCTTTCGGTGCAGATCCGAGCGTCCGACCGCCAGCAGCGTCGCGCCGGTCCGACACTCCGCACGGTCGAAAAGCTGCTCGGCTTCGTCGTACCACTCGCGTGCCCGCCGGTCGCGCTCCAGCCTCCAGCCCTCGTGCGAGGATCGGGCGCGGAACAATCGTTCCCAGCCCAGAAACAGGGCGCGTCCCGACGTCTCTGCGATTGCCGACAGCTTTGCGCGGAAGCGGGCGCCCCGCGAGCTGGCGAGGATGTCGTTGTTGAAGACGAGGAATCGATACAGGTCGATTCGGAGGGCCGCCTCCCGGCCCGGAGCGGCGGTCGACGCCGCGTCCAGGTCGTCGGCCCAGCGGTTCGTCGCTGCGACCAGGCGGTTTTTGTACTCGGAGAACCGGGTGACGACGTTCGCCGCGTCGTATCGTTCGGAGAAGTGGGCCAGAGCATCCTCGAGTGCGTCGAGCGCGTCCGGTCGTTCCCCGCTCTCGAGGAGCGTCTCGAACGCGTCGCGCCGCAGGACGGCGCGTTCGATCCCGTCGGGGGGAGCGTCCGCGGTCGAGCGGTAGTGGCGCGCGGCATGGGCGGGCCGGCCGGCGAAGCGCTCGGCCTCTGCCAGCGAGCGGCGGGGGTGGGCCGAGGTCAGTCGTTCGGCCGCCTCGGGCCGCTCGACGAGCCAACGCCAGATGTCGGCCGCTCGTCCGTAGGCCCGTCGGTCCTCGGCGTGGCGCGCGGCGCGGACGGCTTCGGCGGCGTGCTCCTCGAGGTCGTCGTCCGCCTGCCGGCGATATTCGAACGCGAGCAGCGGGGCGTCGGCGTCGAGATCCGAGACGACGTCCGCGAGCAGACCGCACAGATGGCGCCGGCGTTGATCCGTCGTATCCTCGAGGACCAGGCGCCGGCAGACGTCGTGAAACAGTCGGTAACTCGAGCCGCCGTCCGGGGAATCCGTCTCGCGGATCAGGCGCAGCCGGCGAAGCCGGTGGAACAGGTCACCGGCGATGTGTTCGTCGGGTCCGCCTCCCCGAAACTCGGATTCGAGTGCTCCGACGAGGGCCTCCTCGGAGAGGGGAAGGCCCGCGACCGACATCAGTTGGACGACGAACGATTCCCGGCGCGAGAGTCGTTCGAGACGCGAGCCGATCAGACGACGGAGGGCGTCGCCGGGTTCGTCGGACGTGGCCAACTCCGACAGGGCCGTTCGTTTCTCCCCGGCGTCGGGGGCCCGAAGGTGGAGTTCGTAGACGAGTTCCTGAATCAGCAGCGGGTTCCGGCCGCTGTTGGCCAGGACCCAGCGGCGAAGTTCGCGGCGCAGTCCGCCGGCGAGCTCGTCGAGAAAGGTCTCGGCCTCGTCGGCGGTCAGCTTCGGCACCTCGATCCGGCCGACGTCGACGGGAGCGGTGGCGAGTTCGGCGCCAAGAGCGTGGTCGTCGAGGTCGACCGCCGTCCCGCGCCAGGTCCCGATCGCCAGGCACGTCAGGTCGGCGGGACGTGCCATCAGGTCGGCCAACAGCGAGAGACTGTCTCGGTCGGCCCACTGGAGGTCGTCGAACCAGAGTAGAATCGGCCGCTCGGAAGCCAGGGCGCCCAGCAGTTCGCGGACTGCGCGGACCGCCTCGATCCGCGAGACCCGATCGACCGACCCGTCGGCGACGTCCGGAAACAGCGTGGCCGCTCGCCGGCGCGGGGCGTCGACGCGATCGCGGAGCGCCTCCTCGGAGTCGGCCAACAGGTCGACGAGCTGGCGGACGACCCCGCGCCACGGCTCCCAGGCGCGAGCGACGGGCTCCCGGCACTCGCCGGTGAGGACCACCCAGCCGTGCTCGGACGCCCACTGCGAGAGGGCGCGCACGGCGGCGGATTTACCGTATCCCGGCCCGCCCGTGACGAGCGTGGCGGTCAGTTCGCCTCGATCGGCGCAGTCCTCGGCCGTCTCGATCAGTTCGTCCAGCACGTCTCGGCGGCCGTGAAACGCCTCGCCCTCGGGGACGAACGTGGGCGGGATCGAGACCGGCTGCGCTCGAATTTCGCGGAACGCCCGGTCGACGGACTCCAGCGACGGCCGCTCGTCCGGATCCCGCGAGAGGAGTCGGGTGACGAGATCGACCCACTCGGCCGGGCAGTGGGGCTCGAGTTCGGAGAGCGCGCCGCCGGCGAGGGGGTTGGGGTCGGCGTCGTCGGGACGGACGGGACGGCATCCCGTCACCAGCTCGAACAGCACGCATCCGAGCGAATAACGGTCCGCCGCCGGCGAGGGGGCCGCTCCCTCCCGGACCTCCGGTGCCCGGTAGCTGTCGAAGACGGCGTACCTCGGCCGGGCGCGGAGGGAGTCGTCTCGAAACCGAGCGTGCGCGACGATGCCGTAGTCGGTCAGCGCGCAGCGGCCATCGGGGGAGATACGGATGTTGGAGGAGCGGAGGTCGCCGTGGGCGTGGCCGAAGCGATGCAGGCGGTCCAGACTGGTGATCAGCTGCGGAACGATGTCCCGGATGCGCGAGAACGCACGGTCGAGATAGGCAGTCGCCTCGTCCGGGGAGGCGGCGTCGGATGCTCGACCGGCCGCCTCGGGTTCGCCGGCGCCCGTCTCGAACGCCTCATCCTCGCTCTGGTCTTCGCCTTCTACGTCGCTCGCACGATCGCTCGCCCGCGA
>JBDGRG010000393.1:0-1484 GCA_042218355.1 Bradymonadaceae bacterium
GTGGAGGTCTCCCCGCCGGGACTTCCCCCCGCCGTCGAACCGGTCTCCTCGGAGGGGCCGCCGGACACCCCGTCGTTCGATTTCGAGCGCCGGCCGCCCTCGTCCGACGGCGACGTCGAACCGGACGATTCCGAGGGCGACTCACTGGATTCGGAGGTCGTCTCGGCGGACGCGACCGGCTCGGGCTCCTCGCGTTTCTGCAGGTCGGCGGTCACCTCCGCGCTGGCCGACTCCGCGTCGAGTTCGACCGTCTCCGTCCACCGCTGGTAACCGTCCCGCTCGACGACGACCCGGTAGGAGGCTCCCGGCTCGAGCTTCTCGACCGTCGCCGGCGTCTGCCCGCTCCCGACTCGCTCGTCGTCGGCCTGCGTGTAGACCGAGAAGTACGCTCCCTGGGGCTCGCTGTCGACCTCCAGTGAGACGGCGGTCGGCTTCAGTTCCAGCGACAGTGTCTTCTCCTCGTCGACTCGCACGTCGACCGACCTCTCCCGCGACTCCCATCCCTCCAGCGAGACCTGCACGTCGTGGTTGCCCGGCTCGAGCTCCCCGATCGTCACCGGGGTCTTCCCCTCCCGGACCTCCCCGTCCACCCGGACGGACGCCCCCGGCGGCTCGGTCTTCACTTTCAGCGAGGCGACTCGCTTCTGCGTCTCGTCGGGCTTCTCGGTCAACTCCCAGTCGACTTTGTAGCGTTGATCGGTGCGAAACGTCCGAACCTCGCGTTTGGTCCGGTATCCCTCCTTTTTGACGGCGATCTCGGTCGGATCGTCGCCGGGCTCGAAGACGTGCGTGTAGGGAGTCGTCCCGCGATAGACGCGCTTCCCGTCGACCGTGATCGTCACCGACGACGGCGTGGTATCGAACGTCACGCTGGTTTCGTTCGGACCGGGGCCGCTGAGCACGCGCACTCCGACCCAGGCGAACGCCGCGACGGCGAGAAGCGCCATCCCCGCGGTGAGGTAGGTCCAGAACGCCCCGTCGTCCCCCCCCGTCTCGTCGGCCTTCTTCGCGGCCGGCTGGCGAGGCTCGGCCTCGGGCACCTGCTCGCTCGTTCGGCGGTCGACGCGTGCGGTCCCGCCGCCGCTTTCGACTTCGGCGACGCCCTCGGGCGTGGGAGGGGGCTGCGCCCCGCCGGCCGGCGTATCCGCGGCGGGGGTCGACTCCGCCGACGACGCCGCATCCGCCGCTCCGACCGGCGCACCCGGTTCCGCGACCGCTCCCTGCCCGTCGTCCTTCTCGATGACGTCGACCTGATCGTCGGGCCCGACGACTTCGACCGCCCCCTCCCCCTCGGCACCCGGCTCCCCCCCCGGCTCGGGAAGCACCGGCTCGGGGGGCAACCCCTCCGGACGGTCGTCGGACCGATCGAAGATCTCGGTCTCCATCTCGTCCTGGTCCCAGACCAGCCCCTCGTCCTCCGTTCCCTCCTCCTCGCCCGCGTCGTCGACGTCCTCGACGCCCTCCGCGAGCAGGACGTCCTCGTC
>JBDGRG010000393.1:1494-3413 GCA_042218355.1 Bradymonadaceae bacterium
GTCACCGCGGTTCTTGAACAGCGAGACGTTGTAGACCTCGCCGGCCTGGACGGGCGGCTCGAGTTCGAGGTCCCGGAAGTACTCGAGCTTCTGGCGCTCGAATTCCAGGTCGTCCTCGAACGTCTCCTTCATGAACGCGCCCAGCTCCTTGTTCCCGTAGTAGTAGTCCTGGTCGCGCATGAATCGCTCGAGCGCCTGGGCCATCTCCGCGGCGGACTGAAATCGGTCGTCCGGGTCTTTGGCGAGCGCCTTGAGGACGATGTCCTCAAGCTGATCCGGGATGTTCGGGTTGTACAGCGACGGCGGACTCATCTCGACCTTGCGGATCTTCTCCAGGGTGTCGAAGTCGCTCTCCCCGAGAAACAGACGCTCGAGCGTCAGCATCTCGTAGAGGACGATTCCGAGACTGAAGAGATCGCTGCGATGGTCGACCTGCAGCCCGCGGACCTGCTCGGGGCTCATGTAGCTGAACTTTCCCTTCAGCACCCCGACCTGGGTCTGACTCGTCTTCCCCTGGGCCTTGGCGATGCCGAAGTCGATGATCTTCACCTCGCCCTCGTAGGAGATCAGGATGTTCTGGGGCGAGACGTCGCGGTGGACGATGTTCAGCGGCTCCCCCTGGGAGTTCGTCTTCTCGTGTGCGTGATCGAGCCCCTCGCAGACCTTCTTGCAGACGTAGCAGATCTGGGGGATGTCGACCGACTCGCCCACGCGGCGGGACCGCTCGAAGATCGTCTTCAGGTCCTTGCCGCTGATGTATTCCAGCGCGATGTAGTAGGCGTCGTCGACCTTCCCGAGGTCGTAGATCTGCGCGATGTTCGGATGATTCAGCTGGCCGGCGATCTTCGCCTCGTCGACGAACATCTCGATGAACGATTCGTCTTCGGCGATGTTCGAGAGGATCTTCTTGACGGCCAGCACCCGCTCGAACCCCTCCACCCCGAAGGCCTTGGCCTTGTAGATCTCGGCCATGCCGCCGACACTGATCCGTTCGAGGAGATAATACTTCCCGAACGGAACGGGTTCCGAGAGAATCCCGATGTCCTTGTCGTCACTCATGACTGGTCGCTCGACGGTCGTGCCGAGTAACCTCGCCGCCGGTCGGACCCGGAGAGGTGCCGAACTCCGGCCGCACGAACGAGAACTCGGCGATGTAGTTGATAGATCGGTCGGTCGGCCGCGACAGCGTCGCCCGCACGCGAATGGCGCCGATGCTCTCGACGCCACTCGAACGGCCGATCGCGTCGGCCGCCGCCGGTCTCAGTCGGTGAATGGTCGGACGTCGTCCGGACCGGGGCTGCCCGGACGTCACGAGAACAACCCCTTGATCTTCTCCGTGTAGTCCTTCCGATAGAGCGCATTGAAGAGCTTGTCGATCGCCCGCTCGACCTTGTCGCTGTACGGATACCAGTAGGGTTCGCGGTCCAGACCGATCAGATCGTCCATGATGGTCTTCGGCTCGACGAATTCCTCGATCTCCCAGCGCCCCTTCCGCCGGCCGATGCCCGAGTCGTTGTTCCCCCCGTAGGGCGCCTCGACGGCGACATAACTGGCGATGACGTCGTTGATGCAGACGTTGCCGGCGTCGATCCGCCGGGCGAACCGCCGCGCCCGGTCTCGGTCGGTCGACCAGATCGACGCATTCAGACCGAAGGGCGTGTCGTTGGCCAGTCGGACGGCCTCGGCGGCCGTGGGAACCTCCATCACCGGCAACAACGGCCCGAAGGTCTCGTCCTGCATCACCGCCATGTCGTGGTCGACCTCGGTCAACACCGTCGGTTGAAAGAAGTCGCCCTCCCCGATGTCGGCGCGTTCGCCGCCGATCAACACCCGGGCACCGGCCTCCTGCGCCCCCTCGACGTGCTCCTCGACGAGGTCGAGCTGATCCGGAAACGTCATCGCCCCGACGTCGACCTCGT
>JBDGRG010000393.1:3423-4520 GCA_042218355.1 Bradymonadaceae bacterium
TCGTTCCCCTCGGGGATCCCCTGGCGGAGATTCTCGGTCAGCTCGACGACCCGATCGACGAAGGAGTCGTAGACGTCCTCGTGAACATAGGCGCGCTCGACCGACATGCAGCACTGCCCGCTGTTGAAAAACGCGCCCCAGACCGCGCCCTGCGCGGCTCGCTCGACGTTCGCATCGTCCAGCACGATCAACGGATCCTTGCCCCCGAGCTCCAGCGTGGCCGGAATCAACTGTTCGGCGGCCGACTCGGCGACGATGCGACCGGTCTCGACACTCCCGGTAAAGCTGACGGCATCGGCCCGCTCGATCAGCTCCGCGCCGGTCTCCCCGTATCCGGGTAGCACCTGGATCAGCCCCTCCGGGAATCCCGCCCGGTTCATCAGTTCCACTGCCCGGATCGCCGTCATCGGCGTGTACTCCGACGGTTTGACGACCGCCGCATTTCCGGCCATCAACGCTGGCATCACCGGCGTCATGGCCAGATCGAACGGGAAATTCCACGGGCTGATGTTGAGGACCAGCCCGACCGGCGCCTTCTGGACGATCGTCCGCTTGTTTTTCAGCAGATGCAGGTCGACCTGTTCGTCCGAGACCAGCTCGGGCCCCTCCTTGGCGTAGAACCCCATCGTGTCGAAGACCGTCAACAACTCCGCCAGCGCGTCGGGCGGCGCCTTCCCGGTCTCCTCGACGATCAGCGACTTCAACTCGGCACGGTGGTCGAGCAGCACCTCGCGGGCCTCCAGCAGGTAGTCCGCGCGGTCCTCGGCCGGAATGCGTGCCCAGTGCGACTGCGCGTCCCTCGCCTTGCGAACCGCCTCTTCGAGTTCGTCCTGCCGGGTTACCGGCACTTCGCCGATGCGCTCGCCGGTGGCGGGATTCTCGCAGACGATCGTCTCGGTCTCGGCGTCCGCATCGACCTCCGCGGCCGCCCCGGATGCAGTCGTCGTCTCGACGGTCATCTCGTCCTCGTCTCCTGAAGTCTTGCCCGCGGCGACGGATCCTCTCGGATGGAACCCCCTCCCCCGGTTCGACCCGGCGGACGCTGTCTCCCCCGTACGCCGCAGTCGCGAAAAAAAGCGCGGGTCAGTATAACAGCC
>JBDGRG010000394.1:0-3933 GCA_042218355.1 Bradymonadaceae bacterium
GTCGAATCCACCGTGATCACTTTGCAAGTCGCGGGCCAGCCGCCGCGCCCCGCCCGCACCGCTCGAACCGACGGTCGGGCCGGAGCCGAGCCCGCGTGATCCCGGCGAATGGAGCGAATATTTTTCGCGATCCCACCCCAGCCCGAAAACGTTGCGCCCCCTGTCAGTCCTCCTCGAGTCTCCGGACCGTCATCACGGTGGTCGGCATCTGACGCAGCACCTTGGTGGCCGTGCTCCCGAGGAACAGGCGATCCAGCCCGCGACGCCCGTGGGTCCCCATCACGACCGCATCCGCCCCGACCTCGTCGACGGTATCGACGATCACCTCGTCGGCGAAACCTTCGCCGCGGAGCACCGAGCAGTCGACCCCCGACAGATCGAGGGAGTCGACCAGCCTTTCCAGGCGCTCGCTGACGCGTTGTTCGTAGGTCTCGATCGACTCGGCCGGGAGGTTCGTCGGCAGATAGGTACTGTCGACCACGGCGAAGTGATAGGCGTGGAGAATCGTCAACTCCGCCCCGTCCCGCCTGGCGATCGAGATGGCTCGCTCGACGCTCTCGCGGCTGCAGTCGGTAAAATCGACGGGCGCGAGGACATGCTCGTACGGACCGACCCGCCCGGTCCGCGGGACGACCAGCACCGGCTCCGGGCAGCGGCGAGCGACCGTCTGCGGGGTGCTTCCCACCAGGGCATCCTCGACCCGGTTCGCACCCGTCGCTCCGAGCACGACCAGATCGGCTTCGACCGCGTTGGCCGCGTCCAGCACGCCGTCGTCGCCCGCCCCCATCTGGACGCGAAGCGTCACCTCCGAGGGGGAGACGGCCGGCGCCTCGAGGTCGCTGTAGAAGTCCTCCAGCCGTTCGAGCGCTGCCTCCCGCCACTCCTCCTCCATCCGGTCGACTTCACTGGGCGTGTAGATCCACGTCCGGCTTCCGGAGGCGGCTTCGACCGCGTGGACGAGGACCAGTTCAGTCCCCCGGCGATCGGCGATCTCCGCGGCCTGTCGGACGGCGGTGCGCGAGGACTCGGAAAAATCGGTGGCGGCGAGAACAGTCATCGGCATTCCTCCAGTGGCAGAGAAGTCGAGTGCGTTGCGTGCGACAGCGCGACTTCGGACGGCGTCGGCGCCCCCGAACGAAGCACGATGCAAGTTTCGTCCCGCCCCGGTCGAACCGGCTGGACCGACGGGGTTCGTCGGCGCGTCTGCTCGCCATGACTTGAAACTCGTCCGGGCGCGTCGAGGTTCACCGTTGCGATTGTTTCGCATGCGACAACACTGATACCAGCGAGGTCCAACCATGGAAACCGTCGACTATGCCTATTCGAAGGATCTGGGCGACGTCGATTTCGACACCGCCGTTCAGCGCGTGACGGATGCGCTGGGCGAGGAGGGATTCGGCGTCCTCACCGAGATCGACGTAGCCGCGACGCTGGACAAAAAGCTCGGGGCGGACTTCCGCGACTACCAGATTCTGGGCGCCTGCAATCCGGAACTGGCCCACGAAGGCCTGCAGGGCGAGCCCCATCTCGGCACGCTCCTGCCGTGCAACGTCGTGGTGCAGGAAGCCGACGACGGCAGCGGAGTGACGGTCAGCATCCTCAAGCCGACGACGATGTTCCAGGCGGTCGACAACGACGAGATCGGCCACGTCGCCGAGGACGCCGACGCTCGTCTCCAGCGGGTACTCGAGTCGATCTGAGGACTCGGACCGGCGTTCGGGCGCCCGACCCGACGTCCGGCGGGTCGAACCGCGGCTTTCGACAACCCGCGGACCGCCGGACGTGGGACGCGCCCCGGATTGACGCGAGCCATCCGACTGTCGTAGCCGACGCGCCGAGCAGGCGTCCGCTCAACCCGCCACACGGAGACACCGAGATGGACGACGAGACGATGCGCGAGTTGCGCGAGGAGCTGGTTGAGAAGCGCGACGAGATCCACGACCGCTGGCGTCGGATCGAATCCGACCGCCGTCACGAGAACGAACCGCTCGACAAGGATCTCGAGGATCAGAGCGTCGAGCTGGAGAACGAAGAGGTCCTCAACCAGCTCGATCCGACTTACCGCGAGGAGCTGAAGGACGTCCTCGCCGCGCTCGACCGAATGGAAGAGGGAACCTACGGCACCTGTGTCGCCTGCGGCGACCAGATCGCCGTCGACCGGCTGAAGGCGATCCCATACGCCCGCCGCTGCATCGAATGCGCCGAGGCCGCCGAGCTGTCTTGACGCCGATCTCGCCCTCCCCGTCCCGCCGTTACCGCGGTCGCGTCCCCCGCTCCTCGGGGGCAGCCTGGAGATCGAGCAGCTCCACCGCCTTGATGACCAGCGGGAGCATGATCAGCGTGGAGAGCAGCGAGCAGACCACACCGACCACGGCCAGGTGACCGATCGACTGGAGGCCCCGGTTTTCGGTGAAGGCCAGTCCGCCGAATCCGATCGCGGACGTCAGCGTATTCATGGCGACTGCGGGGCCCACCCACCGAATCGCCTCGACGATCTGCCCCCGGCCCATCTCGAGGTATCGGCGATAGAAGTGGACGTCGTCGTCGACCGAAACCCCGATGATCGCGGTCAGAAAGACGATGTTGTAGACGTCCAGCCGGATCCCCAGCCAGCCGATCAGTCCGAACAGCAGCAGGCCGGCGAACGCGAGCGACGAGAAGGCGATCGTCCCGCGCACCGGATCGCGGAACGCGAGGATCAAGATCAGTAGCACGACCGCACCTCCGATCGCCGCCAACCGCACTCCCCCCCACCGGATGGAATCGAGCAACGCGACGTACGCCTCGGCCTCCGAGGCGATCGTGAACTCCCCCTCGACCTCCCGACGAATCGTATCGAGCTGCCGAGCGACTCGCCGGGCGTTGCGGCCGACCAGCGTATTGACTGCCCGAACCATGAAGACGACGTACCCGTAGGCGAACGACTCGCCCGGCGCCGGGGGCTTCGGATCCGCCCCCGCCTCCCGGAAGAATCGCTTCGTCCAGCCCGGCAGATCTTCGGGGGTGACGACCTCGACGTCGGTCTTCGCCCGAAGCTCCTCGATCCGCCGGCGCAGCTTCTTCTTCACGCCGCCCAGATCGCTCTCCTCGATCAACCGTTCGATCCGCTCGATCTGCCGCAGTCGCTTCTTCTGGACCTCCGGTCGCGCCGGCACGAACTCGTAGATCGACGTCACCGACTCGAAGGTGTCGAGTCGGCCCTGGCGGTGCAGATGCGCGATGGTCTCGTATCCGTCCCACGCCGCCCGACGCTTCTCGAACAACAGTACGGTCGGCGTCGACGAGATCTGGTCGCCCACCGCACTCTCGTACTTCTCGCGGGTCGAGGTCTGTCGGCGCGAGGGTTCGAAACTGTCGGGGGCCACCCCCCGGCGCACGTCGACCGCGTACTCCGCGACCGACCGCGCCGCCGTCTTTGCCGCCCTCCGGGCGTGATGGACCGAGCCCGCCCGACCCGGGACGTCTTCGGCGTCCAGCCGCTCCCAGGGCCAGTGGACCTCGCCGATGGCGTAGAAGTTTTCTTCGAACTCCACCTCGGAGACGTGCAGGGCCGACCAGACGACCAGGATCGCTCCGGCGGCCGCCAGCGCGATCCAGCCTGCCCGTCCCGCGGAGGCCCCACCCATCCACTCCTCGCCGCGACGCGAGTCCATCGGCTCGGGACGGGGGGTCTGCCAGATCCGCTCGAGGGTCAGCAACAACGCCGGCAGCGTCGTCAACATCGCCACGATCGTCAGCAAGATGCCGACCGCGGAAATCTGACCGAATTGCACGATCCCCCTAAAATCAGTGAAGGCGAGCACGACGAACGTCGCGAACGTCGTCAGACCGCCGACCAGCGTCGAGCGGCCCGTACTCAGGTAACAGGCGACCAGCGACTCGCTCGGAGAGGTCCCGCGACGCCGATACCGGTCGTAGCTGTTCAACAGGTGC
>JBDGRG010000394.1:3965-4980 GCA_042218355.1 Bradymonadaceae bacterium
GAATCACGGCCCGAAGACGGCGAAAGAAGAGTGCGAGCAGCAGACAGAGGACCGCCAGCTCGCCGAACGCCGCACCGCCGACGTCGTCCATGATCGTCGCGTACTGTTGCTGGCGCGCGACGAGCCCTCCCCCGTAGTCGACGGTCATCTTCGGGTGGTAGGTGGACGGTCGAAGCGACCGAGCGGTTCGTTCGATGCGTTCGAGAACCCTCGAGGACTGCTCGAGGTTCGACCCCGCTTGGGACAACCGCACGAAAATGGTCAGCGACCGACGGTCGTCGCTGACCAAATACTCCTCGAACTGGTCGACCCGGGTTCTCCAGCGCCGGGCGAACGTTGCCGCCGACTGCTCCGACTCGTCTCCGTCCAGGGGGACGTAGAGCGGATTCGCACGCCGTTTCGCCCGCCGGATCCGCGTCTCGAGTTCATCGTGAAGCTCCTTCAGCTCCTCGACCGACAGATACAGGAGCTGACGACGCTCGAAGAAGGACTTCTCGTTGTGAAAATGGGCCAGAGCGACCTCGTCCATCGCGCGGAGCTTCTCGGCGAGGTCCTCCGCAAAGCGCTTGTTGGATGCGAGGCTCGGCGACGAGACGACGACGAACATCGCGGTCGCGGACCCGAGTCTCGACTCGACGTACTCGAGTGCCCTGGTGGGCCGGGCATCGGCCGGCAGCAGTGCGCGGAAATCGCTGTCGATGCTCCACTCCGAGACCAGCGTCCAGCCGGCGACGACGGTCACCACCAGGCTGACCACCGTGATGGCGACATACCGTTCCGCGACGAGGTCCCCCACCAGCCATCGGATCGCCTGTCGAATGCGTCGTTCCATCGAGCCTCGAGCACAACGGGCATGCGGACCAGGCACGGCATCGACTCGCCGGTCGCCGCACAGCGTGAGCGCAACGGGTGGGCGCTGCAACCGACCCGACGGGGTGTGATCCAACTCTGTGGGATCGACGCTGCGATGTTCGCCAAACAGACGTGGCCAGAGCTTCTAGCTCTGGGCGGCCGG
>JBDGRG010000395.1:0-2466 GCA_042218355.1 Bradymonadaceae bacterium
TTCGTCGAGGATCTGAACGCCCACGACTACGTCCAGTCGGTGTTTCTGACCACCGACAAACAGCGCCGGCGGACCAAGAACGACGATCCGTACCTGGCGGTGACCTTCGCGGACCGGACCGGGCGCATCGAGGGGCGCGTCTGGGAGAACGTCGAGGCCCTCGACCGCCGCTTCGAGGCCGACGACTTCGTCGGGGTCGAGGGCGAGGTCTCGACGTACAACGGGGAGCTCCAGATCAAGGTCCGGGATCTCAAGCGGGTTGCCGACGACGAGGTCCAGCTGCGGAAATTCCTCCGGCACACGCGCTGGGAGATCGACGAGCTGTTCGACCAGCTTCGGTCGGTGGTCGACCGGGAGGTAACCCGCGCCCCGATCCGCGAGTTCCTGGGAACGCTGTTGGGCGACGAGGACCGCCGCGACGCCTTCGTCCACGCTCCCGCCGGGAAGTCCAAGCACCACGACTACATCGGCGGCCTGCTCGAACATACGCTGTCGATGATCCGGATCGGCGTCGACCTGGCCGACCACTACGACACCTACTACCCCGACCTGGTCGACCGCAGCCTCCTCGTCGCCGGGTGCGTGCTCCACGACTTCGGGAAAATCGACGAGCTCGAGTACGATCGGTCGATCGCGTACACGACCGAGGGCCAGCTGGTCGGCCACGTCGCCGGGGGCGCCGAGCTGGTCGGGCGAGTCGCCGACGCGATGGAGGGGCAGCTGCCCGACGAACTGCTCCAGCAACTGAAGCACCTGGTCCTCAGCCACCACGGACACCGCGAGTACGGCGCGCCCGTCGAGCCGAAGACGCCGGAAGCGATGCTGCTGCACGAGATCGACATGATCGACAGCGGCATGAACCAGTTCCACCAGGCGGTCCGCTCGCATCGCGACGGTCCAAACGGCGAGGCGGAGTGGACCGAGTACGACCGGGGCATGGAGACGCGCCTGTTCGCCGGTGCGCCGGACGACGCGGCACCGTCGGGAGACCAGCCCCCGTCGGCCGGTCCGGGAGCGTCCCCGGCGGCGGACGAGCAGACCGCATCGGAGACCGACGGGGACCCCTCGGACGACGACCAGGAGACCGAAGATTCGCGCACCGTCGACATGTTCGGTGCGGACTGAGAGGCGACCGAGCGACACGCGAGGATGCGATGAGCCTGCTGGATCGACTCGACCGACTCGTCCGCTCGAACGTCAACGATCTCCTGGGGGGCGACGGCCCCTCGGACCGCAAATCGCTGGTCGAGGAGATGGAGGCGAGTCTGCGCGAGGGGCGGCGCCGGCGAGCCGAGCTCGAACAGGTCGAGCGAGAACTCGACGAGGCCGTGCGAGAGGCGCGCGACCGCGCCGACGAGTGGGAGGAACGCGCGATGCTCGCGCTGAAGAAGGGCGACGAAGACCTGGCGCGCGAGGCGCTCCGGGTCAAGAAGGACGCCGCCCGCGAGGCGCACCGGCTGCGCGAGCAGCTTGAGGATCACCGCTCGCGACTCGAGGACCTCGACGCGTCGATCGAGGCGCTGGCGATGAAGCTCGACAGCCATTCGCGCCGGTCGACCGGTTCGGGCCGCTCCGAGCGCGCCCGTGAGCTCCGCGAAAAATTCGACGAACGGCAGTCACCGACCCGCTCGAGGGGGTCCGAGGGGGTCGAGAACCGACCGCCCCGGAGCACCAGCGACACGGCGGGCGAACGGCCCGGAGACGATCCGTTCGGAACCGACGAGACCTTCGGCGAGTTCGACCGCATGGCGAGCCAACTCGACAGGCAGAGCGCCCGCACCGAGGCCCGGGCCGAGCTGGACGACCTCGGCGAGGGAGGCGGTCGCCGTGAAGAACTCGAGCGCCGCTTTCGCCAGCTCGAGGGCCGAGCCGCCGAGGACCGAGAGCCCTCCCGCCCGAGCGGGGAGTCCGCCGAGGGCGCGTCCGACGACCTCGCCGGCGAGAAGCGACGGATGGATCGCCTCTCGGAGCTGAAGGACCGGTTCGACGACGAGGACTGAGCAGTCCGCTCAGTTCGAACCGATCCGGATCTTCTCGGCGGGCCCCCGAGCGCCCGACGCATTCGGGTTCGGCGACGGCCCGCCCTTGCCGCCCGTCCCCTTTACGATGTTCGTATCCGTCGGTTTCGGGGAGAGCGGCTCGGTCGAGTAGACGGCGAAGGACGCACCGCCGGCTCCGCCCCCACCGGCGCCCCCTCGCCCTCCGTTCCCCCCCGCCCCTCCGTCGCCGCCGGTCCCACTGTCGTCCTCCCCGGATCCACCCTTTCCGCCGCCCCCGCCCTCGCCGCCGGGTCCCCCTTTGCCACCCGCGCCCCCGGTGCCACCTTCACCCCCGACGATCGTCGACCCCTGGATCGCGACCGAACTGCCCTGCAGGTACAGCGCCACGGAGCCGCCCCCGGGACGCCCCCCTTCGCCCCCTTGCCCCCCGCATCCGCCGGCGCCGCCGCCCCCTCCAGCGCCGCCG
>JBDGRG010000396.1:0-7154 GCA_042218355.1 Bradymonadaceae bacterium
TGAGACGTGGACGTGGGACGTGGACGTGAGACGTGGACGTGGGACGTGGACGTGAAAGATGGATTTGAGACGTCCCCCCGAGCCGCGAAGCGCCCCGGCGACCGCACTCGGCCGAGCCGGTCGCGTGGGATCTCACGCCCACCGACCCGCCCCCGTTGACACGTTCGTCCCGGGTCGCTACCCGTGGGCTCCCGCGAGCGAACACCGACTCCGTACGACGGGACGACCACTATGACCGAGCGCAAGAACGACGGCCGCATCAAAATGAACCTCTTCGAGGTGCTCCGGGGCGAGCGGACGATCCCGCAGGTGATCAACCACCTCGACGAGGAGATGCGCGGCGTCCTCGGCCGCGACGTTCGGGCCTTCCTCGACCGGACGGTCTCGGGCGCCCTCGAGGACCAGATCTGCTTCGTTCGGGTCCCCAAGTGCGCGACGACGAGTGTCCACACCGAGATCACCCGCGCCTATCGCTCGCTCTGGTGCTTCCCGGGGAACGGCCTCCAACACGTCCATCCCGGAGCGTGCGACGACGCCGCGGAGGGGTTGGGGGATGACGTCACGACCTGGGACGTCCGCCGCCGCGTACTCTCGTACTTCTTGGCCCACCCGAAGACCAGCTACACCTGGGGCCACGTCTGCATCAACGAGCAGATTCTCACTCAGTTCGGCGGTGAATACTCGTTCATCACGACGATCCGAAACCCGGTCGACCGCTGGCTGTCGCACTACCTGTACAACAAGCACCGAGCGAAGAGCGACCCGCGCTACGACATCCACACCGGCATCGAGAAGTTCCTCGACACCGAGCGCGGTCGAGGGATCGGTCAGATGTACATCGCCTACTTCGCGGGCGCCGGGTCGGCTTCGTACGAGGAGCGCGAATCGGACGAACTTCAGCAGAAGGCGCGCGAGAACCTCAAACGGTTCGACCTCGTCGGGTTCGTCGACGACTTCCCCCGGTTCCAGCGCCAGTTCGAGAACCGGTTCGACGCCGAGATGAACCTCCGTAAGCGCAACACGAGTCCAGCCCCCGAGGGCGCCAAAGACATCTCCGAGGACCTCCGCGATCAGATTCGCGAGGTCTGCTCGGCGGACATGGAGTTTTACGAGTGGGCCAAGGACGAATACCTGAACTGACCCGTCGCATCAGCTCCGACGGTCGCGTCGCGACTGAAGCCTGCCGACCCCCATGGCGGACTTTCCCTCCCCCTTCTATCGCTGGCGTCCCCACCCCTGGCACGGACTCGAGGTCGGCCCCGATCCCCCGGAGGTGGTCAGTGCCTACATCGAGATCACGCCGTTCGATTCGGTCAAGTACGAGGTCGACAAGACGACGGGATACCTCGAGGTCGACCGTCCGCAGCGCTACTCCTCGCAGCCCCCGGCCCTGTACGGCTTCATCCCCCGGACGTTCTGCGGGACTCGCGTCAACGACCTCAGCCCGAAGTCCAGCCGCGGCGACCACGACCCGCTCGACATCTGCGTGATCAGCGAGCGGACGATCAGCCGATCCGAAATCCTGATCAACGCTCAGATCATCGGCGGACTGCGGATGATCGACCACGACGAGGCCGACGACAAAATCGTCGGCGTGCTCGAAAACGACAACGTCTACGGCGGCGCACGGGACATCGGCGACGTGCCGGACGTCCTGATCGAGCGACTCCGCCACTACTTCCTGACCTACAAATCCGTCCCCGAAGAGGGTCGGACCATCCCCGAGGACAAGGACATCGAGGTCGACGACGTCTACGGCCGCGATCACGCCTCGGACGTCATCGAGGCCTCGATCGAGGACTACGAGCTCCAGTACGGCGGGGATTAGCCCGGTCGTTCCCTCTGCGCGCCGCCCCTTCACACGATGGCGATCCGACGTCCGCCGGTTCGGGCTGTTCTCCTGTGCAGCGCGCTGCTGTTCTCTGCCTCCTGCGGCCCGGCTGCCGGCGAGGCCGAGGGCCTGCGATCGAGACGGTCGACCGGCGGTCCGGGGGTCGTCGTCGATTTCGAGGCTCGGCCCTTCCCCGAGATTCCATTTCCCAACGACCTCGCGACCGCTCCCGACCAGGGGTGTCCGACCGGGCGGAGTCTGAACGTCTCGACGCTCGGGGGCACCGACGAGGAAACCGACGTCCGCCGCCGCATCAACGACGCCTGCGGCTTCGGGCTCCTCCAGCCGATCACGGTCCAGTTCGACGATGCGCTCGACGTCCGCCGCCTCGCCGAACGGCACCACGAGCCGACCCCGGACTTCTCCGACGACGCCGTCTACCTGGTCAACGTCGACCCGGATAGCCCCGGTTTCGGCCGACTTCGCCTGCTCGACATGGGGCGCGGGAACTATCCCGTCACACACAAGGAATCCTCGAACTTCTTCGCGAACGACCCGCGCTCGGCCGGGACCAATCTCCTCTTCGAGACCGTCCGGGAACCGGACGTCAACGGAAACGGGGTCCTCGATCCGACCGAGGATACCGACGGGGACGGCGTCCGCGACGTGCCGAACACGCTCGATCCCGGGGCCGATCCGCTGGCTCCCGGCCAGCTGATGACGTTCTACGAGCGGGAGACCGACACGCTGATCGCCCGGCCGGTTCGCCCGCTCCGCCAGGAGACGACCTACGCCGTCGTCCTCACCAGCGCCCTCCGCGGCCGCGACGGCGCCGAGGTTCACAGCCCCTATCCGTCGATCAAACACGTCCGCCAGAACGACGCGCTCCGCCCGCTCCGCGACATTCTCCCCGAACGATTTCCCGACCGGTTCACGTCGAGTCTCGACGGCGTCCAGTTCGCGTGGTCGTTCACGACGGGTCGGCCCACGCGCACACTCGAGGCGATGCGGGCGGGCCTGTACGGCCACGGCTCCTTCTCGCGGCTCGCCGACCGCTACAAACCGAAGCTCGAACTGGTCCACGACGTCAACGGTCAGGAGGACGACTCGCCGATGGTCTTCGAGTTGCCCCAGGGGCTGATCAACCAGCTGATCCCGCTGGTCGGCGACCAGGTCGGTTCGAAGGCGGCGCAGACGATCAAGGACGAACTCGACCAGATCGACCACTTCGTGTCGGGGTCGTTCGTCTCGCCGTACCTGCTGTCGGACGACGATGGTCTGGCGGGGGAGAACGCCGCCGCGACGATCGACGGGACGAATCCCCAGGTGACCGACGAGCACTTCCGAATCGACCCGGCCACCGGTCGCGGCAACATCGAGCCCGGCGAAGTCACGTTCACCTGCACCATCCCCAAAGAGGGGCCCGGCCGCTCGGAGCCCTTCCCCGTCGTCGTCTACAGCCACGCCATCTCCTCGACGCGATTCGAGTTGATCCTCGTCGCCGGCGCCTTCGCCCGACTCGGCCTGGCGACCTGTGCCATCGACGCCGCCGGACACGGCATCGAGATTCCGTCCGAATTCAAAGGGGCTCTCGACAGCATTCTCGAGGGATTCGGCGTGCCGAATCTCGGGAAGGTCATCCAGCACGATCGCGCCCGCGACATTCGAAACGACGGCACCCCCGACCCGGGCGAGGACTACTTCAGCTCCGACCTGCTGCACTCGCGATCGATGATGCAGCAGACGGCGATCGACCAGATGCAGTTCGTCCGGATTATGCGCAGCTGGAGCGGGGAGAAGCGCTGGCCGAGTAAGCCGCGCGACAGCCGATGGACCGAGGCGCACTCCGGGATCGTCGCCTCGTGGGACCACGACGGCGACGGCCGCGGGGAATTGCGCGGGGACTTCGACGGCGACGGGACCGTCGATTTCGGTGGCAACCGGTCGTACGCCGCCTTCGGGACCTCGCTGGGCGCCATCCAGACCGGCATCCTCGCCGCGATCGAACCGACGGTGACCGCGGCGGCGACGAACGCCGGCGGCGGCGGGCTGTCGGACATCGCTGCGCGGACGACCATCGGGCACGTCCGATCCGCGGTGACACTCCGGATGATGGGTCCCCTGCTGATCGGTGAACCCGCCGGCGACTCGGACGGCGACGACGAATCCGAAATGAAGCTTTCCTGGGTCCTCCCGACCGGCATCGACACCGTCCGGGTCCCGTTCGCACGCACCGAGGCAGCCGAGCCCGGGGACCGCGTGGTGTTGCGCAACCTCGCCCGCGAGCAGCGCCCGCACGTTCCGGTCGAGGATCGCGCGGGACGGGCGCGAGTGCGGAAAGGAGGCTTCCGGGTCTCGGTCGCGGCCGACGCGAAGAGCGGCTCGGCGCGGCGGGCGAAGCTCGGCTTCGACCCGTCCGTCGACGTCGAAAAGGACCTGCTCGGCTGTGTGGAGGCCAGTTCCTGCGGGGGGGAGAGCTGTCCCGACAAACACTACTGCGCGCCCGACGATACCTGCCAGCCCCTCGATCGCTGCGTGCCCGAGGCCCAGCTCGAGGCCCTCCGCAAGGGGGAGAAGGGTCGGGCCATCGCCCGACGAACCGTGAAACATCCGGCACGATTCGGCGATCGACTGGTCGTCGAGATACGCGGGCCCGATGGGACACTGGAGGAACGGATCGACACGTTCGAGCGCAACACGACCTACCAGAACATCCTCTACCCGGCGGGGTCGACGCTCGCCGCACTCGACTGGGGATGGGGGATGCAGCGGCAGACCCCTCGATTCCGCCGCTTCCTCGGGATCTCACAGATGCTGCTCGCGCCGGCCGACCCGGCCAACTGGGCGCCCCACTACTTTCTGAGGCCGCTCGAATTCCCCTACGAGCAGCCACGCTTCCGGCAGACGACCACGAACACGCTGCTCGTCGGGACCATCGGCGACCAGACCGTCCCCATCAATACCGGACTGACCCAGGCTCGGGCGGCGGGACTGCTCGAGACTCGCCGCGCGTCCCCCAGATACGGCAAGCCGGCCAATCAGTTTCTGGTCGACCGCTTTGTCTACGAGGGTCTGCCCTCGCTGAGTCGCTTTCCGTCGCACCCGGGCACGCTCTTCGACGCCGACGATCTCGACCGCGGAACGTTCCGCTCGGACGCCAATCCGGACGAGCCGGACCCGAACCCCGACGCCGACAGCCCGCTCCGCGCGACCGTCTCGACGTCGACGGGCAGCAGCGGGCTGCGGCTGCCGTATCTGAACACCGCCGGCACACATACCTTCAACGCTCCTCGTCCGGGCGCTCCCTTCGACATCCCCTCCTTCATGACGAATCAGGTCGGGTGGTTTCTGGCCACCGAGGGCGCCGCACTGAGCGACCATCCCTGCCTGCAGACGATGCCCCTCGACCATTGCCCCTTCTTCGAGGCGGACGAGTACGACGGACCAGCACTGGGGAACGGGGAATAGGGAAGAAACTAACGCGGCCAGTCCGAGTCCTCGTCGTCGCGGACCATCCTCAACGCGTGATGCAGGACGCCCGGCGCGTGCTTGCCGACGAAGGCCGCCGCCCGACCGTGACCGGTAAAGGTGTACTCCCGTTTGCGCCGGTCCAGCGCCTTCACGATCTTCTCGGCGGCTGCGTCGGCCGGCCAGATAAACTGCTGGGGGCGCCGATCCTCCCAGTCCTCGTGGACCTGATCCTCGTTGTCCCTCTTGACGATCTCGCTCTCGACAAAACCGGGTTGGATCGTCGTGCAGCTGACCTCCGTGTCCGATAGTTCGACCGACAGGGACTGTCCGATCGAACGGACGGCGTATTTCGAAGCGGAGTATGCGATCTCGTCGGGCAGCGGGACGGTGCCCGCGACACTGCCGGTCAATCCCAGCCGCCCGCCCGTCTCCATCAGCGCCGGAATGCTGTACTTGGCAGTCATCACCAATCCGACGACATTCACGTCCAGTTGGCGCCGCCAGTCGTCCGCGTCGAGCTCTCCGATACCCCCCTCTGCGGCATAGCCCGCGTTTGCGATCGAGACGTCCAGTCGGCCGAAGTGATCGACAATCTCGTCCACCGCCTCCTCGACGCGGGCTTCGTCCGTGACGTCTCCCTGGACTGCCAGACCCGAACCTCCGTACTCCTCCACCTCGGAGACGGCCTCCTCCAGCTTGTGCATCCGGCGCCCGGTGACCGCGACGTTCGCCCCCAGCTCGGCGTACTGGAGTGCAACCGCCTTCCCGATCCCCGTGCCACCACCCGTGATCCAGACGACCTTGTCCTCGTAATCATCGCGCATCATGTTCTCCTCCTCGTCTCGGAGTGTTTCGTTACTCGTCGATGGATTCGTCCTGTTTCTGCCCCTTCAGCTCTCGCCCCAGCACCTCGCCCAGCCGGTCCAGGAAGGTCTCCTTCGACCGACGTCGGACGGCCAGTTCCATCGTCACGTCGTCGGTGTATTCGGTCTCGACAATGCGTGCCATCTCGCTGCTCTCGGCCGCGTGCTCGACCGCGTCGAGGCGATCGTACGGGATGGTCAGCTCGATGTTCGTCTCCGGAAAGTGCTCGGTGATGCCTGCATCGTCGATGGCCTCGCGCGCCGTCTCCCGATAGGCCCGAGTCAACCCGCCGGTGCCGAGTTCGACGCCACCGAAGTATCGAACCACCCCACAGATCGAATTCGTCACGTCTTCACCGTCCAGGACCTGCCAGATCGGAAAACCGCCCGTCCGCGGCGGTTCGCCGTCGTCGTTCGAGCGGTCGATCCGCTGGCCGCCCCGCCCGACGCGCAACCCGTAGCAGACATGACGGGCGTCGTAGTGTTCGGACCGCAGCTCCTCGACGAACGCTTCAGCCCGCTCTTCCGACTCGACCGGACGAGCGCGACCGAGAAATCGGCTGCGATCGACCACCAGCTCGCTCTCACCGGGGCCAGCAAGTGTGCGGTACGGTTCGTCGGGCTCGAAGGTCATCTCCAGCTCCCTCGGCGTCGCTGTGCGATTCCGTCGGTGGGACAGTAACCCGATCGACCGGGGGCCGTGCAACATGCAGGGGCGTCTTTCGTCGGGGAGATGACGGTGTTCGACGGACGCACGGTGCCCCCGGGCCCCGACCGATCCTGCAAATTCGACGCAACGCTCGCCGCCGAAAACGCGATCACGATCATGGAGGGGGTGGTCTCGGCGTCCGGCCGTCGTCGCGCGGTTGAAGCGGCTCTTCCCACTACAGGGGCGGGGGACGTCGCCACCCGCGGCTCGTGTGAAAGCAGCCGCGCGGACCCCCTTGGCCGGCACCGGCCGGGCGGCGCGCACGCGGGCGCGCCGGAGG
>JBDGRG010000397.1:0-2714 GCA_042218355.1 Bradymonadaceae bacterium
AATGACGCTAGCTCCCCCAGAGCCCGGGAACCCGCGGCACGAGGCCGCGGGGGCGACTGGTCTGGCGCGCGCACGTCCCGCCTAGCTCCCCCAGAGCCCGGGAACCCGCGGTGCTGGAAGCGCGGTCGACGTACCCTTCCACCGCGCTGGACGTGCGGTCGACGCTGCGGGGTGCCTCAGGTCGCCGGCGAGTGCCTCTCCAGGTGGTCGTGAATCAGCGGATACACGTCCTCGGCGGCATTCTTCCCGAAGATGCAGTCGATGTGGCCGTAGTTCGGGACGACGTGGCGTTCGTACGGCCCCTCGCCGTTGTGCTCTCGCAGCCACTCGACCGTCCGCTCGGTGCTCTCCGGGAGATAGCAGGCGTTCTCGGCGCCGTGGATGAACGTGATGGGCAGGTCGAGCCGTTCGGGCGAGTCGAGATAGACGTCGTCTCCCTCCGAGTCGACGATCTGTCCGGCGCGGACCATCTCGGCGAGGTGCTGAAAGGCGTCGATCGAGGCGAGGCCGAAGAGTTCGCCGAGATTGTCGTGTGTGGGATCGTTCAGCTGATCGAGCTCCCAAAGCTGGCCGTACAAGAAGGTCACTCGTTTGGCGACCGGGTTGTCGGATTCGTCCTCCGGCTCGCCCCCGGGATACAGTTCGAGGGCGGTGTCGAACGCCCGTTCGTACCAGGGGGTATCGTCGCCGGGACGGGCGGTCAGCGAATCGAATCCGATGTTCTCGAGCACCGACGGGACGTGAAGGCCGGATTTCAACTCGGTCAGGAAGGGCGACTCGACGTGCGTGGCGATCTGGGAGGCGACGATCGACTCGACGCCCTCCAGTCCGTCGAGCATCGCCATTATCATCGTCGTCGACCCGAAGCAGTGGGCGACGACGTCGATCGCCTCGGCTCCGGTCAGCCGGCGAACCTCGTCCACCGCGGCCGGATAGTCCCGGCGGGCGACGTCGTCGCCGTCGTACGACGAGCGCGAGGCGGGCAGCTCGATGCTGCTGCGGTAGTCGAGCAGCCAGACGTCCCAGCCGTGCCCGACCAGGTACTCGACGAGATTCGTGTCGACGGTGTCGAGCGAGAAGATCCGGCTGGAGACGCCGAGTCCGTGCGACAGCATCACGGGCCCGCGGTCGCCTCCCTGAGAACGGGTCAGCAACAGCTCGGTGCCGTCGTCGGCCCGGAACGGGTGCGCGGTGGGCTGGGGCGCGCGCAGCGGCCGCCGCTTGCGGGGCTGGCTCCGGTCGGCCCATCGGCGGGCGTCGGTCGGCTCCTCGTCCTCGGGGCCGCCGAAGACCCCGCCGTAGATGTCGAACAGCTTCCCGGCGAAGGTCCGACCGAACGTCGCGACGGCCTGCAGCCGCTGCTGCAGACCGTCGGCGCCCGAGACGCCGACCGTCGTCAACTGCCGGGCGAGGTCGACCAGATCGATCTCCAGCACGCCGCGAGCGACGACCTCGCCGTCCTCACCGGACTGCCGCACGGTCGTGTCGAGGGTGGTCGTGTCGGACCAGACGTCGAGTTCGGGGTCGTCGCGGACTGTCTTGACCCCCTCGAACCGATAGCTCTCCCCGGACTCGGCCCGCAGATCCATCTCGTACTCCATCCGCCGGGTGTCGACCTTAGACGGGTCGTCGCGCAGGAGCCGAAAGCGGCCCCGGTCGACGACCAGCGCCTCGTCCGACAGCGCGGGACAGTCGACCGTGCCCGACAGCGGGACCTCGCCGCCGGGGTCGTCTGACCAGCTGTCGACGTCCTCGACCCGGATCGTGACCACGAATTCGCAGGGCGAGCGCTCCTGCTCGGGGACGTCCTCCAGCGGGTCTTCCGACCCGACCTCGGTCGAGATCCATCCGGACATCCGTTCCGTAAACGAGACCGAGACGGCGCGCTCGGAGGGGGGTTCGTAATCCCAACCGTACTGTTCGGCGAACAGGGCACACGAGCGCTCGGCGAGCGCGGTGATCGTCAGCAGCGGATTGGCGCCCACCGATCCGGGGACGGTCGAGCCGTCGCAGACGACCAGATCGTCGTACACCTCGCCCCCGCCGCTCGCGGTCGGTTTGAAGACCCGCCCGCGGTCGTCGACGACGCCCTCGTCGGGCCCGTCGCCCATCCGACAGCCACCGAGCGGGTGCACGGTGATCAGCGACTGATCGAACCAGTTCGCCCAGAGCGGATTCGGGATGTAGGTGCCACCGAGCGCTTCGGTCGCCTCCTCGAGCAGTTCGTCGATGGCATCGAAGACCGGTTCGTCGGTCGCTCCGGGCCAGCGGATCCGCAGGCGGTCGTCGCTCAACTCCATCCGTCCCTCGCCCGAATCCTTCCCCATCGCCAGGTAGACCTGCGTGTTCTCGACGGCGCCGCTTCGCGGGCCGGTCAGCGCGGCGACGGCCTGCCGCCCCGTGTCCTCGAAGAAGTCGACGACACCGGGGTCGGTGTCGCGCCCGAAGGTGCCCGCGGCGGCCGACAGGATGGCGGGGGAGAGCGCCCCGAGTGCCCCCGGCAGCACGCCGTCCTCGACGAGGAGTTGTCGTTCCGACGACTCAGCGCGGTCCCGGAAGTCCATCGCGCCCGTGATACAGGGGCCGACGGGGTCCATCTGATCGGGATCGGCGTTGCCGTGGCCGATGCTGCGGACCTCGCGGTCGGTGTTGTAGGCGAACCCGAGGGCATCGCCGTTCCCGGAGAATCCCTCGCCCAGTCGGTCGGAGACGTC
>JBDGRG010000398.1:0-8342 GCA_042218355.1 Bradymonadaceae bacterium
CGACGACCTCGATGCCGAGTACGACTTCGAGGACGACTTCACGGAAACCGGGTTCCGTGAGGCACCACACGACATCCTGTGGGACGAGACGGGCGAGTACCCCCCCGCCCTCGACGATCCGGTGGTCGATGCGCTCCTTCAGGGCCTCGACGTGTCTGATGGTGCCGACGGTCCGGTCGGTCTCGGCGTGCAGGGCTCCGAGTGTCGAGATCGCATCGTCCAGTGCGTCGCGGTCGAGCGTGCCGAATCCCTCGTCGAGGAACAGCGTCTCGACCGGCATCTCGACCTGCCGATAGTCGGCCAGCGCGAGCGCCAGGGCCAGCGACACCAGAAAGGTCTCCCCACCCGACAGGGTCTCGAGGGGGCGGCGGGTGTGCTCGTGCTCGCGGTCGACGACGACGAACTCCAACTCGGGATAGTCGTCCTCGTCCTGCGCAACGGCCAGCCGATACCGTTCGCGCAAATCATCGAGCTTCTCGTTGGCCCGCCCCACGATCTCCCGGAGGTTCAACGCCTTTGCGAACCGTTTGAACTCCTCTCCCTTCCCGGTCCCGATCAGTTCGGCCATCTCTTCCCACAGCGCGACCTCCGCCTCGCGCTCCTCGAGCTGCGCCTCCAGTTCGGCCTTCGCCTCGAGTTCCTCGCGGACGTCCTCGAGCTTCTGTCGACACTTGCCGATCTGAGTCTGAAGCCCGTCGCGCTGCTCCTCGAGTCGCTCGACCGACGCCTCCAGCTCGCGGACCTCGGTTCGACCCGGCACGATCCCCTCGGGCCGCTGCTCCCAGCGCGCTCGGAGCGCACGTCGCGCCTCCTCGAGATCCCCTTCGGCGTCGTCGAGATCCCGCTCCAGCTGGTCGATCTGTTGCTCCAGCTCGCGGCGTGTCGCGGGCTCGATCACCGCCTCGGCCACCACCTCCCGGTCCTCGACCGACAGCTCCGACATCGCCTCCTCGAGCTGCTCGCGTGCCGCCTCGAGCGAGGACTCGGTCGACTCGATCGACGCCCCCTTTTCCTCGAGCTTGCCCTCCGCCCGGTCGATCCGGGCCTTCTTTTCCTCGACCGCCGCCTGCACCGACTCGACGGCCTCTTCGGCATCCTCCACGGCGGCGTCGAGCTCCGACTCGACCTCGTCCGGGTCGCGGCCGTCGAGCACGTCGGCGCGCCGATCCTCCAATTCCTCGATCGCCTCGCGCATCTCCTGCACCGACGCCTCCAACTCCTCGACACGGTCGCCCGCATTTTCGGCATCGCTGACCAGCGACTCGACCTCGCTCTCCAGCTCGTCGACCCGATCGGCCGCCTCTTCGACCTCCTCGTCCACCCGGTGGAGCTCGTCGAGCCGGTCGCCGGCGCGACCGAGCCACCCCCCGGGTCGAACGGATCGTCGGCGTCCGGGACGAATTCGGGATCGGCGGGGACCTCGAGACCGCACTCGCGGAGCCCGTCGACCAATTTCGCTCCTTCGACCCGGATCTCCTCGCGCAAATCCCGGCGCTCGCCCTCCGCCTCCTCGATCGCCTGCTCGACCTCTCTCACCTCCTCCTCCAACGTCTGCAGCTCCTCGTCGGCGTCCTCCAGTGCCTCGCGCAGCGAATCGCGCCGCTCGCGCCCCTCGACGACCGTCTCCTGACGCTGGGCGACCTCGTCGAACCAGGCGCGCTGTTCGCCCAGCACCGCGAGCTGCTCCCGTATCTGGGCGACCTCTTCCTCCAAGGCCTCGATCGTCTCCTCCAGCTCTCCCGGTTCGGCCTCCAGGTCCTCGTCGTACGCCGCGAGTTCCTCCTCGACCTCGTCGCGCCGGTCGCGGGCCTCCCGACGCCGCTCGTAGGCGCGTCGGCCGATCGCCTCGTAGTCGTCCGTGCCCGTCAGCCGCTCGAGAATCGAGGCCTTCTCCCGAGCATCCGCCTGGAGAAACGCCGCGAACTCCCCCTGGGCGAGCAGCACGCTCCGCCAGAAATCCTCGGCCTCCATCTCGCGCAGCGCCTCCTCGAAGTGAGGTTCGAACTCCTTCTGGACATCCGACGTCACCAGGATGGTCCAGTCCTCGTCGGGAGTCTCCCGCCGCGCCAGCTCACGTTCGGGCGTCTGAATCCGCCCCCCGGGCCTTTCGTGGGCGCGCCACGCCGTCCAGGTCGCCCGATACCAGACTCGGCCGCCCTCGGGCTCCGGACGACTGAAGACGACCTCCGCCTCGCCCTGGCCCGTGCCGTGCGAGAGGATCGTCGCCGCCCGATCCTCGGCACGTCCGACGTCCTGGAGCCGAGGCGTCGTCCCGTACAGCGCCAGTGAGACGGCATCGAGAATCGTCGTCTTCCCCGACCCGGTCGGCCCCTCGATCAGGAACAACGCCGCATCGCCCAGCGGCCCGTCGAGATCGAGTTCGTGGCGGTCGTAGAGAGAGTTCAGATTCTCGACGTTGATCTGGTGGAATCGCATTCGGTCGAAATCGGTCCGTCTGGAGAACGTTCGACTCGTCGCAAACGTCGTTCGTAACGGGCCGATCGGGACCTCCGGCGGAGGGCCGGCAGGTCCGGACCGCCCGTCGGGCCTCACTCCTCACCCGCTCGCACGTCGTTCTCGAGCTGTCGAAAGGCTTCCAACAGTTCCTCGGACGGCTGCTCGTCGGCGCCGCGATCGCGCTCGTACTTTCTGCAAAACACCTCGACCGGCTCGAGATCGTCCAGCGACTCCGACTGCTCGAATCCCTCGCTCGCCTCGCCGGCCGAGGCGTCGAAGTAACGGTCGTCGACGATCCGCGGCCGATCGGCGTCCGCGAACCGCTCGTCGAGGATCGCCTGCGCTCGAGCCAGTACGTCGGAGGCCGCCTCCTCCCGGCCGAGTTCGACCTCCAGGTACAGGTACGGAGGGAGCGGCTTCTCGTAGGCGAGCTCCCGAAGCTGGTCGAGCACGTCGTCGGGCGGCCCCTGGAACTCGACGACGTCCCGCCACAGGGGCACCTCGACCCATTCGATCTCGGGCTCGCCGCTGCCGTCCGGCCATCGAACGTCGAGCACCCGCCGACCCGTCGCGGCCTCGTCGAGTTTCGTCGGCACCGGCGTCCCGCTGTAGTGGGCGACCGAGTCTCCGACGCGCATCGACCGGTGCAGGTGCCCGAGCGCCGCATAGTCGTATTCGGCGTCGAAGACCTCCGGACCGAGGGGTTCGATATGGCCCGTCGAGCCGCCCGCACGGTCGGGATCGGCGGCGTGGATGGCGGTATCGAAGTCGCCGCTCTCGCCCTGGTCCGAGGGCGCGTAACAGGTCAGGTGACCGGTCGCGACGAGCGGGACGTCCGGCCACCGATCGCGAGCACGCCGGGCGACGTCGCGATACAGCTCCTCGAATGCCTGCACGTACTGCTCGCGCCGGTCGGCCGCGGTCGTCCCGCGCACCGTGAGGCCGAGCCGGGCGTCGCGCACGTACGGGACCGCCGCGACGACCCCCTGCACCTCCCCGCCATCACCTCGAATCGGGATCAGACACGAATCGATCGCCTCGTCGTCGGGCATCCGGCCGACGACGTGGACGTCGAGCACCTGGAGCACCCGCTCGGGCGCCTCGAGTTTGGACGGCGAATCGTGGTTCCCGGCCACGACCACCACCTTGCGGAGCCCGTCGAGCCGGGCACAGGCGACCAAAAAGTCGAAGTACAGCCGCTCGGCGGCATTCGACGGGTCGCGGTAGTGGAAGACGTCGCCCGAGACGACCAGCACGTCGGTTTCGCGCTCGTCGAGCTCGTCGACGAGCCACTCGAGGAACGCAGTCTGCTCCTCCTCGCACGACGCCTTCTCGATCGTCGCACCCAGGTGCCAGTCGGAGGTGTGTAGCAGTCGCACCGATGTCCCTCGCCGTCGCGGTTCGTCGAAGAACGCGCCACCATGGCAGCCCGCGCGAGGATCGCGCCTCTCCCGCGCAAAGACAACCGATCGCGACGGCTGAATCGATCGTCGTACGGACGACGGCCTCGATATCTCGGCAGCCCGAGGATGTGGATGGCCGGATCTGCTCCACGAGACGATGCGCGTCCCATCCAATGGTCGTGCGAGTTACGATTGTGCGATTGTGAGGTTGTGGGGTTGCGCGGTCGTGCGGTTAAGCGAATGTGTGATTGTGCAGTCGTACGGTTGTAGGTTCAGCCGCCCAACAGCTTAACGGCTGAACAGCTCGACAGCTCAGCGACCTAGCAGCCCAGCGGCTCGGCAGCTCCACAGCTTGACGCCTCGATGACTCGACCGATCGTAGCCTTCGACGGTTCCGCTCCCGGATTCGCTCACTCCCTCGGAGGCACCTTTGAATCGCGACACCAGCGACCGCGTCCCACCGGTCGAATGCGGAGACGCCAAACTCGAGGTCGAATCCGACTCCGGGCGGCTACTCGACGCCCGCGGACGCCGAGTCGTGATGCGGGGCATCAACACCGGTGGCCGGTCCAAGTGGCGCCCCTTTCTTCCGTTTCCCGTCCCCGCCTCCCCCTCGCCCGAGGAGGTCGAACGGCGAGCCCGCCCGTTCTTCGAGCGCGTCGTCGAGTGGGGGCTCGACACCGTGCGCCTGCCGTTCTCCTGGGAGGCCCTCGAGCCCGTGCGCGGCGAATACGACGAGGCCTACAGGCGGCGGTATCGCGCGATGGTCGACGCCGCCTGGTCGCTGGGACTGAGGGTGATCGTCGACTTCCACCAGGACGTCTTCGCCGCCCCGTTCTGCGGCGATGGATTTCCCCACTGGGCCGTCCGCCAGGACCGGCGGGCCCCGGCCCGGCGCGACCACCAGGGCTGGTTCACGCAGTACGTCTTCGACCGCGACGTCCGGGAGGCCTTCGAGCGGTTCTGGAACGACGAAGACGGGCTGCGAGAGGCCTTCGTCCGGATGTGGACGTCGATGGCCGAGGCGTTTGGCGACCACCCGGGAGTGGTCGGCTTCGAACCGATGAACGAACCCGGCTGGGGCGAGACCTGGGATGTCGAACGGTGGAAGCGCGAGACCCTCGCTCCGTTCTACGAGGAGATCCACTCGGTGTTGCGACGTGCAGCACCCGACGCCCTGGTCTTCTACACGCCGCCGGGGATCGACGCCCTGTATCCGAGGGAAGCGTACGACCCGCCCCCGCCCGGCGAGGGCGCCGTCTTCGCCCCTCACATCTACGACGACGGGCTGGTCCGCGGCGGGGGCTGGTCCCGCCGGCCCCCGGAACCGGCGCTGGCCGACTTCGCCGAGTTCCGTTCGACCCACGGCACGCCCGTGCTGTTGGGCGAGTTCGGGGTCCAACACGGTGCCGAAGGGGGAACGGAGTGGCTGCGACGCGTCGCCGACGCCCTCGACCAGCATCGGCTGTCGGCGACGCTGTGGGAGTACTCGGACAGCCACGAACAGTGGAACGACGAGGATCTGAACGTCATCGACCGCAACGGCCAGATGCGACCGGCCCTCGAGGCTTACGCCCGGCCGTGGCTGAGGGCCGTCGCCGGCGACCACGACGACTTCCAGTGGCTGCCCGACCGCTCGCTGGCTCGCGCCGAGTGGCTGTCGACGGGGGGCGTCTCGGAGATCCGCATCCCCGACCGGCTCGGCCCGCCCCGCAACGTCGAGGTCGCCGGCCGCGGCACCCGCCACACCTGGGACGCCGAGCGGGGGGAACTGCGCATCTACGCGCCGGACGACGCCCTGGTCGACGTCGAGTTCTCCCTCGATCCCAACCGTTCACGGGGGGATGACCGCGATTGGGCCGCAAAGGCGCAGTGAACGAGACGCAACGTAAAACGACAGGACGTGCCTGGAGAAGCTGGTCAGGGGAATCGCGCGCTCGAGTTCATTCCGACAGATCGGCTCGCTGACAGTCGAGAGCAGGGCGAGCTCTCGACCGTCGTTCGCGAAAAGTGACTTCCCTCGGTTCGCGTCTTCGTGTGTTTGCGTCTTCGCGGCCTGTCGATCGCCCCTCTGAACGATCACCTCGAACGAGCTCGGTGCTTTCGCAACGAGAAAGCCTGCGGTATCTCTCGAACCGTCGATGACATCGGTCTGCTCGTTTCTCTCACGAACGGAGGTCCGTCCATGTCGAGCATCAGAACTGCAGCGATCGCCAGCGTGTTGGTGTTCGCCGGGCTCGCCGCCGCACCGACCGCGGCCTCGGCCGACTGCAAAGACCGTTGCGAGGAGAAGGCCGACAAGGCCCAGGAACAGTGCGGCGAACAGCACGAGACCTGTGTCGACCAGTGCGAGGAAAAACTCGACCAGTGTGAGGAACAGGCCAGCGAATTCGAGGACGACTGCAAGGACGACTGCGACGGGTCGGATTGCCGCTCGAAGTGCCGTGACAAGGGCGATCGCAAGGAGAAGGCCTGCGAGGACCGGGCGGACCTGTGCGAGGAACAATGCGACGAAACGCTCGACCAGTGTGAGCAGCAGGCCGACGAGCGACTCGATCAGTGCGAGGAGCAGTGTGAAGACTGACGGCGCCGGCTCTCCCCCCGGCGTCCCTGCCTGGAGAGCCCCGCGATGGCGGATTTCGACGGAGAATTCGAATCCCTCGCCGAGACGATTCGCCGAACCGACTCGAGTTCGTTCGACGAGACGGTTCGCCTCGAGGGTCGGGGAGACGAGCGAATCGAGGCGGCCGAGGAGGCACTCGACTCGCTCCCCCGGATCGCGGCCGCTCCGGGGGGCGGGCGCATGGCGGAAATCGAACTGGGGGAGACGATCGGAAGCGGGGCGACGGGCGAGGTCCAGCGCGCTCGGCAGACACCGGTCGGCCGCGAGGTGGCCGTCAAGCGAGTCCGCCCCGACGCCGACGAGCGGGGGACCGATCAGCGCGAGCTGTCGGCGGGATTGCTGCGCGAAGCCTGGGTGACCGGCTACCTCGAGCACCCGAATATCGTCCCGATCCATCGGGTCGGGTCGGATGCGAAGGGCGACCCGCTGATCGTCATGAAGCACATCGAGGGGGTCTCATGGCGAGAGATCCTCGACGAGCCCGACCTCGCTCCGGAGGACTACGACGCCGACCGCCCGCTGGCCTGGCACGTCGACACCCTCGTCCAGGTCGCACGAGCGGTCGAATATGCTCATCACCACGAGATCCTCCACCGCGATCTCAAGCCCGAAAACGTCATGATCGGCGACTTCGGGGAGGTCTACGTCGTCGACTGGGGCATCGCGTTGAGTCTCCGCGACTCCGCAACCAACGACCGCATTCCAACGGTCGACGATCCGGCGACGACCGCCGCCAGCGGCACGCCGGCCTACATGGCCCCGGAACTGATCCGCGGCGAGACGGAGAAGTTCGGAGCGTCGACCGATGTCTACCTCCTCGGCGGCATGCTCTACGAGTTGTTGACCGGGGACGCCCCTCATCGGGGCGACTCGATCGTCGAGATCCTTCGCCACATCGAGACGAGGGAGCTCCGGCCGAGGGGCGAGGACGTCCCCGGACGACTGGCGGACATCTGCGAGCGAGCACTCGCCCGCGACCCCGACCAGCGGTTCGACTCCGTCGGCGATTTTCGACGCGCACTCGTCGACTACCAGGATCATCGGGAGTCGGTACTGCTGGCCGAGGACGCCCGCAGCGCGTTCGACGCACTCCGCTCACGCTACGGCTCTCCGGACGACGTCGAGTACGACCAGCACGTCGCACGGCAATTCGCCCGCTGCCGGAGTGGATTCGAACAGGCGCTGAAGCTGAGCGAGGACAACGAGCGAGCGCGCCGGGGCCTCCAGGATCTGCTCGAATGGATGATCGAGGTCGAATTGCAGCGCGAGGGGTACGAGGCAGCCCGGCACTTCATCGCCGACCTCCCGGAACCCCGCCCGGAACTGGCCGAGCGCGTGGAGGCACTGGGCGAGGAGCTCGACACCCGCGAGGAGGAGTACGAGCAACTCAAGGAACTGCGCCGCGAATACGACGTCGACATCGGCAAGTACGGCCGGAGTCTGCTGGCACTGGCACTGGGTTCGACCTTCGCGCTGGCGGATCTCCTCCCCACCCTCGCCCCCGGCCACACCGGCTACCCGGCGACCTGGGAATTCCTGTTCAACGATTTCCTCGCTCGAACCGCGATCGTCGGGGCGAGCGTCTACTGGCTGCGCGACCTCATCTTCAAAAACGAGGTCAATCGAGACCTCGTCACGGCCCTCGTGGTGCTGCACGCGGCCCGGGGAGTGAGCCGGTTTCTCGGCTGGATCGCGGGCCCCCCCACGCAGACCGTCGAACTCGACGTCTTGGTGATGCTCGGGGGCGGGTTCGCGGCGATTGCAGTGGCGCTCGACCGTCGCGTCCTCTGGCTGGCGGGCGCTTATTTCGTCGGCGCCGTCGGCTGCGCGTTCCTCCCCGCCTACTTCTACCATGTCGA
>JBDGRG010000399.1:0-4096 GCA_042218355.1 Bradymonadaceae bacterium
AAACTCAACACCTGCAGGCTCCCTTCGCTTCGAGCTCCAGACGGCCAGCTTCGCGTCTCGTAAAACGCGTCGAAATCCTCCATCGATTCGACGGTCAGCTCCTCGGCCTGCCGTTTGGGAACCTCCACTCCCTTCATCTGTTTGAGGGTCTCCATCGCCTCCTCGAATGCGGTGTGTGCGGCCTGACGCACCAGGTGGCGGCGAACCTCGTACGAATACTTTTCGTCTGCAGGGAGGTTCAGATGAGCATCTTGCAGGAACAGCGTCTCTGCCCCCCGCATCCCGTAGCCGGTTCGACGGGAGAAAATCGGCCCGAAGATCGACCCGATGGTCCGTTCACTTTCGATTCGATGGGTCCTCTCGACCCCATCCGCTCCGACGACCTCTTCGCCGTCCTCGACCTCTCCCTGATTTCTCAGATCGACCGCCCCCTGCATCAGTTGACGCATGATCTCCCGGCCGTCCTCGTCGACCAGCCGCTCGATCGCACTCTCGGTCATCTCTCCGGTCGCCTCACCGGCCAACTTCTCCTTCAGTTGTTCGTAGCGCTCGTCCGCTCCGTCGAACACATTGTCATTTGCAGCTTTCTCTGTGTATTCTGCCTCCATCGGGGTCCTCCAGGTCGGGTTATGGGTTCGTGAACTTCATACCCAGCCTGGATCGACCCCGATCTCTTCTCAACCCTCCCGTTGTCCCCGGCGACAACGCCTGAATTACAACTGTTTCCCCGCAATACGAGCATTTACGCTGTCTTTGGGCGCCAAAACCGTCTGTCTAAAGGATCCGCACCCTCGACGACGTCGACGCCGCCGAAGGAGTGGATGCAGTCCCGGTGCCTCCGGATGGCTCGCGCGCCGTTCCGGACGAAGTCGTCGAGTCGACTCGAGAGTTACCGGACGATTGGTCGTCCCTCGACTTCGACTCGGGACCAGACGATGCGCTGGACTGAACCGAATCGGACTCGGGTTCGTTCGGCGGAGGTTCCGTTGCTTCACTCCCGTTTCGCGCCTTGTCGTCGGCCGTCGGCGCAGATGATTCGGATGGCCCCCGATCCTCCGAGCGCCCATCCCCCGCCGTCGACGGTGAATCCGCCGGAGCAGATACCTCCTTCGATCCGGAGGTTGGCGACGTCTTCGTCTCGTTCGCCCCCCTCTTTTTCCGTGCCAAACGCCGGCGGTGGGCCTCGAGGTCGACGTGGCGCCTCGCTCGCCGGGGAGTGGACGAGGGCAACGACCGGACGGCCTCTCCCCCCGCCAATAGCTGACGGCGCTTCAGCCGCCAGGAGCGGCCCCCCGGGGACTGAACCTCGACCGCCCCTTCCAGGACTCCCACCGACTCGCCGGACTCCCCGGCGCGGGCGTAGAAGACGGTTCCGACCACCTCGACAGTCCGCTCGGGCATTTGGACGATCAAAGTCCGATCGCTCGAAGGGAGGAATTCGACCAACACGGCCCCTTTTCGTAGACGTACCTTCGACACGCCGTCGCTTCGGTGAAGCTGCCAGTCGGCTCCCTCGCTCTCAAAGAGTCGAATCGCATCGGACGGTCGACTCGCCCGTGTCAGCGGCGGCAGACCCGCACTCGAAGGCTCTCTCTTCGGACCGCCCGCAGAGTCGTCCAGACTCGTCGCCGTTCGGCGAGCCGACATCCGAGTCGGCCCCTCGTCCGACTCGTCCGGGGAGGTTTCGTCGGGCAGGAGGAACCAGCCGCCTGCGAGGAGGAGCGCCGCGGCGGCCGCCGCCACTCCGACCGCGGGCCGGCCGAACCAAACGGCATCTCGCTCGTCTTCGACACCACCACTCTGCTCATCCTCCCCCTCGTCGCCGGGATGAGACGCTCCCGCCGACTGCTCGCCGACATCGATTTCGGCCTCGATTCGGTCGTACAGATCGTCGGCATCGATGTCCGCCCATGCGTCGGCCGTCGCCTCGCGTGCCGTGTCGAACATGTCCGTCGTCCGATCGACGACGCTCCGACACGCCGGACAGTCGGCGAGATGGTCCTCCAGCCGCAGACGCCCCACATCTGACAACTCGCCGTGGGGCCCCTCCATGAGTCGTCGCCGGACCTCGTCGCAGTTCAGTTCGTCGCCACTCATCCTTGCTTGCTCCGTCTGCTTGTCTGTGCTCGACAGGGCGTTCTCGACCAGATTCATCAGTTTCTCGCGCCCCCGTCGGACTCGCGACCCGATCGTGTTGATCGAGGTATCGGTCTGCTCGGCGATCTCGCGCAGTTTGAGCCCCTCGACCTCGTACATGATGACGGCCTCCCGGTTGACTTCCGACAGACTATCCAGAGCAGCCCGGAAGATTCGCAGTTTCTCGCGGGCCGTCAGCTTCTCCCACTGGTCGCTGCCCTCGACCGGGACGCGCAAGTTTTGCAGGGGCTGGAAGTCGACCGAGGTCGCCTGTTTGCGGCCGTGATCGATGGCGACGTTTCGCGCCACGCGCTGGACCCAGCCGCCGAAGTTCTCCGGGTCGGAAACCGACGAAAGCGACTCGTAGAGCTCGACGAACACCTCCTGGACGACCTCCTCGACGGGAGCGCCCGGGCCCAGATATTTTCCGACCGTCCGGGTCACTTGATCGAGATACCGGTCGTACAGTTGTCGGAAGGCGGCCTCGTCCCCGTCGGCCGCGCGCTCCACGAGTGTCGCCAAATCGCTCATACGCTCTCGATTCCCGTTCATCTCGGGTCGAATCGCCAGACCAATCCGAGCGTGACATCCACGTTCCAGCGGCCGAGAGCCCCGACCGTCTCCGGGCCGGCGGCGATGCGGCCGTCGGCGAGCGCCACGCCGACCGAGGTATCGAGCTGTAACGATACTCCGGAACCGACCCGTTTTCGGAGACTGACGCGGCCGCTCAACGACCAGTGGGGCAACTCACCCGGCACGACGACCTCCGGGGGCGGGCCTGTACCCTCCGCGGCGTTCTCTTCCTCCGCCGCGTCGCCGTTGGCCTCTTCCGGTTCGTCGACGTCGGTGGCGAGGCCGACGATACGACGCCGTGCCCCCAGGCCGACCTCGCCGCCCCAACCCTTCGGCCACCACCAGCCGTAGGCCCCCTCGAGGCCGACCGACCAGCTCCTCAGCCGAACCGTATCGAGTCGGTCGATGGCGGGCACCTCGAACCGCCGTGCCGCCATCGGAACGCGAGCGACGCCGGCGAGCGCGAATCGATCACCGAACGTCATTCCGAGTCGCAGGCGGGCGAGGCCCTGGAGCCGGCCGCCCGGCGCAATCGTCGCACCGGCAGCGGGTTCGGCGACGACACCGAGGTTTCCATCCCTCGAGGCCGTATCACCAGGCCCGTCGGATTCGCCCCCACTCGAGGAGGAGGCGGAGCGGTCGTCTGCGCCACTCGACAACCGGGACGGAGATGGGTCGACCATCCAGGCGGTCCGGGTCGCAATCGGGGCGATCGCGACTGAATCGGGTTCGGAGACCTCGCCGACGTCTGCTTCCTCCACCCCAACGGGCGATACGACGACACGACATCCGGACGTCCCGCGGTTGGTCAATCGGACGCGTGGAGCCTCCGTCGAACTGTCGTTCGGCGGGGGCGTATCGACCACCCTCACCGGACGGGAGGAGCGAAGTTTCAACTCCTCCGCCACCGCACGAACGATCGCGTCGGAACACCTCGGCTCCTTGTTCCGGACGACGATCGCCTCCGACGCACCGTCGGCCCGTGCACGAGACGGCAACGCGAACGATGCGACCGTGAGAACGGCCAGGCTCAGTACACGCCACCCGACCCAGCGAATTCGTCTCCCCTCCTGTTTTGCGGCATCTCGTTCGATCGGTGCGTCCTCCAGATGAGGAAACGCGCGCCCCCCCATGTCGAACATGCGTTCCTCCCCTCTCATTCACTGTACTCGAAAAGAGGCGCGATTTTTGTTCATCCGCCATCCGTCCGCCGGTCGCGCGGATGAAGAAATTTTAATCCGTCGCTTCATGAAAGCCCGGCCGAACGGGCGTACATTGCGGTCTGAATGAGGAGGCGAGGTCCACGACCGAGAGTCTCGAGACCGTGATGCGACACGACAGTTCCATACGACATCCGATAGCACTGGCGATCCTGCTACTGACGCTC
>JBDGRG010000399.1:4123-4336 GCA_042218355.1 Bradymonadaceae bacterium
AGGCCGTGCCGGACCGTGTGACGGCGCTCGAGGGGAGCGTGGCGCCGGAGTTTCACACGGGCGGCCGCGGCGAGATCAACGAGTACTCGGCGCCATTCAACTGAAGACCGGCGAATCGTCCGACGCGAAGGTGTATCTGCGCGACGTGGCGACGATCCGCGACGGCGGCTCGAGCGAGCGCGCTGGAACGGCTGCGTCCCGTCGCGATGACGG
>JBDGRG010000399.1:4388-5711 GCA_042218355.1 Bradymonadaceae bacterium
TCGTCGCGGGCATCGGATTCGTCCCGATGGGCCTGCAAGTCGGGGTCGGCGCCGAGGTCCAGCGCCCCTTGGCGACGGTCGTCATCGGCGGGCTCGTGACGAGTACGATGCTGACATTGGTCGTGCTCCCCTCGCTGTACGGGCGCTTCATCTCGTCGGACGATCTTTCGGAGAAGACGTGATACCGCGCGATCCCTCGAGCCAACTGCCAAACGCGAGCAGCGAGAGACCGCGCCCGGCACCGACTCGCCAAACCAATCGCACCGTGCTGAAGAGCAAGGGATTCCATGCTCATCCTGATCGTCGAAGACGACGAGCGAACCGCCAGTTTTTTGAGTCGCGGCCTCCGGGAGGAGGGGCATCAGGTCGACGTCTGTGAGTCCGGTCGCGATGCCCTCGAGCGGGGCAAGACGCAGCCCTACGACGTGATTCTGCTCGACTGGATGCTCCCCGACCTCGACGGAATCGCGGTCCTCCGACGGTGGCGGGAGGCCGGAGTGACGACACCCGTGATCGTCCTGACGGCCCGCGAGGGAGTCGACTCGACCGTCCTCGCCCTCGACTCCGGTGCCGACGACTACGTCGAGAAACCGTTCAGCTTCGAGGAGCTCCTCGCCCGCATCCGCGCTCAGACCCGGCGAGCCCCACACGAGGGGGCCGAAGCCCGGTCGGTCGACGCGGGGGGCGCCTCCATCGACCTGAAGAGTCGCTCCGTCGAGCGCGGCGACGAGACGTTCGCCTTGACCGACCGCGAGTTCGACCTGCTCGACCACTTCCTCCAGAATCGCGGCGAAGTAATCTCGCGGAGCCGGATTCTCGACCGGGTCTGGGACGTCTCGCACGATACGACGACCAACAGCGTCGACGTCTACGTCCGGCACCTCCGGAGCAAACTCGATCCCCCCGACGCCGGGACCGAGACGTCCGTCATCGAAACCGTACGCGGCCGGGGATACCGGCTGCGCAAACAGGCCGAGATGGAGTGAGCCCCCGATGAACTCGAATGAATTCGCCGACGGGCCTGGAGACGACGACCGGCCCCGCTCCGGCGGAAGTTCGTCGTCGCGCTGACCGCCGTCGCCGGACTCGCCGTCGTCGTCTTCGCCGTCGCCATCCTCTATCTGGTGCGACGGCAGGCCTACGAGCAGACCGACGCGATGCTCGCCCAGATCGTTCGAACGGAGGCCGACGGCGTCATCCGCGAGATCGAGGAGCACGGCATCCACGTCCACGACACGAAGGTCACCTTGCCGACCGTCCAGGGCCCGGTCGCGGAGAAACACGCGCTCGCCTACGACGCGAACTGCCGGGTCCTGGCGAGCA
>JBDGRG010000399.1:5721-8093 GCA_042218355.1 Bradymonadaceae bacterium
GCTCCGCCTCTTCGACACCGAGGCCATCGGTTCGACCTCGCTCCGCGTCGCCTCGTTCGTCGCGCGAAAGCCCGATGGCTCGCCCGTGGTCTTCGTCGCCGCCATCCCGCGCGACCTCCTCGAACACTCCTTTTGGCAAACCGCGGGACTCACGGGTCTCCTCGCGCTGGTCGTGATCCTCGTCGTGGCCGGTTGCAGGCACCTATCTCGCCCGCCGCCTGACCGCCGACATCACCGGCATGAGCGACGCCTGCGCGAACATCGGCGACGACGTCGACGCCTCGTCGGAGGAGCGCATCCGCCGCGAATTTGGCGTCTCGGACGATGCGCCCCGCGAGCTGGCGACACTCGCCTCGACCGTCGAGCAACTGATCCGCAAGGTGCGGCGGATGGTCGACATCCAGAACCAGTTCATCGCGGAGGCGGCCCACGAGCTGCGGACACCGCTGACCGCCCTCCAGGGAGATATCGAGCTGACACTCCGGCGCGACCGCTCGAAGGAGGAGTACGAGGAGACGCTCGAACGCCTGAAGGGGGACGCCGCCGTGAAAACGCGACCGTGAAAACGCGACCGTGAAAACGTGCCACCCTCTTTGCAAAGGACTGACTACGGTCGGGTTTCCCCTTTGACCCCGCCGACGAGACCCAGTCGTCCAGCGCAGTGCTGGGCCCGTCTGTCAACCTCGTCTCGTATTCAGTCACCCCGAGGTACGGCCACCGGAACGGTCGGCGCGACGCGCCGCTCGATTCCCCCAGTCCAGCGTACAGGATGGGGGTCATGGGGTGAGGTTCCGAAATTCGACGCAACGAAAACGCTGTCTCGCTCGATAATAGACACGGGGAGGGGTGCCAGAGGCGTCACGTGTTTTCGAGCGGGAGTGCGCGATGGGACGGCGCATCCGACACTTCGAGACCGACGGGATCTACTTCGTCACCAATCGGTGTACCGGCAGCCGATTTCTTCTGCGGCCATCGTCGGAGTTGAACCGCGTCATCCGGGGGGCGCTGGCGAAATACAGCTCGCGGTTCGACATCGAGCTGTTCGGATGGGTCTTTATGAGCAACCACTTCCACCTGATCGTCCGGTCGCAGGAACAGAAGATCCCGCAGTTCATGCGCGACTTCCAGAGCGATGTCTCCGCTGAGGTCAAACGGATGACCGGGTGGGATGCGCGTGTGTTCGAGCAGCGATACGACGCCGAACCCATCCTCGACGACGCGGCGCTGGCCGAACGCCTCGAATACGTCGCCATGAACCCCGTCCGTGCCGACCTGGTCGCCCACCCGTCGGACTGGCCCGGGGTGTGTTCGTACGACCTGCACGCGTCGGGTGAGGACGGCGAGGCGCATTACCTCGACCGAACCCGGCTGGGTCGGCTCGAGCGGGAGGCCGATGGAGCCGTCGATCCGCAGCGCGCAATGGAGACCCATCCGCTCGAGTGGACCAAGCCGCCGGCTCTCGAGGACTGCTCGAAGCCCGAAGCCGGCGAGCGCATGCTCAAGGACATCGACGGGCTGTGCGAGACTCGCGCCGAGAAGCGCCGGTCGAGGGGCGACAGCGTGCTCGGCGCGGAGGGTGTCCGCCGGCAGTCACCGCGCAAAAAACCAGACGAGATCGACCGCTCGCCGGAGCCACTCTGCCATACCACCGACCCAGAGAAACTCGAGGCCCACCGCGAGCATCGACGGCGTGTGGCGACCAGTTACCGCACGGCCCTCCAGGCGTGGCGAGCCGGTGAGACGGACGTCTCGTTCCCGACCGGCACGTATCCGCCCGGCTGGCTCCACCCTGCCCGCGCCGGTCCGCCCTGACCCTCTGCCGCACAACTCCGACAGCTTTCGGTCACGCGGGACACGAGCGTTCGTCACCTGTTCAACCGAGCCGATCCCCTCGACGTGCCGTTCCCGCCACTCGTTGCGCACCCGCTCATTGCGAACCACAAACCCGACGTCGGGCGAATTTTATTTCAATTCAACATCTTGCAAGCAGCCTGGCACCTTTCATCGGCGGGCGTTCCCACGGAGGATCCGATGCCTGGCGATCTGTCGAGATACTTCGAGTTACGACTTCACCACGGGCCGGCGGCTCTTCGCGCTGGAGAAGGTAGAGAGCACCGCGGCCGACCTCGGGGCCGAGGAGATCCAGAAGCGCGTCGACGAGGCGTTGGAGGTCAACCGCCGCGCGCAGCAGCTCGAGGGGCAGTGGCGGCGTGCGCGGAACGTCTCCGGCACCCAGCGCGGCGAGGCGGCGTCGATCGACGCGAAGCTCGACAGAGCGAGCGGGGGCCTGCACTCGCAGCTTCAGGCCTACGCCGAGGGTCCATTCGGTTTCTGTGGGCACCCCGAACGTACTGTCGCCCCTTCGGGGCTTG
>JBDGRG010000004.1:0-3102 GCA_042218355.1 Bradymonadaceae bacterium
CCTCCGGGGTCCTGCGTCCCCGCCCGGCCGGTGCCTTCCGGAAAGGGGGGCCGGCCACTGCCCCGCTGCTCGACAGTGACCGGATGGATGTTGCCCGCCACAGCCCCTGACGCTCACCTTCACCTGTCGGGCCACCCCTCCATGTACGTGATCGTCGATGGCGACGAGTTCGTTGCGTCTTTTTTCAGAACACGGCACTCTCCCCTAGGAGTCGGCTCGCGGTCGAGCCGATGGCCGTGCGGTCGATGTGATGGAAGTCGATTCCCTCGAGTCTCTCGCGACCGAGGCACGCGCGGATGAGCTTCTGGCGACAGCTGCACGACAAACTCGAGTTGGGCGAACCGGTTTTTCTGTGTCTGGTTGCGCACAATACCACCCACTCTCCCGGCACGCGCGGGGCGAAGATGTTCGTCGAGCCCGACGGTTCGATCACCGGGACCATCGGTGGGGGAGGGATGGAGGCCGATGTCATCGATCTGGGGGTCGAGGTGCTCGAGGAGGGAGAGTTCGAGCCCGACTACCAGACGCTCGTCCATCGAAAGGAGGGCGTCGACGAGGAAGAGCAGTCGGGACTGATCTGCGCGGGCAAGCAGACGCACGTCTACTATCTTTGCCGGCCCGGCCGCGACCTCGAGGTGCTCGCGGAGGTCGTTCGCCGAAACGAGGCCGACGAATCCGGGCTGTTGGTCCTCGACGAGGATGGCATTCGCCTCGAATCCGAGGATCACATCGATCCGCAGACCCCGCCGGTGCGGCTCCGCGAGGATGGGGAGGACTGGCAGTACGAGGAACAGATCGTCGAGTGGAAGCGCGCCGCCGTCCTCGGTGGGGGGCACGTCGGTGCCGCCGTGTGTCGCCAGCTCGATCTCCTGGGATACGCCATCGAAAACTTCGACGTCCGCGACGATGTCTTCACGTTCCGCCAGAACGAGTGGGCGGACCACAAACACGTCGTCGACGATTATGCCGACTGCGGTGAGCTGATCCGGTATCCGGGTCTGACGCACGTCATCGTCGTCACGTCCGACTATCCCTCGGACGTTCGAGCCCTTCTCGGTGTGGTCGAGCGCGAGGCGGACTTTCCCTACATCGGAGCGATGGGGAGTCCCGCCAAGCTGCACGCCATCGCCGACGATCTTCGCGACCACGGTGTCTCCGACCAGACGGTCGACGACTTCCATGCGCCGATCGGGCTCGAGATGACGAGCAACAAGCCCGCCGAGATCGCGGTCAGCATCGCGTCGGAACTGCTCCGCCTACGCGAGGAGTTGTTCCCGCACGCCAAACCTCCGGAGCCTGCGGACCTCTGAGTCCGTGCGGATAGCCGTTCCGCTCGAGGTCGCCGTGGGCGCCCGTCCGGCTGCGCCGGAGTGACTGCGCGAGTGATTTCCCCCCGCTGCGCCGCTGGAACTCGGACGGGGCGACTGCTACGTTCGGTTGCGTTCCAGAGACGACTTTTTTGACACGGGAAGAGGTGTAGGCATGTCCTCCCCCGGCTTGATGCTCGATCTGCGCACCGGGGTGTCGGTCCTGGCCGATTCCGCGCCGTACGAGGTGACCTGGCAGTCGGACGACGCCGATGAGGGCGAGCACCAGATCGAGGTGACCGCTACCGATTCCGAAGGGCTCGAGGCGAGCGATTCCGCGACGGTCACCGTCGATCGCACGCCGCCGACGGTTGCCATCGACAAACCGGGGCCGAACGCCACGGTTGCGAATTCGCTGTCGGTGGAGGTCTCGGCGTCTGACAACGCGAAGGTCGCCTCGGTCGGCCTCGACGCCGACGACGGAGCGGTCACCCAGACCCTCGACGACGATCCGTGGTCGGCGACGCTCGATGTCTCGGGGCTCGGATCGGGCAGCCACACGTTGAAGGCGACGGCGACCGACGGCGCCGGGCTGACGGGGACGGCATCGGTCTCCTTCGAGGTCGACCGCTCGTGGACGGTCGAATTGCTCGCGACGCCCCAAGACGACATCATCGAAGACATCGCGCTCGGGCCGGGGGGCGACCTCTACGTCGCCGGCATGACCCGCGGGGATCTCGAAAACAACACGAACCAGGGGGGCGTCGGGGATGCCTTCGTCGCTCGCCTCGACCCACTGGCCCAGCCGAAGTGGATCGACCTCGTATCGACCTCCGACGCCGATGTTGCGAAGGCGGTGACGGTCACCAGTGGGGGGGCGGTCTTCGTGGCCGGTGAAAGCGACGCGTCGTTTCTGGCCAAGTACGGAGCCGACGGCTCGCGCAAGTGGGTGCACGACATCAACCACGGGCCGCTCCTCGAACCGCGCGGGATCGCCGCAGACGACGCCTCGGCGGTCTATGTCACAGGAGACACGACGGAAGGGCAGGATACGACGACCCGGAAGGCATTTTTGGGGAAGTACGATGGTTCGGGGGCATCCGCACGGGAGGAGTGGTTCGAGCGACTGAAACCCCAATCCGACGACGGGCGCGGTCGGGCCGTCGCCGTCGGGCCCTCCGGCGACGTCTTCGTGACGGGCTGGGTGCAGTCGAAGATCGCCGGCGAACAGTACGCAGGCGGATTTTCGGACGTCCTGGTCGCCCGGTACGGCAGCGGGGGAGCGCAGAAGTGGGTGAGCCTGATCGGTGGGCCCGCCAACGGCGGAGAATACGGGCGCGGGATCACCGTCTCCGGATCCGGAGACATCTACGTCAGCGGTCACGGGTCGGGCGACATCGAGGGGCGCAAGAACGACAGCTTGATGGCCGACGCGTTCCTCGCCCGATTTCGAAGCAACGGTAACGACAGGTGGATACGCATGGTCGGCGTGACCGAGGATGCCGAGGCTAACGGTATCGCACTCGACTTATCTGGGATGTGAAATTCAGGGCAAGCTCGACGGGACGGGCGCCGTCGGCAAGCGAGACGCTGCGGTCGTTCGGTTCGAGCCCGACGGCACTCGATCCTGGACGGACGTCATCGGGACCTCCGAGAACGAGGTCGCTCGGGCGACGGTCGTCACTGGCGCCGACAGGCCGATCGTCGTGGGCCGGACGTTCGGCAACCTCGGCGGGAAGATGAATCAGGGAAGCGGCGACGGCTACCTCTGGAAACCGAAGACGCCCTGATGAAC
>JBDGRG010000040.1:0-1808 GCA_042218355.1 Bradymonadaceae bacterium
GAGCCCGGAGACACGTTCTTCATGACCAATCAGGGCGCGCGATTTTGCCTCTCGTGTGACTGCATCGTCATCGACGAGGACTCCGTATTCGAGATGCTCTCGCACGGAAGACCCGACTGGGACATCGGCGACGACATCGCGGTCGCCGGCATTGTCGACTGGGAGGCGGCTCCGGACGACCAACGGGACCGACCGCTGATGGAGATCGAACCATCGCCCATCGTCTTCTTCGACGGATTCGGATTCGAGGACGAGCTCGATGACTCCGGCCGGCGGCGGCGACGCCCGGATCGGGGGAGTTCCGGCAACGATGTCTCCGACCGACTGCGCCGAAAGAGGCGCGAGAAATGGTCGGGCTCCGATGAGGACTGAGCGAATGCATCCGGTCGACCGAGTGAGAGTGGAGGTCTGGAGATGAACGACGACGTCAGCCCGACGCAACCGTGCCCCTGCGGAAGCGGGCGGAAGTATCTGCGATGCTGTATGCGCAAACCGGGAGGGGTCGACAAAAAGCCGACGAAGAAACGTCGGAAGAGGCGGCGGAAGAAGCCAGAGAAACCGGACCTCGAGCCCGAAGACGAACAACCCGACCCGGCTCCGACGGTCCGAGATACGACCGAATCTCCGGCCGCCGACGCACCGGCCGCCCCGGCTCTTCCGTCGGGATACGCGATGTGCCGGATCGCCCAGAAGGCGCCCGACGACCCCCGGATTCCACTCGACCCCGAGACGCGACGAGGACTCGAGGAACTCCCCTACACCATCGACGAACTCGCCGAATGGGAGACCGAGGAACTCGTCGAGGCGCTCGACGATCTCGGGCTGAACGTCGATCGGGAGTCGTTCCGAGAGCAAGCCGCCGGCCGCCAGTCGGCCTGGGACCTCGGCGACGAATGGTGCGAGCGGCTCGAGTACAATGGCCAGCCCAAACCCGACCGCTGGGAGGATCTCGTCTGTCTGGGAGCCTGCGAACTCTGGAAGCGGTGGGTGCCCGAACACCCCTCTGCCGAGATGCTCGACGACTGGATCCACGAGGGATACCAGGCCAAGAAGTCGGGTGACCGCACCGAGGCCGTCGAATGGTGGATGCGCGTCTGGGACACCCTGACCGACCGCATGACCGAGGACGTGACGACCCGCCGCGAGGCCGAGAAGTACGTCTCCGGTTACCAGTCCGTCTTCAACTGGGTTCAAGACGCGCGACTGCTGTTCCTCAACGTCTCACTCGACAGTGACGACGCCGCCGAAACCGGCGTCGACTTCCTCCGCGAGGTCCTCGACGAATTTCCGGACGAAAAACCCCGCTTTCGCCGCGGGGTCGAGGCCGACCTCGCCGAGGTCTCGATCTCCGCCGGCCGCCGCGAGGAGGGGTTGGCGATACACGAACGACACGTCGACGAACACCCCGACGACGCCGGCCGGTACGCCCGCTACGCCAGCGCGCTGAACCGCGGCCCCGACGCCGACCCCGAGGCCGCCCTCGACGTCCTGAACGACGCCCTCGACCGCGACCTCGAGGGCGCCGCCGACTTCGACCTCCGCGCCCGACGCGACCACCTCCGCAACCAACTCGACACCGACTGACCGACTCACCTCGCGAGTTCAACCTTCGCTCGCCGCGGCCACGTTTCCCCGGGTCGGAGGCTCGGCGACTCTTTATCACAGCGTTGCGAGCGAGGACTCCGGATGAACGTGCCTATCGTGTCGCGTAGAGCTACCCCTGAAACCCTCGAAAACCGTTCCGAAGACCCCCGTTCCCGGGTCGACTCAACCTGCCTGGCACACGATTATCGGCATCGCGTACTGCG
>JBDGRG010000040.1:1818-6278 GCA_042218355.1 Bradymonadaceae bacterium
CCTTCCGATCCTAAACTGCCGGTCAACACGGAGGCTCTCCAGTGACAAATCGAACGCGTGCCCGATGAGATGAACTATTACGACGCACTCGCCGACGAACTGGTCGACCGCTACGAATCGCTTCAATTCGAACAGGTCCACGGCGAGGTCCTCGACGCATTCCCCGGCACGGCCGCCCAGATCCTCGATGTCGGCGCCGGCAGCGGTCGCGACGCCGCCGCCCTGGCGGATCGGGGGCATCACGTCGTCGCCGTCGAACCTGCCGACGAGCTGCGCCGACGCGCTCGCGCTCGCCACTCGCAATCGAACATCCTCTGGAAGGACGACCGTCTCCCGGATCTGTCGGACGTGTACGACATCGGTCGGCGATTCGACGTCGTCCTTCTAAGCGCCGTTTGGATGCACATCCGACCGGAGCACCGCGACCGGGCCATGCGCAAACTCGCCGGACTACTCGAACCCGGTGGTAAATTGATCGTCACGACGCGCACCGTGCCCTTTGACGGTCGCCGCACCCTCTTCGAGGTCCAGCCCGACCGACTCGAGGCGCGTGCCGAGGACCACGGCCTGGACACTGTACGCCGAGTCGAAACCGACGATCTGCTCGGCCGTTCAGAGGTCGACTGGGCGACCGTCGTCCTCCAGGCCCCGGACGACGGAACCGCTGCGCTCCCGACATTGCGCAATATCATCGTCAACGACGACAAGTTTTCGACCTACAAACTCGGTCTACTTCGGACATTCCTTCGCATCGCAGCGGAGTCGTCCGGCCTGGTCCAACATACAGAAGACGGAACCGTGCGGGTTCCTTCGGGGTTGGTCTGTCTCTATTGGCTGCGCACGTACTGGCATCCCGTCGAGGCGGGCATCGCGCAGATGAGTCACGGGACACCGGCTTTCGAGCGGGAAATTTTAGAACTCGACGACAAGCTCTCGCCCTTCGATTTGGACATCGGAACCCGTCTGGAGGGTAAGCCGGCCCAATCTCTCCACTCGGCCCTCAAATCGATCCGAAGCTCGATCACCAACGACGGCCCCGTCAAATACACGACGCACGCTGGCTCGAGCGAGCGAATTTTCAAACATCACAACGCGCGGACACCGAGTGACGTCGATGCCATCGAACTAGCCGCCGACTACCTCGGTGACTTCGGCTGGATTTCCGTCCCGACGGAGATCTTCGAAGCGATGACTCGGCACTGGGTCTGGATCGAACCGACAGTCGTCCGCGAGTGGACCGCGATGAGCCGAAACATCGAGGGCCAGGACGCCCGCCCCGCCGACGACTACAGGCGCGCCATGCGTTGGCGCGGCGAGGATCCACGGGAGACCGAATACGCGGCGGATAAACTCGTCGAACTATCGAATGCGAATTCGGATGCCGCCGTCGGTGTCTGGACTGGCCGTCACCTCGATGAACGCGACGACTTCGAAGTCGACCACTGCATTCCGTACGCCCACTGGCAAAACAATTCGCTCTGGAACTTGGTCCCCTCGACGTCGAACGCAAACCAAGCCAAGAGCGACCGGCTTCCGAGCGCCGAACTGCTCACGGCCGTCGAATCTCGCGTTCGACACTGGTGGCGAGAGGCTTACCTCGGCTCCAAGTACCACCGACGCTTCGTTCACGAAGCCGACGCATCACTCCCGGGCACCGACCTCTCGGTCGACGCCCCCGACCTCGACTCCATCTTCGAGGCGCTCGAATGGCAGGTCGCCCGCATGCGACGCGACCAGCAAATCGAAGAATGGGATGGTATCGAATGAATCGCCGACAGTTTGCCGTCGAGCTGCAGCACCGCACGATGGCGCGGCGGGCCGGACTGATCGGGTTCGAAGGTGCGGTTCGAAGGTGCCACCCACCTTGCAAGCCATTCGGATCAGACGGTTTTGGGGTTCTGAACAGGCTGTACGGGCGGGCTTTCGAGACGCCGATGCAACCGGCGTACAGCCGTATGCTGTGAGTGGGGGGTTGGAGATTTCGGCGCACGTCCAGCGGCTATTCGGGCGATACGATGCCCCGTGTGTCACCGTCTTCGGCGTCTCCGTCCGGGCTCAATCGAGACCGTCGACGAACGCCTCGATCTGATCGGCGTAGCGGAGGAAGTCGTCGAGCCGGTTGGTCAGAAAGTCGTACAGCCGCTCGGCATCGACCTCGAGGTAGTCGTGGACGAGGATGTTCCGGAATCGACCCAGACCCGACATCCGCTCGCCGAGTTCGTCGTCGATCACGTTTCGCTCGGCGAGCCCGTCGACGATCGAGTCGTAGGTGTCGGGGGTCTCGTTGAGGTGCGAGACGAGAATGTGGCTGCCGATGTCGAGCGTGCTCTCGGCTGCGAGCTGGAGTCCGCGTTCGGCCGCCCATCGGTCGTGGCGAGCATCCACGAAATCGCCGCGGTCGAGTTCGGCGAGTTCCCGGAGCGTCCGGACGACTTCGCGCAATTTGCGAGCCGCTCGTCGACGACATCGCGCTGAAGATTCATTCGACCGCCTCGCGCTGGAGACGCTGGACCCGTTCGCGGAGGTGAGCGGTGTCGAGATAGCGCATCACACAACGCTGTTCGAAGCGGTCGGTCCGCGGTGGTTCTCGCGCGTAGAGCCGACGTCCGTCCGTCACGACGCGGTACTGAAGCACGGGGCTCGCCTCGCCGATCGGCACCAGGTCGACGTCCTCGCGGCCGAGACGCTCCACCGCGCGGCGCTGGAGCTCGAGCCGCCGGTCCAGCGTCGGTGAGTCGTCCAGCCACACGGCGAGGTCGACGTCGCTCAGCGGACCGGTTTCGCCACGCGCCGCCGATCCGAACACCCAGAGCGCCCGCACGTCTTCTAATTCCTCGAATGCGTCGGCGAGCGACGCGAGCTGCGTTTCGAGGTCGGCGTTCATGTCGTCCGGTTCCGGAAAGTCACTCGGCTGCGCAGGATACCAGATGACGCCCCGCCGCGATACCGGACGCGCGGAGCGATCCGGCGTTCTCGCGTTGCCCTCGGTCACCCGGGCACACCGGCCCGGGTGACCGAGGGCAGAAAATCTTTGGTGCACTCATGGATCCCCCGGCTCCGGTCGTCCGATGGACTCCCTCCGCCGGGGGCTACTCGCTGCCGCCCCTCCGGGGCTCGCACATTCGACGACCCGAACCGGTGAGACCCCGCAGACCCCGACCAGACCCTAACTCGAACCGATTGCGAGGCGCATGGCACGTTCGCGAACGGGCATTGGTGCGGACCGACGGGGAAACCAGCGAACCAGTACGCTCGCCAGATGCGAGCGCGTCTTGCTCGAATCCTCCGTGGTTGCATCCCTGCAGGATGTTCCTTACTGTTTGTAAGGAAGCCCGTCTCGGCAGGAGGAACTCATGAGCAGCGCGACGGTCACGTCGAAGGGACAAATCACGATTCCGAAGGAGCTTCGCGAGGACCTGGGACTCGAACCCGGGGATACCGTGCACTTCGTCCTCCGGGAGGACGGTGAAGTCGTCATGGAACCCGAGGGCCGCAACATCCGGGAACTGCAAGGCTGCATCGAGCCCGATGTCGGAGGCGTGTCGGTCGAAGCGATGAAGGACGTCGTGCGGAACCGGGGAGGTGAGCAGTGATCGCCCTCGATACCAACGTCCTCGTCCGCTACCTGGTCGAGGACGGTCCGGCCGAACAGTGCCGCCGGGCAGCCGAACTGGTCGACCGAGCCGTCGACGAGGGACGCGATCTGTTCATCTCGGATGTCGTCGCGTGCGAAACGGTCTGGGTCCTCGAGAGCGCCTACGACGTGGGGCGAGACGACGTCGCTTCGGTCCTCGATCGGCTACTCGAGACGCGTCAGATCCGCTTCCGGCACGCAGCACTCATCTGCCGAGCAGTCGACTCCTACGAGTCGGGTACAGGCGATTTCGCGGACTACGTGACCCGCGAGCTGGCACACGAGCAGTCGTGCGACGAGGTAGCGACGTTCGACACCGAGCTGCTCGAGGAGAAGGACTTCGTCGCTCCCTGAGTCGGGATCACACGGCGGTGGTGCGCTTCCACACCCATTCGCGCCGACTGCCGTGCGTCATCAACGCACAGCGTCATCAGCGGCGAGTTCTCCTATACCCGCCCCGAGCGGAACCCGCATTTCCGGACAATTGCATCGGAACAGCCGGGTAGCAACCGCCCGCGATCACCTGTACAGGCACTCGGCGGTGTGAAATTTTGGGTGCACTGATCGCCAGCATGCGCTCGCGTTCCGACCGATTCGAGGCCTCGCCGCCGTGGAGTCCGAACCGTCGGATGCAGATTCGGCCGACCAGCCGGTCGAGTTCACGTGTCGGTTCTCGCGCTGGCACGTGGTCGCCGCCATCCTCGCGGGCGCCGTCGGCGGGGCCATCGGCCTGGGCTGGTACGTCGTCGCCGCAGAAGTCGGCGCATCGACGCCGCTCGTCAGGTGGCTCCCCGGACTCGCCCTCGCCGCCACATACGTCGGCGGC
>JBDGRG010000040.1:6288-7507 GCA_042218355.1 Bradymonadaceae bacterium
ACTACAGGGAGCTGTACAGCGCCCGGCAGGACCTCGGCGGCGGCGCCGTGCTGGCGTACATGTGCAGGCGTCCGAAGTCGGTGTGCCTCGACCGGACGCAGCTGACGGCGCCCGAGACGATGCTGGGGCGGAAGACGGTCGAGATCCCTTACGAGTCGATCTCGTGCCTCGTCGAAGGTCATCTTCTTCTGGGTCAACGCTACTTTGCGATCGAGTACGAGGACGGCCACCAGCGGTTTCGGCCGTCGTTCTTCGAGGACGGTGAGTTCGACCGGTTCGCCAGTGCTCTTGAGGCTCGAATCCGGGGAACGCCCGACGGACGAGCCGTCCTGGAGCGGAGTCGCCGGCAGGCCGAACGAGCCGAGCGATTTCGGGACAGCCCCATGTGGGCAGTCACCGGCATATTCGCCACAATCGCTGCAGTCTTCGCACTCCAGATGCTCTTCGGGACCGAGGGTACGTCCTCGGTCGACGATTTCGACGTGATGAGACTGTACGAACTCGGGGGCTGGTGGCGACCGGCGGTCCTCGAGGGCCAGTGGGACCGCGTCTTCACTGCCAACGTCCTCCACGACGGATTGATCCACTTCGGCATGAACGCCATCGGGTTCGTGCTGATCGGCAGCCAACTCGAGAAGTACATCGGCCCGGCGAGGATCACCGTCGTCGTGCTCGCCAGCGCCCTGACGGGGGTTGTCGGCGTGGCACTCGTCGGTGTCGAATGCGTCGTCATGGTCGGATCCTCGACTGCCGTCTTCGGTTTGGTCGGGGCCTGCACCGCGCTGTTCATGAACGACGGCGACGACCTGGTGCTCCATCATCGAGCGCTTCGGTGGTGGTTTTTTCCGGTGCTCGTCGCCGTCGACTTGGCGGTGGCCGCCCTGGAACCGTCCGTCTCGTTCGGCGCCCACCTCGGCGGATTCGTCGGCGGCCTCGCAGCGGGATGGTTACTGATCCCCAGCGACCGCATGTTGCCACCGGCCCCCTCTACGCTTCTCGTCCGGGTCGTCGCCCTCGCCCTCGCCGCGTGTTTTGCAGCCGGTTTCGCGCGCAGTGCGCATCGCCTCGCGACCGCCGATCCGGAAAAAGTGCGCGAGGAGTGGGCCAAACTCGCCGTCGAACACGGCGTCCCGCCGGACCGCGAGTCCGTGCGCCTCCCGCTTCTGCACACCGCGTATCAGGCGACCGAACACCTCGGGAGTTCGAAGCGCCGCCGAGA
>JBDGRG010000040.1:7517-8577 GCA_042218355.1 Bradymonadaceae bacterium
ACTACTCGGTCCGCTCCTCGCAGCTTCGTCGGTCTCGGCCTGTACGGTCGAGAAGCTCGACGACGAACACCGCGTCGAAGCAGCGGAACGAACCGATGCGCGTGCGTGTCGAACCGCAGATCCGACTGAGCGCAAATGGACGGCCTGGTACCGCGACACGCTCGACTCGGAGTCCTTCGCCCACTTCGCCAACTGCCAGGCCTGGGAATGCGCGACGGTCGAAACTCCCGGAATCGACCATCTGAAAGCGGCCCTGAACCTTTCGGCCGAGGCGATCGAAGCCGACAAGGCGGGGGCACGCGATCGTGCTCAACCGAACTTGCTGGGGACGAGAGCCGTCTTGTCGTACCGACTGGGTCGACGGGCGGAGAGCCGGGACCGAGAGACGTCGCTGCTGGACCGAGCGCTTCGGCTCCAGACGACCGCCCTCGCCCGCTCGTTGAAGGAGGGCCGCTCCCGATTTCGGACGGGATTCGCCGGCGAGATCCTCCGCTTCGTCGAGTACTGCCGCGGACGGCCGTGCGGGTCCGAGATCTTCCGGACTCCGGGCGACGGTCTCCAGCTGGAGGTCTCGCAATCCGGCCGCGGGGTCCGCGTGACGAACGATCGGCAGACGGCCGCCATTATCGTCGCGATCAACGGTTCTGCGGAACAGGGCTCGGACGCGGCGCCCGCGAACGAGGTTCTCTACGGCTGTATCGCCGCAGGGCAGCAGTCCGTGACGAAGGTCGAACACGACTGGAGCTCGTCGGGCGCGCGCTGGCTCCGGACTGAACCCGTCGACGACTGTACGGCCACCGGGGTGACCGCCGCCACGATGCCCCGGAAGGTCGCCGAGTATCCCAATTGAGGTCCTGTCGCCCGAGTGTGCGGTACAAAGGTGCCACCCACCTCGTAATCCGCCCTCGGTCACCCGGGCACAGAGGCCCGGGATTCCCTCGGGCATAGATTTTTTTGTTGCGCCCATCGATCCCCCGGCTCCGGTCGCGCCGAGCGCTCCCTTCGCCAGGGGCTATGTGCGCTCCGCCCCCCCATTCGGGAGGCTCCCGTCGTGCCACAC
>JBDGRG010000041.1:0-16220 GCA_042218355.1 Bradymonadaceae bacterium
CGACGGCCGGCAGCGAGATGCTCGACGGATACGAGTCGCCCATCGAGGCGACGGCGGTCCGTCGGCTGCGGGAGGCGGGTGGGACGGTCGTCGGCAAGACGAATCTCGACGAGTTCGCGATGGGGGCGTCGACCGAGACCTCCCACGTCGGGGCGACCGAAAACCCCCGCGCCCCGGGCCACGTGGCGGGGGGTTCCTCCGGAGGATCGGCCGCAGCCGTCGCCGCCGGTATCTGTCCAGTCGCCCTGGGGTCGGACACTGGCGGGAGCGTCCGTCAGCCGGCGAGCCACTGCGGAGTCGTCGGGTTCAAGCCGTCGTACGGCCGCGTCAGCCGGCGCGGTCTCGTCGCGCACGCCTCGAGTCTCGACCAGATCGGCGTGCTCGCGAGGACCGTCGAGGGGGCGGCGCGGGTTTTCGAGGTGATCGGGGGCTCCGACGGCGGGGATGCCACGACCGTCGATCGTGCGGTCCCCGAGTGGCGTCCGGAACACGCCGGCGACGTCGACGGCACGGTCGTGGGCGTACCGCGGAGCTGGTTCGAGGGCGAGCACGCGCCGCGGGAGCCGGTCGAAGAGGCGGTCCGACGGGGGCTCGAGTCCCTCGAGTCGGCCGGCTGCGAGGTACGAGAGGTCGAACTCCCGAGTCTCGAGTACGCCGTCGCGGCCTACTACGTCGTGGCGACCGCCGAGGCGTCGAGCAATCTGGCCAGGTACGACGGCGTCCGGTTCGGCCACCGGGCCGAGGAGACCGAGGACCTCGAGGAGATGTACGCCCGGTCCCGTGCGGAGGGGTTCGGTGACGAGGTCCGCCGCCGCATCATCCTCGGGACGTTCGTGCTCTCGGAGGGACATCGCGACGACTACTACGGCCGCGCCTGCCGAGTACGCGAGCAGATCGCCGGGGAGTTCGAGCGTGCGTTCGAGGAGGTCGACGTCGTCGCGGGGCCGACGGCGCCGACGACGGCGTGGCCGCTGGGGGAGGACCGGCCGCCGCTGGAGATGTATCTGCAGGACGTCTACACGACGCCCGCGAACCTCGCCCGACTGCCGGCGATGAGCGTGCCGTGCGCCGAGACGGACGAGGGGCTGCCCGTCGGGTTGCAGCTGGTCGGGCGCCGATTTGGGGAGTCGGAGCTGTTCGACGTCGCTCGGGCGGTGGAGGGGATGAGTCGAGTGTGAGCGGGCAGCTGGACGCTGATCCTCGGCCACATGTCGTGTGATAGGTCGCTCGTAGAAGGCGACGAGGGGAACCCTCACTGCCTCTGCCCCCGCGCCTCCCTCCCGAGCACGGGACAAATGGCCTCCCTATGGTCGGCCGGTAATTGAGTGACTGAGTGAGTAGGTAATTGAGTTAAAACCGCATGACAATTGCTCTGCGTTGCGGGAGGGAGACAGTCCCGGTCGCGACTTACCGGGGCCGGGCTCCCGGTGATGGTCGGTCGCCGGAGGGCAGGGCTAGTTCGGGCGGCGCGTGTGATTCCACGAGAGGTGTGCGAGGTGAGCTGAGCACTGATCATCGACCACGTTTCGTGTGATCGATCGCTCGTACGAAGCGACGAGGCGAACCCTCACTGCCTCTGCACCCGCGCATTGCCGTTCGAGTCCCCGGCCGGTCCGTGCTAACGTGGGTGTGGCTTCGTGGGACCGTTCTGCTCGACGCGGGCCTGGTCCTCAGTGGTTCGACATCCTCGCCCGACACGACACCGTGCAGCAAGGCGATCGCTTTCAACCCGTCATCGGGCTGGAGATCCACTGCCAGCTCGCGACGGCCACCAAATTGTTCAGCCGAGCGCCGAACCGGTTCGGCGGGGAGCCGAATACCCGCGTGGCCCCGGTCGAGGCGGGGCTGCCCGGGAGTCTCCCGGTGATCGAGCCGTCGGCGGTCCGCGACGCCGTGCGCGTGGGGCTGGCGCTGGACTGCGAGGTCCAGCCGCGGAGCAGCTTCGACCGCAAGCACTACTTCTACCCCGACCTGCCGAAGGGGTACCAGATCACGCAGCACCGCGAGCCGCTCTGTCGCGACGGCGAGTTGACCGTCGAGCGCGGGGCGGACGACGAGGTCGAGGTCGGCATCGAGCGGCTGCACCTCGAGGAGGATGCGGGCAAGTCGATCCACGGTTCGGAGGCGGGCCAGACGCGGGTCGACCTGAACCGGTGCGGGGTCCCGTTGATCGAGATCGTGACGCGGCCGGAGCTCGGTCATCCCGAGGCGGCGAGTGCGTTTCTCGAGGCGTTGCACGAGCTGGTGGTCTTCCTGGGCGTCTCCGACGGGGAGATGTCCGAGGGGTCGCTGCGGTGCGACGCCAACGTCTCGGTCCGCGACCGGCGCGCGGGGCGGAGGACGGCGCGCACCGAGTTGAAGAACCTCAACTCGTTCAAATTTGTCCGGGACGGGCTGCGCCACGAAATCGATCGGCAGGTCGAGCTGTTGCTAGACGGGGAGGAGACCGTGCGGCAGACCCGCAGCTACGATCCCGATACCGGGCGAACGGTCGCCATCCGGCAGAAGGAGGAGGAACGGGACTACCGCTATATGCCCGAGCCGGACCTCCCGCCGCTTCGGATCGACGAGGAGACCCTCGAGGAACTTCGGTCGGGTTTGCCGGAGTTGCCGGGCGACAAGCGTCGGCGGTATCGCGAGGAGTTGGGTCTGGACGACGACCGGGCGGCGCTGTTGGCCTCGGATCGCGAGCTGGCCGATTGGTTTGAGACGGTCGTCGACATTTGCGATTGCAGTGCCGAGGTCGTCGCCTCGTGGACTGCCAATGCGGTTCTCGGTCTGTCGAACCGCCGGGACCTCGAGCCCGCGCAGCTATCGATCGAACCCGCCGACGCCGCGTGCGTCCTCGAGATGATCGAGGCGGGGACGATCGACGACAATGCGGGCGACGAGGTGCTCGAAATCCTCCTCGACGAGGGGGGAGAGCCGGAGGAGATCGTCGAGGAGCGCGGACTCGCTGCGATCACCGACGAGTCGCGGATCGAGCAGTGGGTTCGAGCCGTCGTCGAGGCGAACCCGGACGAGGTCGAGTCGTATCGCGACGGTAAAACGAAGCTGATCGGGTGGTTCATCGGACAGGTCATGCAGCGGTCGAACGGCCGCGCCGACGCCGAGATCGTCCGGCGGTTGTTGCGCGACGAACTGGAAGCTTGAGCGAGGAATGCGATGAATCGAACGAGGACGAGCGAGGGGCATGGAGCCGACCTCGAGACGGACGTCCAGCCGTTGAAATGGATCGGAGAGCTGGAGGACGGATACCTCGAGATGCTCGACCAGCGTCGGCTGCCCGCCGAAGAACACTGGTTGGTGATGACCGAGATGTCGGACGTCGCCGAGGGCATCGAGGAGATGGTCGTGCGGGGGGCTCCGGCCATCGGAATCGCGGCTGCGTACGGGGTCGTCCTCGCCGTCCGGTCGGCGGTCGTCGCCGACGTCGATCCCCTCGATGCCGGCGAGGAGGCGATCGAGCGGCTGTCGGAGACGCGCCCGACGGCCGTCAATCTTCGCTGGGCTTTGCGTCGAATGGGCCGGGAGCTCGAGGATGCGAGCGAGGAGGCGGACGACGACTTGCTCGAGGTGCTGTTCGACGAGGCGAGGGCGATCTTCGAAAACGACCGTCGGAACAACCGGCGGATGGGGCGGCACGGTGCCGAGTTGCTTCCCGACGACGCCGGCGTCCTGACTCACTGTAATACCGGGGGACTGGCGACCGGTGGGTTCGGCACTGCGCTGGGTGTGATCCGGGCCGCCGACGCCGAGGGGAAACTCCAGAACGTCTGGGTCGACGAGACACGTCCGTATCTCCAGGGCGCCCGGCTGACCGCCTGGGAGTGCCGCGAGGACGACCTGCCGGCGACGCTAATCACCGACAACATGGCGGCTCACTTCATGAAGCGGGGCGACGTGGACGCGGTGGTCGTCGGAGCGGATCGCGTGGCTGCCAACGGGGACGTCGCGAACAAGATCGGGACGTACAACCTCGCCGTGCTCTGCGATGCCCATCGCATCCCACTGTACGTCGCCGCACCGCTGTCTACGATCGATCTCGAGACGCCGGACGGGGACTCGATTCCGATCGAGCAGCGGGGACGGGACGAGATAGCGCGAGTCGGCGACGCGGTGATCGTCCCCGACGACGTCGAGGTTGCGCATCCGGCGTTCGACATCACGCCGGCGCCGTACGTCGCTGCGATCGTCACCGAGCACGGCGTCGCGGAGCCGCCGTACGAGGAGAGTCTTCGAGCACTCAAACAGGACTGAACCCCATTTCGACTCATGCAGGTCGATACCGACTCCCTGACGTCGCCCATCGGCGTCGGTTCCTGTTGGCGCCTCGGCCGTGCCGTTGCGCGATGGCTGGTGGCGGTCGGGCTGGTGACGGCCGTGTCGGCTGCGACGGTCGGGCCGGTCCGGGCCGAATCACCCGCCGAGCAGCCCCGGTCGACCGATGGCGCGCGACGAGCGACCGCGTCCGACACGTCGTCGCTGTCGGCCGTCCCCGGCGATCCGGTCGAGTGGTTCTATCTGACCGCGCTGGGACTGGCGCTGATGGCGCCGGTCGGATATGCGGTCTACCGATTTGCCTCGAAGGAGTCGGAACGCCGCCGCGAGGCGAGTGCTGCCGACCGCATGCGGGACGTGCTCGAGTCGGCGGACCTCGCCGAGATCGCCGAGACCGAATCGGATGCCCCGTCGGAGGCGAGATTGTTTGCGGTCGAACGGGTCGAGCAGAGCCCCGTCGGCCGGCAGGCGACGTCCGAGCGATCCACCTCCGGGCGGATCTGTCCGGAGTGCGGCGAGCGATTTCCCAAGTCGGTCACGGTCTGCCCGACTGACGCGACGCCTCTGAAGTCGCTCCGGGCCGACGACCGGGCCGAGGCGGCGGACGACGACGTCGACCGCCGGCGCTGCCCGGTGTGCGAGCGGCGCTTCGAGCGGGAGGCGGAGTACTGCTATCACGACGGGACGGAGCTGGTCCCCGACAGTGCCGAGGCGCTCGAATTTACGCCCGCGGTCACCGTCTGCTCGACCTGCGGATGGGAGGGAGGACACGAGCGCCGGATCTGCCCGCGCGACGGGACGGAGCTCGTTCGTGTCGATCCCTCGACCACCGACGAGCCCGCTCCGCCCGTTCCCTTCGGTCTCTGTCCGGAGTGCGGCGAACTGGCACCGCCGGGTGAGTCGCACTGTGAGGAGGATGGCAGTGTCTTGACCCCCGTCTCCCGCCCGAGTGTCGCGGCCCTGCCGCCCGAGGGCGTCGGCCCGCGCCGGTCGGTCTGCCGCGATTGCGGCGAGGAGTTTTCCGGTGCCGCACAGTTCTGTGCGTTCGACGGTTCCGAACTGGTCGGTGTCAACTGACCGGGCGCTGGTCCGGCGTCTCTCCGCTTCGAGGGGGGGGCTGCTCGGAAACCGTGAAACGAGGGAGTAGATCGGGTCGGTGCCAGAGCGTTGACCGCGCTTCCAGCGCGGTGGGATCGACCGGCCGCCCAGAGCTAGAAGCTCTGGCCACGTCTGTTTGGCGAACGTCGCAGCGTTGATCCCACGGAGTTGGATCACACCCTCGAGGGGGCACGCCGGGTTGCAATTCATACTGACGCGTATACATTCCGGCCTGTGAGTCGGTTCGTTTCCCCCGTCCAGACGTGGAGACGCGCCATGAGGCGACAGATCCAGGAAGTCATCGACGACGAAGTCAACCCGTTCGTCGCCAATCACGGCGGACACATCGAACTCGTCGATTTCATGAACAAGAACGTGTACCTGGAGATGAGTGGGGGGTGCCAGGGATGCGCCGCGTCGACTGCGACCCTCAAACAGGGGATCGAGCGGATCCTCCGGGAGCACTTCGGGGACGAGATCAACGAGATCATCGACGTCACCGACCACTCTCAGGGCGACGATCCCTACTACGAGTCGACCGGCGCGACGCCGTTCGGTTGACGGCTCTGCCACCCGGAAACACCACGGCGCGACCCCCTTCGGCTGACAGCTGATCCACATGGGAACGCCTCGGCGCGACGCCGATTTAGATCGGAATCGCGCCGCGTTCGTACGAACGGAATGAAGGAGGCGGCGGCACGCCGCACCGTTCGTCGGACGTTCGCCACGACTCGAGCGAGAGGACTTGACCATGTGGAGCCGAGAGTTGCCGATTGTCGCGTCTGCCGCGTTCGCCCTTTTCATCCATTCGGGTTGCATCTCCGGGGAGGGGTCCGAGGCCGATCCGGCCCCCTCGACCGTCGAACCGGCGGGCCCGACCTCCGGGTCCAGCGCGCCGGACGAGTCCCCCGAATCGAAAGTTACCTCCCCGTCGGACGACGAATCCGCGGCCGAGGGGAGGTCCACGACGCCGACCGGCGGAGACCAAACCAAGGGAGCGGCGGCGGAGTCGAACGAGTCGTCTGCATCTTCGACGTCCGGCGACCGTTCCGAGCCGGGGGCCTCCGTCCAGGGTGAAATCGGATCGAGGGCTGCAGCGGACGAGTCCTCGAGTGACGACACCGTGTCCGAGGCGAGGAAACAACACTTCGCGGGTAAACAGCGCGGCGACCGGGGGCGTACCTCCGGGGCGAAGGCGGAGGCCGACCGAGAGGCAGCCGACAGGACGGCGAACGCCGGGGTGAAGTCTCTGGGCGAGCTCCAGACGGGCGGTTCGGTCGATCTCGAGAAATCGGCTGGAGCTGCGACCACGGGGCGAGCCGAGGAGAAGCGCAAAGCAAACGGGACGACTCGCGGTGGAAACGCGGGCGTCCGCAAGCGCGCCGCAAAGGTCGCCGCCCCCTCGCGCAGCGCGGGTGCCCCGTCCCCGACCAAACCGAGGTCGCCCCGACCCGAGCCGGAGCCGATGCCCCCGTTCGACGACGATCCCTCCGTCAACCGGATGACCGATCCGTCGGTCGACGCGAAGTCGACCTTCGCCGCGGACGTCGACACGGGCAGCTATACGAGCGCGCGCCAGTCACTGCGGAACGGGCGGATGCCCGAGGCGTCGGACGTGCGCGTCGAGGAGTTCGTCAACTACTTCGAGTACGACTACCCGGAACCGGACGCCGGGCCGTTCTCCGTCAGCATGGAGGCGGCGCCGAGCCCGCTGTCGAAGAGTTCGAACCGATATCTGTTCCGCGTGGGCGTGCAGGGGAAGACGCTCGACGAACGGGACGAACGCCCCGTGCACCTCACCTTCCTGATCGACGTCTCGGGTTCGATGCGCGGGCCGAACAAGCTCGGACTGGTCAAACGGTCGCTGCGTGTACTCGTCCGAAACCTCGAGGAAGGGGATACGGTTGCGATCGCGACCTTTGCGAGCGGTCGGCGGCGGGTGCTGCCACCGACCGATGCCTCGCACCGGCGCCGCATTCTCGGTGCCATCGAATCCCTCGAGTCGGGCGGATCGACGGCGATGGGCTCCGGTCTGGACCTGGCTTACGACCTGGCGAACGAAAACTTCCGTCCCGAGCATGTCAACCGGGTCGTCGTACTCGGGGACGGGGGGGCGAATGTCGGCGCAACCCGTCACGAGGCGATGCTCGAGAAAATCCGCGGTCAGGTCGAGCGAGGCATCACGCTGTCGACCGTCGGGTTCGGCCGCGGCCCTTACCGCGACGGTCTGATGGAGCAGCTCGCCGACAACGGGGATGGCAACTACTACTACATCGACGGCGCTCGGGAGGCCCGGAACGTCTTCGGGAACCGTCTGTCGAGTGTGCTCCGTGTCATCGCCGAGGAGGTGAAGATCCAGGTCCAGTTCGACGAATCCAACGTCCAGAACTACCGTCTGATCGGCTACGAGAACCGCGACGTGAAGGACCGGAACTTCCGGAACCCGAACGTCGATGCCGGCGAAATCGGCCCCGGGCACACCGTGACGGCGATGTACGAGGTCGAGCTGGCCGGCGCGACGGCGGGCGAGCTGGCGACGGTCCGCATCCGCCACCAGCCGCCCCCGCACGCGAGCCGGCGGGGCGAGGCGTACCCGAGGGAGCGCGGGTTTACCTACCGCAGCTCGCAGCTTCACTCCGACATCACCCACGCCTCGCGGGACTTCCAGTTCGCCGCAGCGGTCACCGGGTTCGCCGAGCTGTTGCGACGGTCGCCCTACGCGGAGTCCATCTCCTACGAGCTCGTCGAACAGATGGCGGCGGGGGCGACTCGGGACCGCGAGCGGCGCCGCCAGTTCGTCGACCTCGTCCGGACCGCCCAGCGGCTGCGCGGCGGCGAGCGCGCGGTCCGAGACCGCTGACCGGCGGTGCGTGGCCGTCGGCGAGCCGTGGCGTGTCCCCGGGTCGGTTGAGGAGGCTCGCGACCGACTGGTAGGCTGAACGGGCGTACCCGTCCGGTCGACCCGGCTCGGGGACCTCGTGTTTCGGACCCAGACGGTCGCCATCATGAAATCGCGCCATCGAGCATCTCGTCGACACCGATCGAGCCATCTGGCGGCAGCGCTCGTCTCGCTGCTGTTCGTGACCGGCGCCCCCCTGCCGGTCGGCGCGACGTCCGGCGCGTCGTCGGGCAAATCGTCCGGCTCCGAATCCGGCGGGGAAGCCGGCGAGTCGGCGTCGGCCGAGGAACAGTCGGCGCGGCGTTTGCTCAAACGTGCTCAGCGCGCGTACGGCGAGGGACAGTGGTTCGAGGCCCAGCTCCGGTACGAGGATGCGCTCGAACTGGCGTCGGAGAAGAGTCCGATGCGCGTCCGGGCGGCGCTGGGACTCGGCACCTTGCTCTGGCAGCGTGGCAACTACGCCGATGCGCGAACTTACGTCGAACGTGCGCTCGAGGAAGCGCGCCGGCAGGAGTTGCACTCCGCGATCGGTCGGTTGCTCCTCGCCCGCGGCCACATCCAGGCGAGCACGGGTGAGTTGTCCGACGCCGAGCGGACCCTAGATCTGTGTACGAAACTCGCCGCCGAGCAGGGCGACCGGGTCTTCGGGCCGCTCTGTCGCATCAATCGCCGGCTGGTCCGCAAACTGCAGGGAAAATCGGTCGCTCCGGAGGAGAAGTATCGCCAGCTCCTCCAGTCGCTCGAAGAGAGCGAATCGCCGCTGATGGTGGGAATGTCACTGGCGAAGTCCGCCGAACTGTACGCCGACAGCGGCGAGACCGACCGGGCGCTGTCGCTGATCGACCGGGCGGGAGCGCAGTACCGTCGGGCGGGGAGTGCACCGGCACAGGCGAGGAACCGCGTGGCCCGGGCACGGCTGCTGCAGAATCAGGGGCGATGGGACGAGGCGCGCCGTGTGCTCGACGGTCTGGTCGAAACGTTTCGCCGGATGGGGGCCAAACCGGCCGAGATCGACACCCTCGGCCTCCTGGCGCGGGACGCACGCCGACGAGGGCGACTGAGCCGGGCTCGAAGACGTCTGAAGCGCGCGCTGCGGCTGGCACGGGAGATCGATGCGAGTCGGTCGATCGCCGAGGTGCGCCTGTCGTTGTGCGAGGTGCATGCCGCGGGCGGGACGGATGGCGTCGAACCGTGCCGGCGTGCGCGCGAGGCGTTCGAGAAGCTCGACATGCCCGCGATGCTCGCGCGGACGTACTCCGCCGAGGGGCGAGTCCATCAGTCGGCCGGGTCCGATGCGGAGGCACGAGCGGACTTTCTCGAGGCGATTCGAATCCGGGAGGAGCGGGTGCATCCCTCCGTCCGGAATCCATCGGCGATGCGCACCGTTCGGGCCAATCTGTGTCAGGTTGAAAATTCACTGCAAATCCAGGGAGCGTTCCACCGCTGCCGAGAGATAGCGGAGGCTCTCGAAAAGGCCGACGATGCCGAGCGTCCCAAACTGGCTGCGACCCACTACGCCGCCGGGACGTCCGCGGCGCGGGAGAGTGAACTCGAGGGGGCAGTCGACCATCTGCGCCGGGCGGTCGAGTTGTATGGCTCGGGGGAATTGGACGCGCCGGTCGACGCGGCGAGGGCTCGCCTCCGGCTCGGGGGGGCGCTGCGCCGCCAGGGGGAACGGGAGGCCGCCGCGGCGGTGTTTCGCCGGGGCATCGCTGCGCTCGAAGACGCCTCCGGCGGCTCCGAGACCGAGCGCTCGTCGCTTCGACGTTCGATGCGCACCCAGCTCGCTCAGGAGCTCGTCGCACTGGAGTCGTGGAAGGAGGCGCGGACCGTCCTGAACGAACTGCGCCGCAGTGCCCACAGCGGCGGGGACGTCGGGAGTCGTGCGTGGGCGTTGAGTACGCTGGCTCGCGTCGACAATCGAACCGGGCACCGGGACCGCGCCCGGCGGCGCCTCGAGCGTGCGCTTCCCCTCGCCCGGAAAGCCGGCGACGAGGCCCTCGTGAAGACCGTCCGCGCAAACCTGAAGGCGTTCGGCGACGAGGAGTGACGGCCTCAGAGAATCCGGTCGGTGAGATCGTCGGCCCGCGCCGACCGGACGCTCTCGCGTTGGACCAGTGCGTCGCCGTAGGCGCGAAGCTGGTCGAAGTCCTCCAGCAGGTCGCCGTGGCCCAGCTCCGCGGCCGCTTCCCAACGGTTGAACAATGGGGCGTAGACCGCGTCGACCAGTCCGAAATCACCACCCGCGAAGTACGGCCCGGAATCGCGGTCGGCGAGCTCCTCGTCGATTTTTGAAAACCCGTCTCGAAGTCTCTCGCGAGCGTCTTGGACGGCGTCTTCGTCGTCGCGCTCGAACCATAGTGTCGCCGCCGCGCCCATCAGAACGTCGTTGTTGAAGACGATCCACGAACGATGGCGGGCCCGTTCGACCGGGTCCTCCGGGAGCATCCGGGGGTCGGGATACAGCTCCTCGAGCAGCTCGTTGATGACGTTCGATTCGAAGATCGGTTCGTCGTCGACCAGCAGAACGGGGACCTTTCCGCGGGGTGAGATCTCGAGGAACCAGTCGGGTTTGTCGCTCAGGTCGATGAAGGTCAGGTCGTGCTCGACGTCCTTCTCCTCCAGGACGATGCGGCTGCGCTCGACGTAGGGGCAGGTCTCGAACGAGATCAGGTGGAGGTCGCGTGTCTCCTTCATGGCGGTTCCGCGATCGGTGGGGGCGGTGAGTGGGCGTCGATGCTGGAAGTCGAGACTCAACCATTAGATGTGCACAGGGCACGGGTGTTTCAACCCGTCCGGGTGCGTCGGGCCGGAGCTGCGGACCGGTCGGCCGCCACTGTCGCCTCCTCGCCGAATCGGCGCGACCATCCGGCACATCGGTGCATCATGCTGTGGACGTCGGGCCTGTGCCGTCAACAAATTGATTTTCCCGCGCAGTAAGTTACAGATAGCCGATCTTACGGTTCGGTCGATCGACCTCCTGCGACTCACCGTCTCGGCGGCAAGGTCGTGATCACCCTCGAAGACATCTCGCCCGCCGCTCGCTGGCTGTCGGGATACGATACGTCCGATTTCGGCGGTGACCTCGCTGCCGGGTTGACCGTCGGGGTCATGCTGATCCCTCAGAGCATGGCGTACGCGATGCTCGCCGGGATGCCGCCGATCTACGGGCTCTACGCCTCGCTTATCCCGCTGCTGGTCTACCCGTTTCTCGGGTCCTCCCGTCACCTCGCCGTCGGCGTCTCCGCCGTCAACATGATCATCGTCGCGACCGGCGTCGGCGGGCTGGTCGAGGGACCGGCAGCCTCCGACAAATACATCCAGTACGTCATTCTACTGACGGCGATGACCGGGGTGCTGGAGATCGGGATGGCGATCCTGCGGTTCGGGTTCATGGCCAACTTCCTCTCCCGACCCGTGATCGCGGGATTCATGACGGCCGCTCCGATCATCATCGTCGCCAGTCAACTCGGCAGTCTGCTTGGCGTGGACCTCGAGGGCGAGTTCCCGTGGAAGCTATGGGAAGCAGCCGAGCGATACGCCGAGATCGACCCCGTCGCCGCCGGACTGGGGGTCGCCGGCATCGCGATTCTGCTAACGCTCCAGGCCTGGAAACCGCGCTGGCCAGCCGCGCTGTTGTGGGTCGTTCTCGCCTCCGTCGTCAGTTGGGGGTTCGGACTGGCGGATGGAGGACTCGCCACGGTGGCCGGGATCAGCGAGGGCCCGATCCCCGCGGGATTTCCCTCGTTCCAGGTCGTGCACATCTCCTGGGATGCCGTCGGGGACCTCGCGCCGACGGCCGTCACTCTGGCACTCGTCCAGTTCATGATGGTCATGTCGCTGGGCGAGGCGTTTGCCTCCGAGCACGACTACACCATCGAGGCGAACCGCGAGCTGTTTGCAATCGGCATGTCGAACCTCGTGGGCAGTTTCTTCCGCAGCATTCCGGTGACGGGTAGCTTCTCCCGCAGTGCAGTCAACGAGCGAGCAGGAGCGGAGACGCCGTTGGCCAACGTCTTCGCCTCCGCGCTGGTCGGGCTGACGTTGTTGTTCTTGACCCCGCTGTTTCGCTTTCTCCCCATCCCGGCGCTCGCGTCGATCATCATGGTCGCCTGCGTCGGGATGATCGACGTGCCCGAGCTGAAAGCCCTGCTCCAGACTCGCTGGCTCGACGGAGCGATCGCTCTGATAACCTTCGGGGCGACACTGTTCATCGGCATCCAGGAGGGCATCCTGCTGGGAGTGGGGATGTCGATCGCGGTGGTTCTCTACGAGATCAGCCAGCCCAACGTCGTCGAACTGGGGCATCTCCCCGGCACACAGGAGTTTCGAGACCTCGAGCGCAATCCGAATGCCGAGGAAATCTCCGGTCTGCACATCATGCGGATCGACTCGCGGTTTTCGTTCGCCAACGCCAAGGTCCTCAAGGAGGAGTTGCTCGAGAAGGTCGAGGACGGGTCGATGCGCGCGCTGATCATCGACGCCAGCGGGATCAACGACGTCGATACGACCGCCGAGGAGGCGATCCGCGATGTCGTCGAGGAACTCTCCGACCACGAGGTCGAGTTTTACGTCGTCGGGGCGAAGGGACCGGTGCGCGACATGATGCGGCGGTCGGGTCTGCACGAGCTGATCGGCGAGGAGAATTTCTTCCTGAACTCGCACCAGGCGGTCAAACATCTGCTCGAGAAGTGGGACCGCGAAGAATCCTACGGGCCGATCGACGAGGCCGAGAAACGCAAGGAGGAGATCGACGAAGCGCGGGAGACGCTCAAGGAGGAGCGCGCGCGGCTTCAGCGCGAGCGGAGAGATCTGACGTCGGAGCGGGATCGGCTCGAACGAGAGATCGCCGACCATCTGGAGCAGCGAGATGCGCTCGACATCGAGCGCGACCGACTGCAGGACGAACTCGAGGAGGCGAAGCAGCGTCGCGACGAGCTGCGCGAGGAACGCGAAGAGATCGAGGAGCAGCGCGAGGAGTTGGAGGACGAACTCGACGAGCTCGAGGATCAGCAGGAGCAGATCCAGAGCGAACGTCAGGAGCTCGAGGAGCGACAGGAGGAACTACAGGAGGAGCGCCAGCGGATGTCGGCCGAGCGAAAGCGTCTGGAGGCCGAGCGCGAGAAGTACGAGAACTCCTCCGACGACGAAGCGAGCGACGAGGGGGGGAACGAGAACTCGGCGGCGCAGTAGGAGGCTCTCGAGTAGTCGAGAGCGAGCATCGACCGAGCTTCCAGGTCGTGTCGCGACGGTCGACGAGCATACCTAATCACCCAGTTCCCCAATCACCCAGTTACCAGCCAGATGCTATTTCAGGAGACGACCCGTTCGCGTCGCATCGTCGGTCGACTCGACGAGGGCGACGAGTGCATCGAGACACTCGAAGAGCTGTGTGCCGAGGAGGACGTCCGGGCCGGCGAGCTGCGGGCAGTCGGTCGGTTCGACCGGGTCGAGGTGGTTCGTCACGACGCCGCGTCCGGGGACTATGTGTCGGTCCTCGCCGGCGAGGGGGCGTTCGACGTAATCAGTCTGAAGGGTAACGTCGCTCGGATGGGCGGCGAAGTGGCGATCCGCACGGAGGTGCTGCTGTCGACCCAGGGACCGGCGGGGCCGCAGGTCGTCGCCGGGAAACTGCAGTCCGGTCGCGTCGTCGAATGCGAGTTCGTCCTGGACGTCTTCGCCGACCTGGAGATCGAACGCCGGCTCGACAACGACACCGGGCTGCTCCGGATCGGCGCCATCCACCGGACTGAGGAGAATCTCGAGGCCGACGGCGAATCCGAGGTCGACGTCGCCGGCGGGCGCTCGATGGACTGGGAGGATGCCGTCGAGGAGAGCGAGACGGCTGCCGAGCAGCCGGCGACGGAGGAGTCCGGGACGACGCAGGCGGGGAGCGGCACCGCGGAGGCCTCCACCGAGTCCGACGCGGCGGACGAGGATCCCTACGCCGACGTCGATTTCGACGTACCTGCCGTCGAGTCGGGCGATCTGCTCGAACATCCGAAGCTCGGGCGGTGTCGGGTGATTCGGGTCGAAGCGGGCGAGGCACTCCACGTCCGGCTCCCCCGCGGCAAGATCCGGAAGCTGTCGCTCGACTACCTCGACGTCGAGTTCGCAGGCGAGGAGAACAACCGGAACGTCTTCGAAGCGGAGGTGGATACGTGACCGACGGCGTCCTCGATCCGGAACGGATTCGCGCCCGGCTCCGCCAGCTCGGCGACGAGCCGCGCGCTTCGTGGCGCGGGAGCGAGGACTTCCCGGTCGAGGAGCTGACCGACGCGTCGGTGCTCGGTCCACTGACCGAAATCGACGGTGAATTTTACCTGCTGTTCACCCATCGGTCCGACGAACTCGACAACCACTCGAGCGAGGTGAGTTTCCCGGGGGGGCGGCCCGAGGAAGAGGATCGTGACCGGCTGGAGACGGCCCTGCGGGAGGCCGAGGAGGAGGTCGGCCTGGCCCCCGAGGACGTCGAGGTCTACGGTGCGCTCGTCGAGCTGCCGACGGTGACGGGCTTCCGGATGCGGGCGTACGTCGGTGAGTTCGACCAGCCCTACGAGTTGGACGATTCGTCCCCCGAGATCCAGGAGATCTTTCTCGCACCGCTCTCCCATCTCGCCGATCCGGCGCATCATCGGATCGAGCAGCGGGAGTACGGCGGGCGGACGTTTCCCGTGCACTTCTACGAATACGGCGACCAGACGATCTGGGGGGCGACCGGCTTCCTGTTGTACACGCTGCTCGACTATCTCGAGTTGGAGCGGGACGACGAGTGACGGAAACCGCGCCCCGACGACTCGATGCCTCCACACCTGGAGAGGGCCGATGCGCGTTCTACTGGGAGTGACCGGCGGGATCGCGGCGTACAAGTCCGCCGAGACCGTGCGGTTGTTCGATGAGCGCGGCGACGACGTGCGCGCGGCGATGACCGAATCCGCCCGTGAGTTTCTGCAGCCGATGACGCTGCAGGTGCTCACCGATCATCCGGTCGGGGCCGGGTTGTTCGATCCGCAGTGGGAGAGCGAAATCGGACACATCGATCTGGCGCGCTGGGCGGACGCCGTGCTGATCGCCCCCGCGACGGCAAACGCGATCGCCCGGCTCGCCAACGGGATGGGCGACGACCTGCTGTCGACCGTCGTATTGGCGACCGAAGCACCCGTGGTGCTCGCGCCGTCGATGAACACGAAGATGTGGCACCACGAGCTCGTCCAGGAGAACGTCCGCAAGCTCGAGGGGACCGCCGGCTTCCGCGTGGTCGATCCCGATTCCGGGGAGCTCGCCTGCAAGGAGATCGGTGCGGGTCGAATGCCCGACCCACCGGTGCTCGTCGAGGAGGTGCTGACCGCCGCGGGACCGAGGCCGATGGCCGGCCGCCGCGTGCTGGTGACGGCCGGGCCGACCCGCGAGCACGTCGATCCGGCTCGGATGCTCACCAATCCGTCCACGGGGAGGATGGGATACGCGATGGCGCGGACTGCGCGCCGGCTCGGCGCCGACGTGGTGCTGGTCTCGGGGCCGACCGAGGTCGAACCGCCCCCGGGGGTCGAGGTCGTCGACGTCGTCTCCGCGGAGGAGATGCGTGCGGCGGTGCTCGATCGGGCGCCCGAGGCCGACATCGTCTGCAAGGCAGCGGCCGTCAGCGACTGGCGGCCGGTCGAACGGAGCGAACAGAAGCTCGAAAAGACGGCCATGAGTGCCTCCCTGGCGCTCGAACGGAATCCCGACATCCTCGCCGAACTGGGCGAGCGGTGGGGGCCGAGCGCCGAGCGGGAGGGGCCCACGCTGATCGGGTTCGCCGCCGAAACCGGCGACGTCGTCGCTCGTGCGCGAGAGAAACTCGACGACAAAAACGTCCACGCGATCGTCGCCAACGAGATCGGCGGACCGCACTCGTCGTTCGGCTCCGATTCGACGACGGTCCAGCTGGTGACGGACGATG
>JBDGRG010000041.1:16230-17822 GCA_042218355.1 Bradymonadaceae bacterium
ATCGCGGTCGAAAGCTCTCAACCAGGTCGGCGGGCAATGGTCGTGCGGGCGTGACTCAATCACCGGGTAGCGGATCGACCGTCTTCCACGGAGCTGAAGCCGCCGCCTGCCCCTCGGTCAGTGGCAACCGCCGGCGCTAAAGCACCGCCGGCCGGACGGGCGAACGTCGGTGGCTGTTCGCATGGCAATCTCGGTGGAAGGCTTTCCATCCGGTGGCGGGGCATTGGTCGTGTGTTACTCGACTACTCGACCACTCGACTGCCCGACTACTGCGGCCGACCGAAGGGAGGCCACCCGCGTTGTTGGCCGCGCGAGTGCATGCCGGGTAGGATCGAGGCAGACGACCCTCGTGTCGATCGACTGCCACACCGGGAGGGGAGACCATGTCCGTTCGAGTTCAGAGCGTCGCCATTGCAGTCTCGGCCGCGCTCGCCGTCGTGTCAGGCTGTCAGTCCGACGAGACCTTTCAGGCCGGGGGATTCTGCAGTTCCTGTGTGGCGCCCGGCCCCGACGCCGAGGTCGGAACGGCGCCCGAGACCGGGGCGAAGTGCGACAACGCCGAGTCCGCCGGCACGTCGAGGGGGCCGTACGAGTGGGTGGAGACATTTCCGGAGTTCGGTGAGCTGTCGAAAAGGAGCTGGCGTCTGGAGAGTGGGTCGTCCGGGCGATTGTACGTGGCCGGCGGGTACGACGGCATTCCGAACGGGGAGTCCGGTACGGATTTTCGCGGGTTTGTCGCCTCCTACACGCGGTCGGGCTCCCGACGATGGATACAGGGGCTGGCGAAGGTGCCGGCGAGAGACAATGTTTTTCTGGCTTCCCGCTCGGGCGGTGGATTCGTACTCGGCGCCGCGGTTCGGGGCGGAGTCCGGGTCGACGGGAAAGAGGTAAAGGGAGAGCGGATTCCTCCTGCTCGATGGACGGCTCCGGGCATTTGACGCCGGTGGAGCCGAGAAGTGGAGTCAGCGCCTGCCCCGCGGTGCCGCGCTCCATTATCGGGATTCCACGTGCGGGATCGCGGTCTCGGACGAGGGTGTTTATCTCGCGCTCAGCTCCAAACGGCGGCTCGACGGCCAGCGGTTCGCGGGAGGTCGGACCGACGCACTCCTGATGAAGTATCGCGACGACGGGACGCGCGACTGGGTACGGCTCGTCGGTTCTTCCGGGGCTGATGTCGCCTACGACGTTGCTGCGGGTCCCGAAGGGGCGGTCTACCTGGTTGGGGAGACCGACGGGGAGCTTCCGGACAAGTGCTACAACGGCGGGCAGGAGGACGGGTTTGTCGCCAAGTATACGGCCAGCGGCGACCGTCGATGGATCAAACCGATCGGGACGCGGGGGACGGATTCGGTCTTCGACGTCGCCGTCTCCGGGACGGACGGAGTCTACATCGCCGGTATGGCCGACAAGGGCATCGGCGGCGGTCCGCTGCACGGATACGCCGTCCCGTTCGTCGCGCGGGTGGATGTGCAGTGAGACGAGTGCGGGGGGGCCGTCGGCCGTCGTCTCACGTCCACGTCCGACGTCCACGTCTCACGTCCACGTCCCACGTCCACGTGCCCCGTCCACGTCCCACGTCCACGTCCCACGTC
>JBDGRG010000042.1:0-5383 GCA_042218355.1 Bradymonadaceae bacterium
GGTCGGACATCCGGCCGAGCCGCTTGGCGACCTCCGACAGGTGGACCAGCACCTTCCCGGAGATCTCCCCCTCCGGCAGCTCGGGGAGCACGTCCTTCAGTTGCTTTCGCACACGGGCGCCCTCCTCGGGTTCACCCTGCAGGAGCGCGACCTTCGACAACCCGGTCAACGCCTTCGCAACCCCGGGAAAGTCGACCGGCTCCGAGTCCCGGCTCAACGTCAGCGCGCGTCCGAAGATGTCCCGCGCCTCGTCGTACCGGGCCTGGACGACGAGCAATTCGCCCAACCCGCGGAGCGCCTGGGCGCGCTGTTCGGCGGTCGCGTGGCCCTCCTCGATGACCGACCGATAGTGCTCCTCGGCGACGCCGAATTCGCCGAAACGCCGGCCCAATTCCGCCAGCGCGAGATGCGTGCGCACCCACTTGTCGCTGCGGTCGTCGAGCTCGTCGAGCAGCGGGAGGAGCTCGCGAAACCGGTCTCGCGCACCGCGAGGATCGAACCGCTCCATCGACCGATGGGCGGCTTCGAAGAGTGCGTCACGGTACTTCTCCAGCTCCCCCGCCTTCCGCCAGTGGTCCGCGACCTCGACCAGCGGGATCTCCTGGCCGCGCTGGCGATAGAACTCGACTTTCTCGACCGCCGCCTCGCGGTTGTACCGCTGGTTCGCCCACCGACCCGACAGCCCTTCGAGGAGCGTCTCCCGGATCAGGCTGTTGTCGAATTCCGCGCACAGCAGATTCCGGTGGAGAACCTGCCGGAGGATGCCCTCCTCGCTGAGCGCCTCGAGCGTCTCGTCCAGCCGATCGACGTCGATCCGTTCGGTCTTTTCGGCGACTCGTTCGAGCAGCTCGACGGGCGTGCGCACCCCCAGGACGGCCAGCCACTCGAGCACCGCCCGAACCTGCTCCTCGTCACGGCCCGCCTCGGCAGCCTGATCGATGCGAAGTTCCATCAGATCCATCAGGTCCGGCGGCAGATCGATGTCCCGCGGCGACCCTTCGGCCAACTCCATCCGCCCGCTGGCGTTCTCGACCAGCCGTCCCTCGTTCTCCAGATACCGGATGATCTGAATCGCATGCAGGGGAACCCCCTGACTCAGCCAGCCGACCCGCTCCTTCAGCTTCGGCTCGAGCGGGAGGATCGCGTCGAGCAATTCCGCCAGATCGTTGCCCTGCAGCCGACGGAGCGGCACGCGGGTAAAGCCGACGCCGATGTTGGCATTCATCGTCTTCAGCGACGGCTCCAGATCCGGATTGGACGCCCGTTCCTCGGGCCGCAACGTCATCGCGACCACGATTTCGGCCGGCTCGGTCCGGAGGGTCACCGCCAGATACTCCAGAAATGCCAGCGTCGCGCTGTCCGAATGCTGGATGTCCTCGAAGACGATCAGCAGCGGGTCGCGCTCGGCGAGCTTCAGGAATATCCGCTCGAGCCGGGCGTAAAGCGCCCGCGCTTCCTCCGGCGACTCGGGGACGGGCGTGTCGCGACTGGTCTTCGGGCGGATGAAATCGACCAGAAAGTCGATCTCCTCGTCCGTAAACGACTCGGCATCGGCCAGATCTGCTTCGAGTGCCTCCCGGACCTCTGCCCGGTCCCGATGCGAGACGCCCCAGTAGTCGGCCAGCGCCTCGCGCACCCCCTCCATCGGAGCCGCCCGCTGGCGGAAGTGGCCGATCGGCACCACCATTCCCCGCGACGAGGCTCGCTCGGCCAGTGCGTGGATCACGCGCGTCTTGCCGATGCCGCTCTCCCCCTCCAACAGAACGATGTGACCGTCGGACGCCTGTACGCTCTCCCCGACGATCTCGGTCAGTTCCTCGAGGATGTCCTCCCGGCCGACCAGGGGAAGATCGTACCGGGCGCGACCGCGCTGATGGCGCCGGCGCTCGTCCTGGTCGTCCGGCAGCTCCGGCTTCTCGGCGACCGCATCGTCCAGGATGTCCCCCTCGCTGATGGTCTGCGTCTCGTCGTCGATCTCCGCCGGCTCCGCCGGACGGGTCTCCTCGGCGCCGACCGCCGTGACCGTCGTATCCGTATCGGCCGGGTGCTCTCGATCCGCCTGTTCCGTCTCTTCCGGCACCGCGCTGCCGGCCAGCGCGAAGGCCATCTCCGGTTCGGCTTCGCCCTCGGGCTGGGGGACGATGTTCATCTCGCGGATCGCGTCGACAAAGGCGTCGACGAACTCGCCGGCATTCTGAAATCGCTCCTCCTCGTCCTTCACACACGCCTGTCGGATGATCCGACCCAGCGGCGTCCCCTCCAGCGCCTGGGGAAGCTTCGGCACCGGATCCTTGATCTGCTTGTGGATGACGTCCATCCGGCTCTCACCGGTCACCGGCGGCATCCCGGTGATCATCTCGAAGAGCAGCAGACCGAGCGAGTACGTATCGGTCGCCGGCGTAATGGCCTCGTCACAGGCCTGTTCGGGCGCCATGTACATCGGCGTCCCGAAGATGTGCCCCTGCTTGGTCAGATCGCTCCCTCCCGACTCGTCCCCGCCCATCTGAGTCATCTTGGCGACGCCGAAGTCCAACACCTTCACGTAGTCCTTCTGCCCGAACATCTCGCAGAGATAGATGTTTTCGGGCTTCAGATCGCGGTGCACCAGGCCGTGGTCGTGCGCCTCGGAGAGACTCTTCAGCACCTTGATGAAGATGTGCGCGGCGCGAGCCAGCGGCAGCGCTCCCTCGTCCTCCAGCGTTCCTGCCAGGCTGACCCCATCGAGCAGCTCCATCACCATGTAGACCAGCCCGCCTTCGGTCTGGCCGTAATCGAACAGCGTGATCGTGTTCGGGTGTCGGAGCTGACTGACGTGATAGGCCTCGCGGCGAAACCGCTCGACGTTGATCGGATCCTCGGCGACTCCGGGAGTGAGAAACTTCAGAGCGACCTCTCGACCGATGTTCTTCTGGATCGCGCGGTAGACCGTCCCGAAGCCCCCCGTCCCGAGGTGCTCGACGATCCGGAAACGTCCGCCGACGACGTCTCCCACTTCCGGTAGTGATGACTCCTCGTCGCTCATGGGGTGTCCGTGGTCGTTTTCGAGGGCTGGTGCCGTTTGCCCACGACTATCACGCGCGAACGCGCGGTGGCAACCAACGGACGGGTCCCGGGTTGCGATCGCGTCCCGTCGGTACCGACTACGCGAGGGGATGGGTGAGGGCCTGACACCGCTCCGACCGACCACTCGTGAACGCACCCCGGGTTCGATGGACGACGCGTCTGAGCGGGACCCGCGGGGATCGTCGCCGCCGGCCGACAGCAGGATCGACCGCGCCTCCAGCGGCTCGAACCGGCCCCACCGACCGACACTGGCGACTCCGGCCACGATTCTTTCAGCACATTCTGCAGCCTCCGTCCCACCGAGTGGGTTCACTACCCGGGACGCCCTCCTCCCGGCCACGAGACGAAACGAGGTGCCATTAGGAGACACGCGGCGAGACGGTCGTGCGAGCGTCCATCCGCCCGCGGACCCGGGATTGTCACACCGGTCGAACTCTGGAATCGTCCACGTCGACGTTCTCCCGACGCACCATCACGACCCCGCGGCTCCCGCTCCCCATGGTCCGTCTGCCACGGTCGCCGACGTCCCTCGACGGTGCCGTCGGCGCCGCATTGATCGCATTTTCCCTGCTCCTCGCCACCCGGGCCCTCGGCGCCCCGGGGCCCGCCGTCTCGGAGCCGGCCGCCACCCGATATCGCAACGCCCGCGCGGCGCTCGACGAACATCCGGCCCGCGCCTTTCGTCTGGCCGACGCGCTTCCGACCTTCTCCGTCGCCGACGACCGGCGACTCGATCTACTCGCCGACACCGCCGTCGCAGACGCTCGGCTCGACCGCGCGATCCGCGCACTCGCCCACTATCGCGACGCCGTCGACGAGGTCTCCGAGGCGTATCGTGCCGGGCTCGTGCTGGCCGAAATCAGATTGTTGAGGGGGGAGCTCCAGCGAGCCGACGACCTGCTCACATCGATGTCGGAGGAGGAGAGCTCGCTCGACGTCGAGACCGACGATCGACGATATCTGGTCGCGCGCCGCCACCGTCTACGACACGACCTGGCCCGCGCCCGGTCCGATCTGAAACGTGCTCGCCGCGCCGCCCGGCGTCTGAAGGTCGAGTACCCCGGCACCCAGGCCGCCCAGCGGCGGGGACTGGTCGAGATCGGCGAGCTGTCGGCCGACGAACGCTTCACGCGAGCCGAACACCTGTACCAGGCGTGGGACTATCGCCGGGCCCGACGAGTCTTCCGGACGCTGACCGACCACCCTCGACACGGCGGTCCGGCCCGCTGGTATCTCGGTCACATCGCACTGAACCACCTCGAGGAACGGCCCGAACGCGCCGCCGAACACTTCCGCCCACTCACCCAGGACGAATCCTCCCCGTATGCCTCCCGCGCGCTGTACCAGCTCGCTCGGACGTACATGAACCGCGAGGACTACGACCGGGCCCGAACACTCCTCGACACCTACCATCGACGATATCCACAGGGGCGACATACGGAGGACGTCTTCTACTACCGCGGGTGGCTCCCCTACGACCACGATCGCAACCGCGCCGCCATCGAGGGATTTCGAGGTTACATCGACCGTTACGGGCGCGACGGCCCGCGCTCGTCCTACATCTACGGATTCCTCGCCTGGACGCACATGAGGCTCGAGCAGTGGAAGAAGGCGATCGCGATCTACGACCGGATGGAACCGTTCGGAAATACCCTCGTCTGGGGGAAAGCGCTGTACTGGCAGGCCTATGCACACCGTCGACTGGGCCAGCCCGACGCCGCGATCGCCCATCTCGACGAACTCCGTGCGACCTATCCACTGACCTACTACGGCATACTCGGCGAACAGCTCCGAGCCCGGATTCAGGGGACCGATCCGCGGGCCTCGCAGGTCTGGTGGCCCGAGGGGTCGGGAGACGCCGACGATTCCGCCCGGATCGAGGTCTGGTCGTTTCGGCCCGACGGGACCTCCGACCGCGTCCGGTCGGCGTGGTGGCGTGCGCGAAGCCTGGTACGTCTGGGGGAACGGGAACGAGCTCGAGACGTCCTGGAGCCAGTCCGCGACCGTCTGCTGTCGTCGGTCGACGACTCCAGACGAGACGCCTGGGTGCACGCCCTCGGAAAGTACGTCGGTGACTACCACCGGATGTGGGTCCGTTCGACGGGGGGTTCGATCAGTGCCCTCCCCGACCTTCCCGATCCGAAAGCCCTCCGTTCGGTCATGGCCTACCCCCGTGCCTATCCCGAGGTCGTTCGATCGGTCGCCGACGAGTTCGACCTCTCTCCTCACATGATCTGGTCGATCATGAGGCAGGAGAGCCGATACCGGCCGGGGCAAATCTCACATGCCGACGCCGTCGGTGCCCTCCAGATGATTCCCG
>JBDGRG010000043.1:0-1056 GCA_042218355.1 Bradymonadaceae bacterium
CGCGCTCGTCCTGGAGCATCCGGTCGACCGGGATCCCCGTCCACCGAGAGACGATCTGCGCGACGTCCTCGTCGTCGACCTCCTCGCGCAGAAAGCTGCCCTCTTCCTGAATCTCGGCCAGCTCCTCCTGCTTCTCCTCGAGTTCCTCTTCGGTCTCGGGGAGCTTGCCGAATCGGATCTCCGCGGCCTCGTCCAGCTCACCCTCGCGCTCGGCGGTCTCGTAGGCGTGCTGGAGATCCTCCATCTCGCCCTTCAGCGCCCGGATCTCCTCCATGAGATCGCGCTCCTGCATCCAGTCGGCCTTCATCGCGTCGGCCTGTTCCTGGAGTTCGGCGATCTCCTGCTCGAGCGCCTCGCGCCGCTGTTGGGCATCGTCGCCCGCGTCCTCGCTGATCGCCTCGAGTTCGATCTCGCGCTGGCGGATTTCCCGCTCGATCGAGTCGATCTCCTCGGGCAGGCTCTCCAGCTCGAGCTTCACGCCCGCGGCCGCCTCGTCGATCAGGTCGATCGCCTTGTCGGGCAGAAACCGATCGTTGATGTAGCGGTGCGACAGCTTCGCCGCGGCCACCAGGGCATCGTCGGCGATCTCGATCCCGTGGTGGACCTCGTAGCGATCCTTCAGTCCACGCAGGATCGTGACCGTCTCGTCGACCGTCGGCTCCTCGATCAGGATCGGCTGGAACCGCCGCTCCAGCGCGGCGTCCTGCTCGATGTGCTCGCGGAACTCGCCCAGCGTCGTCGCCCCGATGCAATGCAGCTCCCCGCGGGCGAGTGCCGGCTTGAGCATGTTCGACGCATCCGTCTCGCCCTCGGCGCCGCCGGCGCCGACGACCGTGTGGAGTTCGTCCCGGCCAGCAGCGACCCCATGTCGAGCGCCATCACGCGTTTGCTCTGTACGCTCTCGGGGACGTCCCCCGCGGCGATCCGCTTGGCGATCCCCTCGACGATGGCCGTCTTTCCGACGCCGGGCTCACCGATCAGGACCGGGTTGTTCTTCGTGCGCCGGCTGAGTACCTGCAACGCTCGGCGGGTCTCGACGTCCCGCCCGATGACGGG
>JBDGRG010000043.1:1146-3351 GCA_042218355.1 Bradymonadaceae bacterium
CTGATCGCGCAGCAAGTCTCCCGCATCGGTCTGGCTCTGGACCAGCGCCAGCAACAGGTGTTCGGTCGAGACGTACTCGTCGTCCATCGAGTCCGCCTCGTCCTTCGCGACCCGAAGGGCGTCCGACAGCGACGACGCCAGATCGAGCCGCCCCCCTTCGACGGTGGGGAGGCTCTGCAGCTCGCCGCCCACGACCTCCCGGAGCCGATCCGCACCGGTTCCCAGCTTGTCGGCGATGGAAGGGACGATTCCGTCGTCCTGCTCGAGCAGCGCCTGCAACAGATGGAGCGGCTCGACCTCGGGATGCCCGCGAGACTCGCACAGTTCCCGCGCCTCGCCGAGTGCCTCTCGCGCCTTGATCGTGAAATCGTCGGTATGCATCTCGTCTCCGCGTCCGAAGAAAGGTTCGGATCGATCGGTTCGAGCCGCTCACCGGCCCGACCTCCCCTGAGTCAAGCCGAAACCTATGCGCGGTCCGGGCGGCGTCAACCGGCAGGAGACGAAAAAACACCCGGCATGGTCCGAAATTTGCTTGTTCGATTTTCGTGCTTAACTTCGTGTGTTTCGCCCCTGGCTCGGGACGAAACGCGGGTCGTGCCCGACGCCCGCCCGCCGGACGGGAAGGTCGGCGGCCGCCGGGAGGGCCCCCCGCCCCGGCGAACCGGGGGGACCGACGGGGAGAATGGCGGCGCGGCGGTCATCCGTCTCAATTCACCTGTACGGTCACGACGACCGTATCGGTGTTCCCGGAGGTGTCCGTGACGGTCAGTCGAAGTTCGTACGTCCCGGCCACGCTGACGGTCGCGTCGGTACTCGCCGAACTCGCAGCGCTGTACGTCACCGACCCCGGGCCACTCTTCTTGTCCCAGGCGAAGGTCAACGCGGAGTTCATGTCCTCTTCGTCCGAACTGGCGGACCCGTCCAGCGAGATCGTCGCGGTTCCGCCCTGGAGGGTGACCGTCCGGGAGGTCGAACCCGCGACGTCGGCCACCGGCGTGAGATCGTCGACGGCCACGACCGACGCACTGGCCGTGTGCGTATTGCCGGCCGAATCGGTCACCGTCAGATCGATATCGTAGGTCCCGGCGACATCCGGGGTCAACGACGCCGTGTCGGAACTGGCCGACTGGATGGTCGACGTCGACCCATTCGGTTTGCTCGCGAACGCCCAGCTGTAGGTCAGCGACCCGCCCTCGGGGTCCGAACTCGACGTCCCATCCAGCGTGATCGACGCCCCCGTCTTGTACTCGCCGTGTGCGCTCGTCCCCCCCGTCAGCGCGATCGACGCGGTCGGCTTCAGATCGTCGACCGCCGGCACCGTTTGCTTGGCGCTCCCCTTCTTGCCCGCCTGGTCCTTCACCACCAGTTTCACCTCGAAGGTCCCGACGACATCCGGCGTAAACGACGCGGTCGCCGAACTCGCCGACTGGATGGTCGCCGTCGAACTCCCCGGCTTGTTGGCGAATGTCCACGAATAGGTCAGTGATTTCCCCTCGGGGTCGGAGCTGCCGGTTCCGTCGAGTGTCACGGACGTGCCCTTCTTGTACTCGCCGTGAGCCGAGTCGGCGCTGCTGACCGCGATGTCGGCCGTCGGCTTCTGATTGACGACCTTGACCGTCACCTTATCGGAGTCGGTGTTTCCGTCCGGGTCGGTGACCGTGAGTTTGATTTTGTAGGTCCCGGGCTCGTCGGGCTGGAAGGAGGCGCTGACTTTGGAGGCATCGGTGATCGTCGCCGTCGAACCGCTGGGCCTCGACTTGAACGACCAGGCGTAGGTCAGCGTCTGTCCCTGAGGGTCCGAGCTGCCGCTGCCGTCCAGTGAGACGGTCTCGCCGACCTTCACGCCCGTCTTTTTGGAGCCCGCGTCCGCGGTCGGCGTCGGACCGACCACGCCGACGGTCACCTTGTCGGTATCGGAGTTGCCGTCGGGGTCGGTCACCTGGAGTGACAGTTCGTAAGTCCCCTCGACATCCGGCTTGAAGGAGGCCGTCGCCTTGGTCGCGTCGGTGATCGTGGTCGTCGACGCGCCGGGCTTGGAGGCAAAGCTCCACTGGTAGGAGAGTGTCTGACCCTGGGGATCCGAGCTGTTGCTCCCGTCCAGCGTGACGGTCGAACCGATCTGAACTCCGGATCGATCCGAACCGGCGTCCGCGGTCGGGGCCTGGTCGACCGCATCGATCGTCACGACGTCGGTATCCGTATTGC
>JBDGRG010000044.1:0-5650 GCA_042218355.1 Bradymonadaceae bacterium
TCCTGTGGCGGGCCCCCGTGCGCGGTCATCACGATGTCGACGTCCTCGAGGACGGGTCGGTGCTGACTCTGGCGCACCGATGGCGTACGCTGTCGCGCGACCCCGCCGGCCGTTTCGCCTCCGACTCCGGGCGCATTCTCGAGGATTTCGTGGTGCGCCTGTCGGCGACGGGGGAGGTCCTCGGGCGTTACTCGCTGGTCGACGCGCTGGTCGAGTCGCCCGCGAGGAGGGTGGTCGTCCCCTGGTTCCAGCGACACGAATCGTGGGATGCGCTGCACGCGAACGGGGTGGCGATGATCGGCGAGGACTTCGCGGAACATCACGCGTTTGCGGAGGCCGGTCAGGTGCTAGTCTCGATGCGGAGCCTCTACGCGATCGGGCTTCTGGATCTCCAAGAGAAACGCTTCACCTGGCTGGCTCGCGGCGGGTGGGTCGCCCAGCACGATCCGGATCCACTTCCGAACGGACGGATCATGCTGTTCGACAACGGCGGTCATCCGGGTCCGGAGGGCGTCTCCCGGATCCTCGAATTCGATCCCGGATCGAAGCGGGTCACCTGGTCGTTTCCGGGGACCGACGCCCATCCCCTCGTCAGCGGTGGGCACGGCGGACAGACGCAGCTGCCGAACGGGAACGTCCTGATCGCCGAGTCCGCCGAGGGTCGGCTGATCGAGGTGACGCGGGAGGGCCGAGTCGTCTGGTCCTACGACCATCCGGTTCGCGCCGGGTCGACGGGGGCGATCCTGGGCCCGCAGATCGCCGGTACGGTCGAGCGATTTGCCGCCGACGAGCTGACGTTCACCCCTCGGCGCCCCCCGACGAGGTGTGACTCCGCGGAATCGAATGCTCATCCGACGCCGGCTCGGGCCCCGCTGGACGCCGGAGTCCCGCCGGATGCATCGCGACGTGGTCGAGCCGATGGGACCAAAATTGCGGACTGAGAACCTCGGGCGACGGGCCGACGGACGGGCGATCGTCGAGTCCGTGACGCTCGAGATCGAGGCGGGCGGTCGGGTCGGCCTCGTCGGGCCCTCGGGCTCGGGAAAGACCGCTCTCCTGCGGTTGCTGAACCGGATCGACGAACCGACCGAGGGGACGGTCTATGTCGACGGTCGGGACTACCGCGAGATCGATCCCGTCGACCTGCGCGCCCGGATCGGACTCGTCCCCCAGCAGCCGGCGCTGCTCGACGCGACCGTCGTTGCGAATGTCACCGCCGGTCCGCGCCTGCGGGGGGAACCGGTCGATCGAGAGCGTGCGTTGGACCTGCTCGAACGAGTCGACCTTCGCGAGACGGCCGATCGGGCGGTCGCGTCGCTGTCGGGCGGAGAGGCCGCCCGCGTGTCGCTGGCGCGGACGCTGTTTGCAGAGCCCGACGCCCTCCTCGTCGACGAACCTGCGGCGAGCCTCGACGAGACGACCGCGCGGCTGGTCGAGGCGCTACTCGACGAGGTCATCGAGCGTCGGGAGCTGACTGCGGTCGTCGTCAGCCACGACGTCGAGCGGGCGAGGCGTCTGACCGACCGGCTGCTGGAGGTCGAGTCCGGGCGATTGAGCTGCGGAACGCCGTCGTCACACTCGGAGGACGAGGGGTGAAGGAACACCTGACCGATCCCGAGGTTCTCGAGGGGCTGGCGCAGATCGCGGTCTCCGTCGTGCTCGCGGCGGTCGTCGTTCTGCTCGCCGGACTTCGCGGGATCGCATCGGATTTCCGCCGCGAGCTAGTCGTCGCCTTCGGGCGGGGGTTCGCTCAGATCATGCTGATGGGGGTGCTCGTCGGGGCGCTCTTCGCGGTGCCGCTGTGGTGGAGCGGCGTCGTGCTGGTGGCGATGATGGCCGGAGCGGCGTGGATCTCGCACGAGCGCGGAGACACCATCAGCGGGGCCTACCGCCTTTCGTTCATCAGTGTCGGCGTCGGGTCGGGCGTGGTGATTGCTGCGATGACCTGGGCCGGTGCGATCGAGCCCACCGTTCGAAATTTGTTGCCGGTCGGCAGCATGATCGTCGCCAGCAGCATGAAGACGAATTCGCTGGCCCTCGAACGCTTCGTCGACGAGGCGGCTGACCACCGACCCCAGATCGAGGCGTTGCTCTCGCTGGGCGTCGAGCCCGGGGTGGCCGTCGAACGGTATCTCGAGCGCGGTGTGCGGGCTTCGCTGATCCCCGTGGTGGATTCGTTGAAGAGCCTCGGATGGGTCTGGATCCCCGGGATGATGGCGGGGATGGTCCTCTCTGGAGCGAATCCCATCTACGCCGCGGAGTACCAGTTCGTCATCATGGCGATGATCTTCGCCGCCGGGGGGCTGACGAGTCTCGTCAGCAGCCTGCTCGCGCCGAACGCACTCTTTACCGACGCCGCTCAGCTCCGTGACTTCGATTAGGTCGAAGTGCGGGCCTGCGAGGTCCTCGGAGCTCTCGACTGTTGGTGGTTCGTGCAGGTACCGAGGTATCGAGGTACTGAGGTATCGGGGTATTGAGGTACTGGGGGGCGAGGGTGGGGGGCGACGGAGCCAGAGCTTCCCCATTCCCAATTCCCCGTTCCCAATTCCCAAAAAACGAAAACCCCCGGACCCGGCCGATGTACGCCGGAATCCGGGGGGTCGACGCCGGGAGCCGGGCGAGGTCCCGGCTCCCGAGTCGGTCGTCGTGCGGTCGGGCGTTACATGCCGGGCATACCGCCGCCCATGCCGCCCATGCCGCCGCCGCCGGGCATGCCGCCGCCCGCACCGCCGGCGCCGCCCGCGGCGGGACCGTCGTCGTCACCCTCGGTCTCCTGCTCGGCGACCAGGGCTTCGGTGGTGAGCATCACGCCCGCCACGCTTCCCGCGTTCTGCAGGGCGCTGCGCGTCACCTTGACCGGGTCGATGACGCCGCCCTCGACCAGGTCCTCGTACTCCTGGGTCTGGGCGTTGAAGCCGAAGTTGCCTTCGCCTTCGAGGACCTTCTGGAGGACCAGCGAGCCGTCCTCGTTGGCGTTTTTGGCGATCTGTCGGATCGGCTCCCGGATGGCGTCTCGGACGATCTTCACGCCGGCCTGCTCCTCCTCGTCGTCGAGCTCGAAGTTCTCGAGCACCTGCGAGGCGCGGAGCAGCGCGACGCCGCCGCCGGGGACGATGCCCTCCTCGACGGCCGCGCGCGTGGCGTTCAGCGCGTCCTCGACGCGCGCCTTCTTCTCCTTCATCTCGACCTCGGTCGCCGCGCCGACCTTGATGACCGCGACGCCGCCGATCAGCTTCGCGCGGCGCTCCTCGAGCTTCTCGCGGTCGTAGTCGCTGGTCGAGTTGGCGATCTGGGCCTCGATCTGGTTGACGCGGGCGTGGATGTCCTCCTCGGAGCCGCGGCCACCGACGATGGTCGTCTCGTCCTTGGTGGCCGTGATACTGTCACACGACCCGAGGTCGCCCAGCGTGGCGTTCTCCAGCTGCATGCCGCGCTCTTCGCTGATCACCTGACCGCCGGTCAGCGTCGCGATGTCCTCGAGCATCGCGTCCTGGCGGTCGCCGAAGCCCGGCGCCTTGACCGCGGCGACGTCGATGACGCCGCGCAGGTTGTTGACGACCAGCGTCGCCAGGGCTTCGCCGTCGACGTCGTCGGCGACGATGAACAGCGGACCGGCGTTCTGCTGCTTGACCTGCTCGAGCAGGGGCAGCAGGTCCTGCATGTTCGAGATCTCGTCGTCGTACAGCAGAATGGAGGGCTCCTCGTAGTGGACCTCCATCCGCTCGGAGTCCGTCACGAAGTAGGGCGAGAGATACCCCTTGTCGAACTCCATCCCTTCGACGAGGTCGAGCTGGTCGTGCAGGCCCTTGGCCTCCTCGACCGTGATGACGCCGGCCTTGCCGACCTCTTCCATCGCGTCGGCGATCAGGTTGCCGACCGACTCGTCGTTGTTGGCCGAGATGGCGCCGACCTGCTGGATCATGTCCCGATCCTCGGCCGGAATCGCCTGATCACGGATCTCCTCGACGACCTTCTGGACGGCCTTGTCGATGCCCCGCTTGATGGACATCGGGTTGTGTCCCGCCGCGACCAGTTTGGAGCCCTCGCGGAAGATCGCGTGGGCCAGCAGCGTCGCCGTCGTCGTCCCGTCACCGGCCTCGTCGGCGGTGTTGGAGGCGACCTCCTTGACGACCTGCGCGCCCATGTCCTGGAACTTGTCCTCCAGCTCGACCTCTTCGGCGACCGTCACACCGTCCTTGGTGATCTCCGGGGCGCCGAAGCTCTGCTCGAGGACCACGTTTTGGCCGCGGGGTCCCAGCGTCACTCGGACCGACTCGGCCAGCTTCTCGATGCCTTCGAGGACGTTGTTCCGCGCGTCCGTATCGAAGATGATGTCTTTGGCAGCCATGGTTGTGCAGCCTCGTGTCGTAGAGTCGAAGACGTCGTTCGTGCGAACGATGGCGGCGCCGTCGTCCCGCACCGCTCCCGCACAACGGGGGGGCGGGGAGGGCGCTCACCGGGTCACTCCTCGAGAATGGCGAGGAGCTCGCTCTCGCGCATGATGATGTGCTCTTCGCCCTGGAGCGTGATCTCGTTGCCCGTGTACTTGCCGAAGACGACCGTGTCGCCCTCGGAGACCTGCAGCGGAATGCGGTCCCCGTCCTCGCCGACCTTTCCCGGGCCGGTCGCGCGGACGATGCCCTTCTGGGGCTTCTCCTGCGCGGAGTCCGGGATCACGATCCCGCTGTCGGTCTTCTCCTCGGACTCGAGTCGTTCGACGAGTACACGGTCTTCGAGTGGTTGAATGTGCATGGGTTCGACCTCCTGGTTTGGCGTCAGATGAACACCAACTGTGTGACGCGAACTCGCGTCGTCGCGCCTCACTCTCAAAATAAAACAAGCAACGTTAACACGGCCGACCCACCGTCAAGGCCCGACATGAAATTTTTTGCGCCGGCAGATGGTTCTCCCTCCGGGAGTGCCGCGGCCCGGACCTCGAGGACCGGCGCATTCCGTGTTTTTCGGCCGGGTCGTCGCCGCGGCTCCCGGCCGAGGGTGTCTCCGGTCGGTCGTCCGCGGCCGCAACTCCGCCAGCCCGGCGGTTGAACGGCTCCGCCCTCCCTTCCTACATCCGCGTTCGCTGGACCTGATCGAGCCCCCACCAGGTGGTCGCATGGAGACGTCTCCACTCGCGCACCCTCGAACGAGCGCGAGCCTCACTCTGATCGCAGCGCATCTGTATCTCGTCGCCCTGTTGGCGCCGGGGTGCCGGACGTCCTCGTCCGGTCCAGCCGGGTCCAGTGAGACTGCGTTGCCCGCCGCGCGGTCGGAAGGAGGGCTCGAATCGGTCGCGACCTTTTCCGAGACCGTTCCGGCGGGGGTGGCAGTGTCGAAGACCGGTCGGATCTTCGTGGCGTTCCCCCGCTGGGACGACCAGCCGTTTACGGTCGCCGAGATCGTCGACGGGCGACCGGTCCCGTATCCTTCGCGCGCGGCGAACGACTTCGACCGCGACCATCCGCGCGAGAAACTCGGCTCGGTCGAAGCGCTGACCGTCGCCTCGGGCGACCTCTGGGTGCTGGATTCCGGCCGACCCGACTTCGATGCGCGGATCTCGGGGGCGGCGAAGTTGCTCCGGATCGACCTCGAGTCGGATCGGATCCTCCGACGGTGGGTAGTCCCCGAGCGCGTCGTACGCAAGTGGAGTTAT
>JBDGRG010000044.1:5660-11831 GCA_042218355.1 Bradymonadaceae bacterium
CCTTCGTCACCGACGCGTCCGAGGTCGGATTGAACGGCCTGATCACCATCGACCTGGCATCCGGGCGTGCCCGGCGACGGCTCGACCGCCACCCGAGTACCCGTGCGACCCCCGATTTCGTCCCCTTCGTCGAGCGACGACCGGTCTATTTCGACCTGAAAGATGCGAAACCGGGCCATCTGACGCTGGGAGCCCACGGCGTGGCCCTGTCCGGCGACCGACAGCGGTTGTTCTACGCGCCGCTGGCCAGTCGGCGGCTCTACAGCGTCTCGGTCGACGCGCTGCTCGATCCGTCCATGCCCCCTTGGCGAGTCGAGGATACGCTGCGTCGCTACGGCGACCTCGGCTTTGCGACCGACGGGATGGCGACGGGTCCGGACGGGGCGCTCTATCTGTCGAACTTCGAGGATGGAGCGATCGTTCGTTTCCGGCCCGGACACGTCATGGAATCGGTCGTTCGAGATCCGCGCCTGCTGTGGCCCGACTCGCTGGCGATCCGGGGGGGATATCTCTACGTGACGGTCACCCAGCGCCACCGCCAACACGTCTTCAACGACGGGAAGGACCTGGCCGAACCACCGTACGTACTCTATCGAGCCCCGCTTCCCGAGTACGCGCGCCCGTAACCGCCGGCGTCGACGGCGCCGGGAAACGGTTGTCGGGGCGGGGCGGTTCGGAGGAACGATCGCGGTCAGTGATCGGTCGGAGCGGAGTCAGGGGCCCCCGGGGCGAGGAGTCGTTTCCGGCGGTCGTGAGCTGATCGCACCCCGTCTCCGGGGCTCGTTTGAGTTGGAGTCGTCGTTCCGGTACGATCATCGCCGGCGTGGATTCGCCGATCATTGTCCCTGCAACCGAGGTGGACGCCATGAAAAAGACATTCGGTACGATTCTCGCGTTCTTCGCCGTGCTCGCCTTCTCCTCGCCCGTCTGGGCCTGCGGAGGCAAGAAGAGCAAGAGCGACATGAGCACGACGGCCAAGAAGAACCAGAAGCAGACCGCCGAGAAGACGTCCGACAGCGCGGACGAGTCCGAGGAAGAGAAGAGCGGTGAAGCGACCAAGTCCTGATGCGCACCGCACGACGCGCTGATACCGACCCCGTCGCAGTTCGTCTGCGGCGGGGTTTTCTATTTGCAGTGGCCGCGCTCGTCGTCGGTCTGGCCGCCGGCTGTGGGGTGCGGACCGAGGACGGTCAGTGCAAGGACTACGAGCCGGTCGGATGCTGGAAATCCGGCTACGAGGAGGTCTGCCGGCAGACGAAAGACGGGTGCCGGCAGTGTACGTGCGTCCGGAACGCACACGAGCGGGCGGGGGAGGACCCGGGTGCGGCGATGGATTGACTGCTGCACGCGAGTTCAAAGCTCGGTCGACGCGCCACGCCAGAGTCTCCCCCTCTGGCGACGACGTCATCCCCCCTGCCACTGGCGGACCGCCGGGACGGGGTGAATGAGCATCAGCAGATTCAAGGTCATGTTGTCCCGGATCCAGAGCGCCAGTCCGACCTCCAGGGCCACGAAGAGCCCGACGACCCACCATTTGTTCCGAAGCCGAGAGGCGATCCAGAATCCCAGCAGACACGCCAGAATGTCGCCGGTCGAGTTGAGGATGCTGTCGCCGTAGTAACCGAGGGCGATGGTCGCCTCCCGAAATCGCTCGATGACGGTCGGTGTGTTCTCGACGATTTCCCAGCACGACTCGAGGACGGCGGTGACGACCAGTCGGTCGCCGACCTCCAGCCAGGCCCCGGTCGTCGCCCAGAGGACCAGAAAGAAGACCAGCCCGTGATTGACGTGCGTGAAGGTGTAAGGGTCGGTCAGCAGCTGAGAGGTGAGTTTGCTGGCCGGGTCTGCCGTCCAGAGGCCCGGTCCGCCGGCCGTTCCCCAGGGGGTCCGTCCCATCGAGTAGAGAGCAACCATCGCCAGCACCAGGATGCCGGCGACGGCGAGTGCACGAGAACGGTCGGAGGACTCGGGCATCGTCAGAGCATCGGCCGGGAGGAAAACGTCGAATCGGAGTCACGATTCGGCTGGTGATGCGCCCGGCGGGCGAAGCAGGAACACCTTCTCGTGCGTCCACTCAGGGCCGGAATCGAGTCGAATCGTGACGTGCACGATCCAGAACAGTGCCATCATGGGGGCTCGGACCGACCAGGGTCCATCCGTCGGCGTCTCCAGTTCCAGGCGTGCGGTTCCGTCCGAGTCCCCGATCACCCGTTTCGAGACGGTCTCGCCGGTGTGCACCGTCGCTCGCGAGCGGCCCCCGGAGTATCGCCCGTACGACTGAACGCGCTCGCGGGCCTCCAGCCTCGCCTCGACCGTGGCGGCGTCGCCCGAGACGTCCGTCAGGTCGACGACGGCTTCGACGTCGTCGCCTCCCGACACCTCGTCGCTCCCGAGGTGGACGGTCGGGCGTCCGTAGAGGGCACGCGTGACGTGGGGCGAGAGTTTGAGAAAGAGATCGGCGAAGGCCCCCAGGACGAGGAACATGGCCACTGTTCCCAGGCATGGTCCGGGCCACCAGAGTGCTCCACCCTCGTTCCAGGTCGCACTCGGATGGTGAGTATTGACGTACCAGGCGCCGTAGCTGGTCAGCGCGGCCAGCAGCAGGATCATCGTCGATCGAGCCGCAGCGTGGCCGGTCTCGACGCCTTCGGTCATGCCCCTGTCGGGCACCTCCGGGTCGCCGTACCGATACGCCTCGACCGGCCCGGCGGTGACGTCGACCTCGACCGGCCGAGAAACCAGCGTGCCGAGTCGAGCGGTCTCGGCTCGTGCCTCGAGCTTCCAGTCGACCGTCAGGTGCTCGCCGTCGTACGAGCACGGACCTGACACGCCTCCCTCGAGTGTGAACGCGTAGGTGTGGGGGACACCCGGGACGGCGTCCGAACGGTCGACCGTCGCGGACACCTGCTCGTTCCTCCGCTCCTGGCCCCGGCCCGAGACGCGCCACGTCGCTTTGATCGTCATCTCCTGCAAGTCGACATCGTGCGGTGCCTCGATCTCGACGCGCCCCTCGATCGGTTCGCCGAGTGCGACGACCGGCGGGTCGGCCTCGAGTTCGAGGTTCAAGTGGGCGGACACGGGCGAGGCGGAGGCGAAGAGGAGCGTCGATACGGCTGTCGGCGTCACTTACTCGACTATGGCATCGGAACATCGCAGTTCAACGGGCGTCCGGCGCCGCGCGCACCGGAGGTCCGTTCACGTCGTGGGCTATTCCGGTTAGTCTCCCCGACCGGTCGTCGACCACCCCCGTGCGAGGTCTGCGTGCTGGAGTACCCGGACAGCTATCTCCGCATCGGGGCGGTCGCGCTCCTCCTCGCGGGCCTGTACCTGGTCGTCGGAGCGGTTCGACTGCGGTTCGCGACCATCAAATACCTCTACTACGGGGGAACCCTCGGAGTCGCGGCGGTGCGGATGTAGTCGCCGCCCTCGAGGTCCATCTCGTCCGCGGCCTGGCGGTGGTGGCGATCCGGCGAATGGGGTGAATTCGAGACAGTGGCGACGGGGGTGGGGCTGGTCGCCGCGGGGACGTACGTCTATGCGACCCATGTCGAACCCGAGATGGTGCGCGTGCGACGTCACACGCTCCCCGTCGAGAATGTCGAGGAGCGTGTCCGAATCGTGCATCTGTCGGACATCCAGACGATCGACGTCGGGCAGCGGGAGCGGCGGATCTTCGAGCGGATCCGGCGGATCGACCCCGACTTGGTCGTTCACACGGGCGACGTCCTCGCCCATCCAACCCGACGAGAACTGCGCGAGGTCGCCGACATGTTCGCCACGCTCGATCCGCCGGGCGGCGTTCTCAATGTCGACGGCGACGCCGATCGGGCGCTGACCGACGCCGAGTGGGAGTGGTTCGACCGTCGGGCGGGCACGGAGACACTGCTCGATCGACGGAGAACGGTCCGGGTCGGCGGGACGCGCATCGACGTCCTGGGGCTGAGCGGGCTCGGGTCTCGGACGGTCGAGCGTCCGGCGGTCGACGAGTGGCTGGAGTCGGTCGATCCGGCCGATCGCCACGTCCATCTCGTCATCGGGCACGCGCCCGACTACATGCTGGAGCTTCGAGGAGCGGATATCGACCTCGCACTCGCCGGTCACACCCACGGCGGGCAAATTCGAATTCCGTTCTACGGTCCTCCGGTGACGCTCAGCGAGGTGCCTCGCTCCTGGGCGCGCGGAGTGACCCGTGTCGACGGGACGTATCTCAACGTCTCCGCCGGAATCGGAGCCGAGCGGGCGCAGGGATTGCCCCCGATCCGGATCAACTGTCCTCCCGAGTTCTCCGTCATCGACCTCGTGCCGGCGGAGGGCGGCTGAGGGGGGCCGTTCATCGGCGTCGATCCGTATTCCGGTCCCGATGTGAAAACGACACACGGGCGCTCACCCATCGAGTGTTCGTCCCCGGAGAATCACGGTCGCACGTCACCCGAGGGGGTGTTTGCGAGTCATCGGTCCGAGCGAGGTCCGGGGGGCTCTCAGATCTCCCCCTCGCTGCCGCCCATCATCTGAGAGAGCTCCGCGACGAGTAGTCGTTCCCAACGGGTCGTGACCGCACTCCCACCTGAGCGGAGAGATTGGGAATGGCCATGACCGTACTGTATTGTCGGCTAACTGACGATGCGAGTAAGTCCCGTCGTCTGCTGGCGCGGGCGGGTCGGGGGCTTCCGCGCGGAACCGGGACCTCTCGATGCGCGAGGACGAGCCTCCCCTGGCCAGGCGTGGATCAGCAGGCACGATGGTAGCCCGGACGACTCGTCCAGCACAACGTTCGAGTGGTGCGAAGCATCGGATCGAACGGCGGTGCGGTCGTCCCCTGGGCCCAGTCGAGACGGAGGCGGCGGCCGAGCGACAGTAAGAAGTTGTTGGCGCTCGACGATTGCCTGTCGCCGTCACGAGCGTTCCAACCGGCTCGGTGGGTGGTGCGATGTTTCGTCTCCATGTTCTTGCGGTGCGGGCGGTGGGGGGCGCCAGTGTTTTGCTGCTGCTGGCCGGCGGATGCGGCGGGGAATTCGGCTCGCTGGGCGAGTCCGAGGCCGGCAGTGCATCGACCGGCGAAGGTGCCAGTTATGAAACCGCCCGGGCGGCGCTGAGTTTCGAGCCGAAGGCTCCCTTCGATTCGTCGCTCGGCTCCGTGCCGCGCACTCAGTGCTTCAGCGGTCAGTTCTCCCACAAACCCCCGCTCGAGTACGGAATCGATTACGCGATGGGGACCGGGACGCGCGTGCTCGCCGTCGGGCCGGGCACGGTCTCCTTCACGCACGATGGCTGTCCGAACAGCGGGTCGAAGAAGTGCCACCACGGGCTGGGCAACGTCGTGGTCGTCGACCACGGCGGCGACCGGTATTCGATGTACGCCCATCTCTCTCCGGGGACGCTGCGCGTCTCTCCCGGTGATACGGTCTGCACCGGTCGGGTGCTCGCGAAATCCGGAGACTCCGGGTTCTCGACCGGCCCTCATCTCCATGTCCAGTTTCAGGACGGGGCCGGGGGGGCGGGCTGGCACCGCGACTACAACAGCGTCCCCTTCAACGGCTGGTACGGCCCGAACGGGACGCGCAAACCGTGTCGAAATCCGCTGAAGTCCTACAACAGTGCGAAGGGGTCGTGCGGAGGGGGCGGCACCTACGAGGCGGCGCTCGAGACGCGCGTCAGTGGCGGCAATCGGCGCGTCGAGACCGGCGGGTCGAAGGGACTGACGGACTTTCTGCCGGGGGAGCGATTTACCGGCGTCATCCGCCTGACGAACAAATCGTCGGTTCGATGGCCGGATCCCCGCATCGGTTATCACGTCGGCGAGCCGTTCCTCGAGGCGGTCGACTACCGGATCGAGTCGGACCATCCCCATCACGACAAGAAGAGCTGGAGTCTCAACTCCGCGAACAACCATCCGAAGAATCCGAAGCCGGGCAACCTCGGGAAGTCGGGGATGCTCCACATGGACGGGATGGCGCCCGGGGAGTCCAAGCGAGTCGTCTTCACCTTGAGGGCGAATCGGTACAGCTTCGGATATGCGGACCATCCCGACCTGCGCGGCTGGCTGGCCCATATCGCGAAGATCTACGGTGAAAAGAACAGCTACCACCAGCCGCCGACGATCGTGAACAAGTTCGGGCATCCGGTTCGGGATTTCGACGAAACCGACGTCTTCGCCCGCGATCAGTGGATGTT
>JBDGRG010000044.1:11980-14940 GCA_042218355.1 Bradymonadaceae bacterium
CGTGACGGGTCGGGACAGTGGGATCGAGGCGCCAGAGCATACCGCCATCGACAGCGGGGTGTACGACGAGATGGTGCTGGAAGTTCGCAGTCACAAGGGCAAACAGACCATTGGGATCTACTGGTCCCGCAGGCGGGGGCAGGGTTACTCCGGAGGGCGGTCGGTGCGCTTCAATGCCCCGGGAGACGGGAAATTTCACACGATCGTGGTGCCGATCGGTCATCATCCGGAATGGGGCGGCAAAACGATCCGAAAGCTGCGGATCGATCCGTTTGAAAACCGCAAGCCGTCGGGGGGCGGATGGTGGTTCGACCTCCGTTACGTCTACTTCCAGGACGCCGACAGCAAGCGGACGAGCAGTCGGCGCGGGTTCGCCTCTCGGCGTCCGGTGCGGCTGAAGAACCAGTGCTCGAACGAGTCGTGCAACGGAAAGGACGACGACTGCGACGGGAAGGCCGACGAGGAATTGAAGAAGCGATGCGGAACGGGGAAGGGTCGATGCAGCCGGGGCCATCGAGTCTGTAACGTCGGCAACTGGAGCGGCTGCAAGGGCAACCGGGGGCCGCGTTCGGAGAGTTGCAACGGGAAGGACGACGACTGCGACGGACAGGCCGACGAGGGCCTGAAAAAGAAGTGCGGGAAGGCGACCGGCCGATGTCGGAAGGGCCGGAACGTCTGCAAGAACGGCAGCTGGAGCGGTTGCAAGGGCAACCGGGGGGCGAGTTCGGAGGGTTGCAACGGGAAGGACGACGACTGCGACGGAGACACCGACGAGCAGTTGAAGAAGGGATGTGGCGGCGGAACGGAAACCTGCCAGCCCGGCCACCGGGTCTGCAACGGCGGAAGCTGGAGTCGCTGCAAGGGGACCTCCGGTGGAGGACGGGAGGTCTGCGACGGTCGGGACAACGACTGCGACGGGAAGGTCGACGAAGACCTCCAAAAGGGGTGTGGCGGCCAAACCGGCGAGTGCGAGCCCGGACACGAGATCTGCAAGAACGGAAGCTGGGGCGAGTGCAGAGAGGGCAAAACGGGCGCTGGAGAGGTCTGCGACGGCAACGACAACGACTGCGACGGAGAGGTCGACGAGGGCCTGACGAAGTCGTGCGGGCGGTCGACGGGTCGCTGTGCGGAGGGGGAGAAACGATGTGAGGGAGGGTCGTGGACCAATTGTATCGGCGAGCGCGGCCGTCAGCTCGAGACCTGTGGGGGAGGCGACGAAAACTGCAACGGCCGAGTCGACGAGGGATTGGACTGCGGGTCGGGGTGTCCGTCGGGGAGCTGCGACACCGGAAGTGGTAGCTGTGCCGAGTGTGTCCGGCCGGACTCGGGGAGGATCGACGCCGGGCCGGACGCCGGTCCCGCCGTGTCGCCGGATGCAGACGACCGACCGTGGGTGCTCGACGGTGACCGGAATGCCCGCACCGGGAATCCGTTCAAAAATAGCGGCTGTCGAGCTGCGCCGTTTCGCCCACCACCGTTCGCGTGGTTTCTTTCAGGGCTGGTGCTCTTCTCACTGGGTCGACGGCGCCGTGACGTCGGTCGATGAGGAGTCGGTGGCGCGCCGGACGCAGCTCAGTATCTGCCCGTCAGTCCGAGCGTCGGGATTAGCGGAAGGCCCCGGATCGGCGCCCGTTCGCTGAAATCGAAGTTGTACTGGACGCCCTCCTGGTTTTTGGCGTTGTAGACGTTGATGACGTCGAGGTAGGCGCCCAGCTCCCAGCGGTCGAAGACCCACTTCTTGTCGATCCTCAGGTCGAGCTGGTCGAACGTCGCGGTGCGACGCGAGTTTCGCCGGCCGAAGACCTTCTCGTACTTCCCCAGGTCGGCGTTGTAGACCCCGCCGACGACGGGGGTGTACGGGTTGCCGGTCACCAGCCGGAATCGACCGGAGACACTCCAGTTCTTGGGCAACTCGTATCCGGCGACGGCGGTCAAGTTGTGGGTCTGGTCGTACTGGAACGGAACGTATTCGCCCGCACGGCGGTCCCAGCGCTCGGAGCGGCTGAGGGTGTAGGCGACCCAGCCGAAGAATCGATTCGCCGGTTTGTGGCGGACCAGTAGTTCCAGACCGTACGATCGACCGCGGCCGCTGTTGTCGTAGATCTCGTTCTCGAGTTCACCGGTCTCCGGGTCGCGCTGTCGGTCGAGCGTCTGCTGGACCAGGTCGTTCAAGTCGCGGTAGTACAGAGTCGCGTCGAGTTCGAGGAAGGGCAGCGGCTCCCAGACTGCGCCCGCGGAGTAGTGAATCGCCTTTTCGAAGGTCAGGCCGGGATTGCCGAACTGCGGTTCGGTTTCGTTCGGGAGTGGTGGCTGCGTAAACAGACCCACCCCCGCTTTGGCCGTCCATTCGTCCGAGATCTCGTATCGGACCTTGCCGCGCGGGGAGACCGACGCTTGCTCGACGTCGCCGTAGTAGTCGAACCGTAGGCCGGGAATCAGCTCGAGGTTCTCGACGGGGCGATACGACACCTCGACGTAGCCGGCCGGTCGGATCAGGGGCGACGACCGCGTCCCCACGGCGCCCTGCGGTGAGAGATTGGGGCGGCCCCCGCCCTGACCATCGGGGTTCTGATCCGTCGAATCGCGGAGGCGCGGAAACTCGAAACTGTACCGGGTCGTCCCCGCCTGGATGTCGGCGCCCGCGTTCAGCGTCAGATTCGAGGCGATCTTCCACTCGAAATCGTCTCGGACCTGGAGCTGGTAGAAGCTTCCGTCGAAGAACAGGTTGTCGGCGACGCGCAGGCGCGTCGAATTGACGCCGTAGGAGGCCATCATCGTGTTCTGGACCGGTCCCTCCGGCCGCCACGTCCAACGCAACTGGCCCCGGTAGACACTGTTCCCGAAATTGACGCCGGTCAGACGGGCTTCGGTGTTGCCCTGCGGTTCGTTCTCATCGAAGACGACCTGCACGCGATCGTCCGACCCATAGGCGAGAAGTTCCAGCCTGTGGGCGTCCGAGA
>JBDGRG010000045.1:0-2195 GCA_042218355.1 Bradymonadaceae bacterium
GCTCCAGCAGACGCGGGCTGCCCCGGGTCGAAGTCGAGTCGAGTGTGTCGTCGGCCGGTCGTGGCAGCCCTGATTCGGAACGCGATCGATTCACCCGAGGGAGAGAGCTCCTCCGCAACATCGGGACACGTTACTCAGAACGGCATCGAGTTTCAAAACCCGAATCGGGGTGTCAGCCGCCCCCGCACGACCCGACCGACGCTCCGGCCCCCTTCTTACACGTCCCGCTGCAGCAGTCGGTGTCGTCGCGGCAGGCGACCGGCCGACACCGTCGACGACAGCGGCCGGAGGAGGTGCATCGCCCACTGCAGCAAGCCGACCCGTCCCCGGCACAGGACTCGCCGATCCGGGCACAATCGGGGCAACCCTCGTCGGTCTGCCCGTCGCAGTCGGAGTCGGACCCGTCGCAGATCTCCCGTGTGCAGTCCTTGCAGGTCTCGTCGACCTTCCCGTCACAGTCGTCGTCGCGGTAATTGCAGCGCTCGTGGCTGCTCCCCCCGGCGCAGTCGCCGGGACACCCCAGCTGGATCGACAGGGGCGTCGACGAGGCCCCCGGTTTGAGCTTGCGGAGTCGCTTGCAGGCGGCGTCGTCGAGCGTCAGCGTGTTCGAACTGGCATCGAAGGAGAAATCCGACTCGTCGATCCAGTCGCCCCCCACGCTCACCCAGATCTTCGCGGGATCGATGCCCTCGGCGGGCGGTTTCAGCTCGTACGAGCAGGTGATCACCCGATCGGAGATCCGTTCCAGGGCCTTGACCAGCTTGTCGGGATCGTCGGCGGTCAGCGCCTGTCGGGTGCCTCCCCTCTTGGCGATGGCCTTCAGATTGGCGGCGTTTGCGTTCGACCGGAATCCGACGACGTACACCCGGACGTCGTAGCGGTTGTACAGCCGCCGAGCCTCGATCTCCGCCCGCCGCTGCCCGCCGCAGGCGTTGGGATTGCCGTCGGTGATCAGGACGACCGCCTTGGGTCGGAGCTTCCGGAGGGCGCTCGAACGCTTCCAGAACAACTGCCGCTTGCGCACCGTCCGAAGCGCCCCGCCGGTCGCCGTGCTTCCATTCGGGACGATGACCTTCACCGCCCGTTTGACGTCCCGGGGCGTGTGCGATCCCAGCGGCAGTAGCTCCCGCGGGTGGCAGCTCGTACTGTAGGGGAGCAGACCGAATCGTACCTTGCCGGCGAGTTTCGTCGCGACCCGCCCCAGCGCTCGCTTGGCCTCCCTGATCTTCGAGCCCTGCATCGAACCCGACTTGTCGACGAGAAGGTAGATGTTCGGTTCGACCCGCTGGAAGCCCTGGGACTGGCGACCGCAGATCGTGCCGGCGGGCCGGTCCTCGCAGGCGTCTCCGGTTGCGTCGCCGTCGGCGTCGAGCTGCTCGTAGTTGGCCTCTCCGGGGCAGTTGTCGCAGGCGTCCCCGAGCCGGTCGCCGTCTCGATCCGACTGATCGCCGTTCGGAACGTCCAGGCAGGTATCGCGGACGTCGGCCGCACCGTCGGCATCGCAGTCCCGGGTGCGATCGTAGACGGGCCCTTTTCGACACGAATCGACACGCTCGCAGGCGTCCCCGGTTCCGTCGCCGTCGGCGTCGGTCTGGTCCGCATCGGCGACCCGAGGGCAGTCGTCACAGGCGTCGCCGACGCCGTCGCGGTCCCGGTCCGACTGGTCCGGATTGCTGTCGCCGGCGCAGTTGTCGTAGACCCGCGGCCATCCGTCTCGGTCGATGTCGCTCCACTTGTTCGCCACCGACGTATCGGGACGGACGTCCCCGGAGCCGTCCACGCTCGCGTCGGCGGCCGTCTCCGGTGTCGCGTCGTGAACGTCGACGGCGGGCGGGGCGTCGGGCGTCGTATCCGCACACGCTCCCCCGACGCATCGCCCGTCGCCGGAATCGGAGGAGGCTCCACTGCCCGCGGTGCAGGCCGTCGCCGTCAGGACCACCGTCGCGACCGTCGGGACGACCGACCGCATGGGAAGACCTCGCAGCTGGCGGAGGGAGATCGAGAGGGGACACCGAGAGCGGAAGTATCGGACACCCGCCCTCGCGGCGCACCGGGCCGCCACAGTCTGGGCACTCGTCAAGGACAGGGTCGGTTGGACCATCTTCTGAGGTGCTCATTTGACGTTCACCTTGATTCGGTTTGGTTCGGCGACTTCCTCCAGGCACTCGCGGTTCGTCGTGAACGGTTCCCACTGG
>JBDGRG010000045.1:2205-7903 GCA_042218355.1 Bradymonadaceae bacterium
CGTGGGATCACGCCCGTTTGTTGACGCTCCACCGAGAGAGTGGTTAACAGACGCTACGTTTTCGACGGGCTCCCCCCGGGCGCAATCGCGGCACCGCGGGGGCGATTTCGCGACCGGTCAGCGACGGAAGCGACGATGAACGAACAGGCGGACGAGACGGGCGACTCGGAGATCGTCGAGCTCGACGAGGAGCTGGGGACGGAACTTCGCGACGAGCTCGGCGACCAGCAGCTCCAGTCGATGTATCGACAGATGGTACTGATCCGCCGATTCGAACAGGAGGCGGGCCGGGCCTACCAGCGAAAGAAGGTGCGGGGGTTCTGCCACCTCTACTCGGGAGAAGAAGCCTGCGCGGTGGGGTCGCTGGCGACCCTCGCGGACCACGATTACGTCATCACCGCCTACCGGGATCACGGACACGCACTGGCGGCCGGCCTCGACCCGGACGAGATCATGGCCGAACTGTACGGCAAGCAGGCCGGCTGTTCGGACGGCAAAGGGGGGTCGATGCACCTGTTCGACATCGAGAAAAACTTCTACGGGGGCTGGGCGATCGTCGGAGGTCAGCTTCCGATTGCCACGGGCGTGGGATTCGCCTCGGACTACCGCGACGAGGACGCCGTCTGCCTGTGCTTCTTCGGGGAGGGAGCGATCCACCAGGGCGTGTTCCACGAATCGGCCAACCTGGCCGAGAACTGGGGGCTTCCCGTGGTCTACATCATCGAGGACAACACCTACGCGATGGGGACGGCGCTGGAGCGGGTCTCCGCGGTGACCGACCTGCGCAAGAAGGCCGACGGCTACGACATGGCGGCCTCGGGAGCCGACGGTCAGGACGTCTTCGAGGTCTATCGGACGGTCGAGGAGGCCGTGCGCCGGGCCCGCGAGGAGAGCAAGCCGACCCTCGTCCATCTGGATACCTATCGGTTCCAGGGCCATTCGATGACCGACCCGGCGACGTACCGGGACCAGGACGAGCTCGAAGAGGAACAGCGACGCGATCCGATTCAGCGATTCAGCAACTGGCTGATCGACGCGGGCGTCTGCTCACAGGACGAGCTGCACGCGATCGACGAGGAGGCCGGCGAGCGGGTCGACGAGGCGGTCGACTTCGCCGACTCCGCCGACTTTCCCGACCGCGAGGCTCTGACCGAGGACGTCTACGTCGACTGGCCGTGGGAGATCCGATGACCCGACAACTCACCGTCCGCGAGGCGCTGAACGAGGCGCATTTCGAGGAGATGCGCCGCGACGAGGACGTCTTTCTGATCGGCGAAGAGGTCGCCGAGTACGACGGCGCCTACAAGGTCAGCAAGGGGCTGCTCGACGAGTTCGGCTCCGACCGCGTGGTCGACACGCCGATCGTCGAGGCGGGCTTCACCGGCGTCGGGCTGGGGGCGGCGATGGTGGGGCTGCGCCCGATCGTCGAGGTAATGACGTTCAATTTCTCGATTCTGGCGCTCGATCAGATTCTGAACAACGCTGCGAAGATGCGGTACATGTCGGGCGGCCAGCTCGAGTGTCCGGTGACGATCCGGGGACCCGGCGGCGCCGGCGGGGCGCTGGCGGCGACGCACTCGCAGAGCCTCGAGGCGATCTTCGCCCACTTCCCCGGTCTGAAGGTCGCGATGCCCTCGAACCCCCGCGACGCGAAGGGGATGCTCAAGACGGCGATCCGCGACCCGGATCCGGTGATCTTCATCGAGTCCGAGGTCCTCTACAACGCCGAGGGCCAGGCGCCCGACGCCGACGAGGAATACACCGTCCCGCTGGGCGAGGCCGACGTGGTTCGGGAGGGGTCGGACTGCACGTTGATCTCCTGGAGCCGGATGTTTCACTTCGTCGCCCGCGAGGCGGCCGACGAGCTGGCCGAGGAGTACGACATCGACGTCGACCTGATCGACCTGCGATCGATCCGGCCGTTCGACCGCGAGACGCTCCGGGAGTCGATCCAGAAGACGAACCGCGCCGTCATACTGGAGGAGGGCTGGCCCCACGCCTCGGTCGGCACGTCGCTGGCCGACTGGATTCAACGGGACCTGTTCGACTGGCTCGACGCGCCGGTCGAACGCGTCCACCAGCGCGACGTCCCGATGCCGTACGCCTTCAATCTGGAGGAAGCGTCGCTGCCGTCGATCGACGAGGTCGTCGAGGCGGTCAAGCGGGCGACGTACTTCGACTTCTAGTAAGGCAGAAGGATGAAGGCAGAAGGATGAAGGCAGAAGGGGGAAGGGAGAAGGGGGAAGGGAGAAGGGAGAAGGGAGAAGGGGGAAGGGAGAAGGGCAACGGGGGTGTGCGGCAGGCAGGAAGCTAGCAGCGAGTGGCGAGAGGCTGAAGGCGAGAGGCGAGATGCGAGAAGCCCTCCGGCCGGAGTCTCGGGCGCACGCCGGTGCCACGAGAAGACATCGACTGTCGCACGGCAATGGTCGTGCGGTTGCAAGCTCAGCGGCTTAGCATCTCAGCCACTGAGCTACTCATCGGCTCGCGACACGAGCTGGAAGCTCGGTCTACGCCGCAACCGATCGACATCTCGAACACTCGACGGCTCTAAACCGGAGACCCAGACGATGGCCGAAGTCGTCAACATGATCGCCCTGAGTCCGACGATGGACGAGGGGACGCTCGCCGAGTGGCGCGTCGCGGAGGGGGAGACCGTCGAGGACGGCGAGATCATCGCCGACGTCGAGACGGACAAGGCGACGATGGAGATGGAGTCCTGGCACGACGGGACGCTGTTGAAGACGTTCGTCGAGCCGGGAGACGCCGTGGCGGTCGGCGACCCGATCGCGATCGTCGGCGACGAGGGGGAGGACGTCTCGGATCTCGTGAGCCAGATCCAGTCCGGGCAGTTCGACGAGTCCGAGGCGACCGGGCCGGAAGAGGCGGCCGGGGCCGAGGCGGACGAAGCCCCCGCGGATACGGCCGCGGACGAACAGGCCGCCCCGCCGGCGGAGACGGCCGGCGCCGATGGGGAGATCGAGTCCGGGGACGATCGGCTGCGAGCCAGTCCGGTCGCCCGTCGGATGGCGGCCGAGGAGGGGCTCGACCTCGCCGTGATCGAGGGCTCGGGACCGTCCGGGCGCGTCATCAAACGAGACGTCGAGAGCTACCTCGACCAGCGCCCGACCCCCCCTGCGGCCCCGTCGGGCCCCGAGGCTGCGCCGGCTGCCGAACCGGTGGGACCGGCCGACCTGCCCGGCGAACGCGTCGAGCTCGACCAGATGCGCAAGACGATCGCCGAGCGGCTTCGGAGCTCGTGGCAGAACGCGCCCCACTTCATGCTCACTCGCTCGATCGACATGGGCGAGGCGATGGCGCAGCGCTCGGAGCTGAACGACGAACTCGAAACGCTCGACGCCGGGACGTCGATCTCGGTCAACGACCTCATCGTCAAAGCGTGCGCGCGGGCGCTCGAACGCCATCCGGAGATGAATGCCACGTTCCAGGGCGACCACATCGTCCGGTACGACCAGGTGAACGTCGGCGTCGCCGTCGCCGTCGAGGGTGGACTCGTGACGCCCACCATCCGACGGGCCGACGAGAAGAGCCTCGGCCGGATCGCCGACGAGGCGAAGCAACTGGCCCAGAAGGCCCGCGATCGCGACCTCGACCCCGAGGATTACAGCGGCGGGACGTTCACCGTCAGCAACCTCGGCATGTATGGGATCGACCACTTCACCGCGGTCATCAATCCGCCCGAGGCGGGTATCCTCGCCTGCGGCGCCGTCCAGGAGAAACCCGTCGTCGAGGATGGAGAGCTGGCGGTCGGCACCCGGATGGACGTGACACTCTCCTGCGATCACCGGGCGGTCGACGGCGCGACCGGCGCGGAGTTTCTGGACGACGTGGTCCGCTTCCTCGAGCAGCCGATGCTGTTGACCCTGTAGGCGGCTGCGGTGGTGCACTGGCCGGACAACTCGTAGCCGTGCAGAGTCGTGAGGTCGCTCGGGGCCGGCCAAGTTGCTGAGATGCTGAGTTGCTGAGATGCTGGACGAGGAGCGCGGAGACCATCGGGCGGTCGAACCGCCGACGTCTCAGTTCTCGCGACCGACCTCTCGCGTATCACGCCGGTCCCCGGGAATTTCCAGTCCGGTGTTCTCTGCGCTCTCTGAGTTCTCTGCGGTTCGATTCACGCAGAGCCCTCTGCGGGACGGTTCACACAGAGCCCGCTGCGGTAGGGTTATCGGCAGGTCGGTTCGGGGCAGTCCCCCTCGATGCGGCTCCACTTGTCGGTCTGACGCGCCAGATCGAGCGCGCCGCGACACTCCGCGCGAGCGGCCCGGCGGGCGGTCTTTCGATCCGAATGGACTCCCCAGCCGCAGATCACGTCGCTGGCGTCCTTCTCGCACGACTCGGCGTCGGTCGGGCAGATCCGCACACACGAGAAACAACGGTGCCCCTCGGATGCCCGGGGGGCTCGTTCGCGCTGTGCACGCGATGGTTTGGTCTCCTCGGCTCGCTGGGGCTCGTCTTCTTTCCCTTCGGGGGCGATCGTCCCGGACGAGCGATCCGACGTGCCCTCCCCGGAGCCGATAACCCCGCTCGACGATGCGGGTTCGGCGCGTTCCAACTCGCGCATCACCTTGAAGGGATCCTCCTGTTCCGAGGGCGGCTGGCCGACCATCTCGTTCTCCTTTGTCTGCGAACCGCCCGTGCTGCAACCGGTCGCCCCCCAGATCAGGACCGCACCGAAGACGACCCGCCATCCGCGCATGCCTCGTCCGACGATCATGAACCCTGCTCCGCGTCCTTGAAGGCCCAGAAGTGGCCGGCGAAAAAGTTGATGAACATCCCGAAGGCCACTCCCGTCAGCAGTCCCAGCCTCGGCCCGGCCTCGAACGCCGGGACCGCCAGGTTCCAGCCCGCCACGTTCAGGTCCACGGCCGGCACTCTCAGCGCCAGTCGAGACCAGACCAGCCGCAGACTCGCCCAGCTGACGCCGACCTGGACGACGCCGGCGATCGACGCCGTGACGTAGTACTTGAGCAATCGTGCGAACCAGTCGCGAAGCCCGCCCTTGGCGCGGTCGCCCCAGGTCCAGACGTCGTTGAGGACGAAGTTCGCAAAGATACTCGTAACGAGCCCGACGACGTAGGCGACGAGAGCCGCGTAGTCGGCGGGCAGGAATCCGAACAGCCAGTAGCCGACCTCGAAGAAGGCCCAGTTGACGGCGATCCCGAGCACGCCGACGACCCCGAACTTGGCGAACCGCGCGACTTCGTCGCGTCCGATGCGCTCGATCAGCGCCGCGATGGGTCCACTCTCGGCGATGCGAATGGTGCGCCTCCGATCTCCGCCTGGCTCGTACGAACGGCCGCGCCTCCCGCGATCTCCGTGCCGCCTCGACGAGCGGCCCACGGCTCAATCGCGGGCTCCGACGAAGACCGTTTGATAGTCGGCGTGTTGCGAGAATCCAACCTTCTCGTAGACCCGCCGTGCCGGCTCGTTGTCGCAGTCGACGTAGAGGACGATCCGCGGCACTCCCTCCTGAAAGAGCCGGTCGCAGGCATCCCGCATCGCCCGGGTCGCCACTCCCCGCCCTCGAAAATCCGGCGCGGTATAGACACCGGAGATCTGCACCCCTCGATGCCCGCGAGCGGAGATGTCGGCCTTGAATTTCAGCACCCCGCTCCGATCGAACCAGACCAGACTTCGGTTCGACTCGATGCGCCGAGTGACGTGCTCGCGGAAGGTCTCG
>JBDGRG010000045.1:7913-21395 GCA_042218355.1 Bradymonadaceae bacterium
ATGGCGACGCTCGCCTCGAGCAGCGCGTCCAGATCCCCGCGACGGGCATACCGCAAGGGCGTCGGATCGGGGCTCTCTCCGTCGACAGCCGGTCGGTCGAGCCAGTCGCGGCTCCGGAAGATGTACATGGTCTGAATCCGATTCAGCTCCGCCTCGAGTCGATGACGACCGGCGCGAGCATACCCCTTCCAGAAGGGCTCGACGCACCGGCGAGCGGAGACGACGTGCTCGAAGTCGAGGCCGTTCTCGCGATACCAGCGTCCGAGTCGGCGAGCGGCCTCCTCCCCCCGGGTGTCGAGCAGCGCCAACTGATCGGCGATCACCAGACAGACTCCGCGCAACCGTCCGTCCTCACCGCGGAGCCCGCGAAAATGGAACAGGTCCGGGTCGCGCAGGGGCTGGACCCCGCGATTCTCGATCCAGCACAGCTGGAAGAGGTTCTCGGGGACGCGGGCGCTGAGAAACGCCTCGATCTCGTCGTGATGCCAGGCGCGCAGCAGGCACGGTACCGTCTCGGGATTCGGATGGGGACGACCGGCCGCCATGAGTTTCGGAGACGAGCGGGAGGAATCGAAGCGGGAGCCGGTTGGCCCCGACCGGCGATCACGGCCCCGCGGAGAACGGGTCGGTGTCACCCAAATTGATCTTCGGATCGGTCTCCTCTTGGTCCGAACCCCCCGACGGCTCGGCGTCTCCGCCGCCCGTCCGTCCGCCGTCACCCGCCGTCCGACCGGGGTCGGAACCGCGCGCGGCGGTCGCCCCCGAGCGGCCGCCGGGCTGCTCCTCGGACTTCTCCGGGATCGGCTGAAAGTTCCCCTGCACCAGCGCCATCTTCGGCGTGCGGGGCTCGTAGACCGTCTTTGCGTAGGTGGTCGAATCGGGCGTGTAGCCCGAAGTGGCGATCGCCCACGCCGCCATGCCGCCGGCCGCCAGCACCACGACCGCCGCCCCAAGGTAAAGACCCACGCCGGTCCCCTCTTCCTCGTCGGTCTCCGTCTCCGCGGAGGCGTCCGTCTCCTCGGTCGGCTCGGATCCGGCACGTCCACCGGCCCGGGCCGACTCGGCGACCTCCGGAGGGGCACCCTGCGCGGGGCCCGGGCCCCCGTCGGCGGGCGAGCTCTCGCCCGGCTCGGCCCCGTCGGGACCGGCATCCTGCTCCTCGAAGGCACGCTCGGCCTCGATCGCCTGCTGGCGCTCCTCACGGCGCTGCTCGAGTTCCTCGAGCTTTTGCTGCTCCTGGGAGATCCGCTGCTCGGCCTCCTTTCGTCGCCGCTCGACCTCCTCGTCGTCGCGGCGCCGCTCGATCTCCCGGCGCTCGCGGGCCTTCTGTTCGACCTCCTCCTTCTCGCGCTCGGCATCCTCTTCCGTCTCCTCGAGCACACCCGACAGGAGATCGGAGGCGTCGTCGTCGCTGGCCCAGTCGCCCTCGGTCGTCTGTGGCGTATCCTCCGTCACGGCTCGGTCCTCCGGGTCGAAACTCGACGATCAGGTCTACGGCGCGCCCTCGCAGCCGGAATGATACGTCCTCGGGTGGGGCCCCGGCAACCGCCGCGACGCCGACCCCACATCGCGGCCCGGGGGGACGCCCTGCAGGCGAACCGCGCGGGAGCAGTCGGCGTCGCGAGAACACTCACGGAGCTTCCAGCGGTCGTATCGGGCCGAACGCCCGCACTCGCCGGAACAGACGTGCTCTGGCCACGGGGGTCCCCGCCCGGCGCACGGAGATGGACCCGACTCGCCCGGCGTCGACCGGCCGTCAGCCCGAGGCATCCGCACCGCCGGTCGCGTGTTCGAGGAAGGGAATCACACACTCGGGCGTTTTGGCGCGCGGCCCCCAGGGCTGATCGTTGACCAGCTCCCAGGTCTCCGTATCGAAGATCCGCATGCCGTTACGGGGTGTCGCACGGACGTCGTTCGCCCAGACTTGCGCGTTGTCCGGCGTCGCACAGACGCCAGTGCCCGGCCAGGTCATCTGATCGAGTTTCTGAGTCTGGACGTCTCCCTCGCCGGAGGCGTCGAATCGGACGAGCGAGGGCGGGGTGCCCTCGCCGACCAGCGGCGACACGACGGCGACGCCGGTGAATTCGCCGGTCATCGCAAACGACTCCAGACGGCCACCGAGCCGGCCCTCTCCGACCAGCGTCTCGCCGACCTGGTAGCTATCCTCGTCGGTGCGTTCGAGACGGACGATCGCGCCGTCGTCGGAGCGGTCGCGCCCGCGGAGCCCCACGGCCCAGACCCCGTCGGCGGCGCGCTCGATGCCGATCGCGTTGCCGATCTGAAGGCCGAGCGCCTGCTCGCCGCTGGCCCCCGAATCGAAGTCCATGAACTCGCCGGATTCGGTGTCGAGAACGGCGAGCTTCGCATTGCTCTCGGCCGCGGGGACGAAATCACCCTCGTCGTTTTTGACCTGTGCGAACATGCGGAGCGTGACGAGCAGCCGTTTCCCGTCGACCACCATCTGCCCGGGGTCGGGATCGTCGTCGCCGTTTGCGGCGGTGTCCTCGTCGAACGGGGCCGTATCGAACGTCTTCACGTTCTTTTTATTGCCGGACTCGTACGCATAGATTTTTGCCGACTGAGAGCTGGTCACATAGAAACGCTGGTTCGCATCGACGTAGGCGACGTCTCGCGGATCGTACGTCCCCCGGGGGAGGACGAACGTGTTCAATTGATTGAATCCCTCGGATTCGGCGACCTGGACCTGTTCGACGCTGCCCCGCTGCGGCCCGTCGCAATTCGAGGGGGTGTCGGCGCAGGCCTGGTCGAGCACGAAGACGCGCTGTTGGCTGGCCGCCAGTCCGATGTTCCCGGAGCCAAAGGGGTTCTCCCCCAGGACGAACGACGACAGAGTGGTCCCCTCGGTGTACTCGGCGGCGTAGTAGCGCGAGGAGCCGCCGACCTCGACGACCCCGAACCCGCGATAGACCGATCGCCCGCCCTCCCCGTCGGTGGTCTCACCGTCGGCAGTCGTCCCGTCGGCCGGATCGGTCGCGTCCGCGACGTCGCCGACGTCCGAGGTTCCATCGGTCGGTGCGGCGTCGGCATCCGTCCCGCCGCCGTTTCCACCGCCGTTGTCGCCGCCCCCCCCGCCATCGCAGGCGGCCCCCGTCGCGAGCACCGCGGTCAGAACCACCATCGAGAGCCGAACCGAAAGCCGAGCAGGTCGAGCCATCTGATTACCTCGTGTCGGACTACTCTAACGCAAGTCGGATGATTCCGGCGGTTGCTGCGCGACGCAAGTCGTCGTGTCGTCGAGTGGCTGAGATGCTGGCTCGCAAGTTACCGACGCCCGGCGCGACGCGTCAAATAGACGCGGCGCCGGGCGCGGACGGGACGCTACGGGGAGACGTTGCCTCCGGCGGTTCAGAAGGCGCCGTTCCCCGTCGCAAGCAGACACCCGCGGCTGGGCGCCTCGGGCCCGATAGTCCCGTTCCAGAGCGGATAGCGCGTGGTCGCGGTGAAGCCCTGGTACCCCGGAGGCGACGCGCCCGAGTCCCACGCGGCGACCGCTTTGCGATCCGGCCCCAGACACAAGGCGCCGGCCGCGTCGTTGACTGCCGACACGGAAGTGACCTCGGGATCGCCCTCGCCCGACGCGTCGAACAGCTTCACACGGTTAGGAGTGTCCGGCCCCCCCCTTTGTACGACGGCGTACCCGCGCTGATTTCCGTGTACGACGACGTCGGTCAAGTCACCGCCGAGCTGTTTCTCGGTCACCAGTGTCGAGCCGTTCTCGTAGTCACCCGGACCGTTGCGTTTGATGCGAAGGACCGCACCGTCCTTCTTTCCGAAGCTGCCGGTCGCCCCGACGACGAGGTCGCCGTCGGGTGCCTGCGTCAGTCCGCCGAAGGCGTTTTTGCCGTTCAGCTTCAGCGCCTGGGTGCCGTCGGCCGACTCGTCGAAATCGACGAACGATCCTTTGTCGGTGTCGAGGACCGCGATGCGGGAGGCACTCTTCGCGCTGAATTTCTTCAGCGCCTGCAGCACCACCAGCACGTACTTCCCGTCGACCATCATCTCGAAGGCTTCGGGGTCTCCGTCGGCGTCGGGATTCGGGTCGAACTGGCCGAGATCGTAGGTCGTCGCCATCCGGTTGCCGCCGGTGTCGAAGACGTGCAGTTTCGACGACGAGTAAGCCGTCACGTAGAACCGACCGGCCTCTCCCACGAATGCGACGTCCTTCGGGTTGTACGTTCCGTCGGGCAACTCGAAGACGCCTCCGGTCGATCCCGTCTTCGGTTCGAGCTCGACCGCTCGGCCGGCGGGTTTGTCGCACTCGTCGGGCTTGCGCGTGCAGCGCTGGTCGAGCGCGAAGAGTCGGCTTCCGGTCTCCACCAGGCCGATGTCGCCGACGCCGAACGACTTGTCGAACAGCGACGAGCCGCCCTCGCCGGGACGGGCGGTCGTCTGGATGCCGAATATTCGCGACTTCCCCTCGCCCGGCTTCTCGACGATGCCGTACAGGCGAAGCGACTGCGACTGACTGGTGCCGTCCCCGCCGTCGGCCGTGGCGTCCGTCATGCCGGCGTCGGCGTCCATGCCCCCGCCTCCCCCGTCGGTGGTGTCACCCATCGTGGCATCGGAACCACCATCGGGGGAGCCCGTATCACTCCCCCCGCCGGTGACCGTCTGATTCGAGTCGCCGCCACAGGCAGCCGCGACGAGCGTCAGCGTGAGAAGGGCGATCGTCGTGAGTTCGAACGAGCGCTTCATTGGAGAAACTCCCGGATGGCGAGTCGAAAATCGAGCGAGCGATACTCGAGCCATCCCGGGCCGTACGGAGCTCGGTGTAGCGCGGCGGACGTGGCCACCGACACACCGGAGCCACCGGAAGGGTTCGGAAGGGAATCATCCCGACGTCCTCCCTCGAGGCCTGGGACTGTGGACAGCGCGACTGTCCGTCCGCCGGCAGGTCTTCGGACTCGCGGGCGAGGTCGACCTACTGGCCGTCGCTTCCCGGCTCCGTGGAGCCAGTGCGAGGCTGGCGTTCGTTCCCGCTCACCGCTGCGGGGCAGTTCCGGCGTCTCACCGGATTCCCTGCAGTCGCGTCGCCCATCGACATGCAGATCGGGTCGAAGGGCCGACCGACTGCCCCGACAGTCCGCGCTTCGCGCGATCCGATCGGGTCACCGACGGCGGCGGGAGCGTAAAACCGGCGTTCGATCCCCGTCAACCGGGGTCGGTCGGGTCAGGGTGCTGGAAGCGCGGTCGACGCTGCTCTCGGCCGGCGGCGAAGATTCCCATGATGTCCAATCAGACCCGGCCGATGACCGAATCCTCGAGCATCCAACGCCTCGGCTTGACTGCAAAGCGACGGCGACCAGAATTAGACTAGCCGGTCTAACCGGTCGGTCTAACCGATCGGTTCGATCCACTCTCGACGGGATTCCGCCCGGCAACTGGACGCCGACTGGAGAGCCTCCGCATGGCGCGATCGCGATTCGACAATCTGAACGAAGAGGAGCAGGAGACGATCCTGCGCGAGGCGGGGGAGGAATTCGCCGACAAGGGATACGAGAGCGCCTCGTTGAACGCGATCATCGAGAAAGCGGGAATCTCGAAGGGATCGCTGTACTACTACTTCGAGAACAAGGAAGACCTCTTCGCAACGGTCGTCGAACGGGCGACGGCGAGACTGATCTCTCACGTCGCGAACTTCTCGCTCGAGGACCTGACGGAGGAGACTTTCTGGCCGGAGCTCGAACGCGTCGTCCACGAGCTGGCGACGGCGGCGACCGATCATACGTGGTATTTTCGGCTCGCGCGCACCTTCTATCGGATGCAGGATGCGCGGTCGGGTTCGGTCCGCGAGTCGAAACTCTTCGACGTCACGAGAGAGTGGACCGAGCGTCTGATCGAGCGGGGCCAGCAACTGGGTGTGGTTCGAACGGATCTCCCCCGTCCGTACGCCGTCGAACTCTGTCTCGCCGTCGCCGAGGCCGGCGATCGCTGGTTTCTGGCGCACTTCGAGGAATACGACGACGAGGATTTCCAACGCGAGGCCGAGCGGCAGGTGGACGTCTTTCGACGGCTGCTCGAGCCGCGCGAACAGGCGGAGTCGCACAGCCCGTAACGCAACGGAGGAGACGGGAATGCAGAGGAGAGCGAACATCCCGGCAGCGATCGTCGCCGCGGCCCTCTTGACCCTGGGTGGGAGTGTCGCAGCACAGTCGGAGAGCACCGATGGGTCGGCATCGGAGGGCCGGCCGACGGCCACGACCGGCGACGAGCCGGCAGCAACCGCTTCCGGCAACGAGGCAGAGGAGACGGCCGGAGAGACCGAGGGCGAGGTCCCCGAGGCCGAAGCGATCATGGACAAACTCGACACCCTGTATCGCGCCGATTCGTCTCATGCAGTCATGGAGATGGTGGTTAAAAAACCACGGGGGACCCGGAAGTTGAAGCTGGAGGCGTGGTCGAAGGGCGAGGACAAAATGCTGGTCGTCATCCGAGAGCCGGCTCGCGAGGCAGGGACCGCCACGCTGCGGACCGACGAGGGGCTGTGGAACTACGCCCCGCGAGCAGACCGACTTATCCGGATCCCCTCGGGACTGTTGTCGGACAGCTGGATGGGCAGCCACTTCACCAACGACGACCTGATGCGCGAGACGAGTTACGACGAGGATTACCGAGGCACGGTCGAACGGGCGACGCTCGACGGCCGCCCGACCTGGAAGTTGATCCTGACTCCGAAACCCGACGCTCCGGTCGTCTACTCGAAACTGACGTTTCAGGTCACACGCGACGGGTGGCTGCCGCTGAAGACGGACTACTACGACGACGGCGAAATCGTGCGGACCATGACGTTCTCGAACGTCGAACAGATCGGCGGACGGCGCCTTCCCACGCAGATGACCCTGCGCCCGGCGGACGCCGAGGGCGAGATGACACGGATGCGCTATGAGACGCTCGAGCTCGGCGTCGACGTCTCGAATCGGCTCTTCTCTCGGCGCGGTCTTCGCCGCCGAGCCAAGTAGAGAACATTCCCCCCGGCCCCGGAGCCCGGGCGATGATCGGCCGACTCGCCTTTCGAAATCTGTTCCGCAACGGCTGGCGCAGCCTGCTGACCGGTGGCGGAGTCGCCGTCAGCGTGGCGCTGCTGGTCTTCACGAACTGATTCATCGGTGGCTTTATCGATACGATGGTCCGCGGAGCGACCGCCATCGAGACCGGCCAGGTCCAGATCCAATCCGCATCGTACGCCGAGGAATCGAAGATCTGGAAGACGTTTCCGGCCGGCGACCAGCTGTACGAGCAGCTCGAACGCCTCGACCCCGTCGAGGCCGTCCAGGCACGCGTCGAATATTACGGACTGGTCGGAACGGAGGAACGCTCGCAGGTCGCCCGCCTGGTCGGGCTCGACGCCGGGCGGGCCCCGCAGTCCAGTCCACTGCGCGACGCGGTCGTCGAGGGTCGCTGGTTCGGCCCGCCGACCGACGGCGGCGAACGGCCGCGCGAAGCACTTGTCGGCGCCGACCTCGCCCGACAGATCGGCGTCGGAGTGGGAGACGAGCTGGTCGTCTTCGCGGAGGCCGCCGACGGCTCGCTCGGAAACGATCTGGTGCAGATCGTCGGTCTGGTCCGAGCGGGGAACAATCGAATCGACCGCCAGACGGTCTACCTTCGGTTGGCGAACGCCCAGTTCATCGCGGCGATGGAGGGGGAGATCCACGAGCTGTCGATCTGGACGCACGAGCTCCGCTCCAGCGAGCAGACACTCGACCGGATCGAGGAGGTCGCCAAAGCCTGGGAGACCGAACACCTCTCCGGGTCGACGACGTTCGCCGCGGGCGAGGAGAGACCGACCGAACTGGTCGTCCGCCCCTGGAAGGAGCTCGTCCCCCAGCTGTCGCAGATCGTCGAAATGAGCCGCAGCTCGTCCTGGATCTTCTATCTCATCGTCTATTTCATCGCTGCTCTTGGTATCTTGAACACCCAGCGGATGAGTGCGCTGGAGCGTCACCGGGAATTCGGCGTGATGCAGGCCATCGGGATGACGCCGTCACGTCTGTTCGGGACGGTCCTCGTCGAGACGACGCTGTTGACGCTCTTCGGGGCCCTTCTCGGAGCGGCGGTCGGAACCGGCTTGAATCTGTACTTCGCCGAGTACGGGTTCGACATGGGTATGTTCGCCGACGGTGACTCCTTCAGCTACATGGGCATCGCCTTCTCGGAACGGGTGTACTTCTCGGTCACCCTGGAGGGCGTGCTGACACCGGTGGCGGCGCTGCTGCCGGTCGCTCTGGTCTGTGGGCTGTGGCCGGCGATCGCCTCGGCGCGCCTGAACCCGGCGATCGCACTCTCGGGGAGGGACTGACGTGTGGCGACTGGCCTGGCGAAATCTGTGGCGGAATGGAGTACGGACGGCGATCCTCCTGACGGCGATCGCGTTCAGCCAAGGGATGATGCTGCTCTGGATCGGCATCAGCGGCGACATGTACAGCCGGATGCGCGAGGGGGCCGTCGAGACGGCGGGCGGGGCAGTGCTGGTCCACGGCGAGGGATTCTGGCAGGCGAAGTCGTCCGACATCGTCATCGAGAACCCGGGAGCCGTCCGACGGGCCATCGACGCGACGCCCCGCGCGACGGGTACGGTCTCGCGCGTGCTGATCAACGGCTTGCTGAGCAGCCCGCGCGGAAACGCCCCCGGGCGGATCCGGGGGGTGAAGCCGGAGGAGCAGCGCGCGCTGCGAGACATGTCGACGTACCTGGTGCGTGGGGACTACCTCTCCGGCGAGCACGAACGACCGATCGTGCTGGGGATCGGGCTGGTCGAGACGCTCGAGGTCGATCTGGGGGACAAGGTCGTGGTCACGACCTCGGACGAAGACGGAGAGATGACTCGCGCGCTCTTTCGTCTGCGCGGCGTCTTGAAGACCGGATCCGAGCAGATGGACGACGCCCTCGCCTTTACGACGCTCGAAGCGGCCCAGCGCGCGATCAATCTGGGCAACCGCGTCCATCAGATCGGCGTACTCGCCCCGAACGACGTCGATACTGCCGCCCTCGCCCGGGATCTCCGCGATCGACTCGGCTCGAAGTCGAGGGCATTGGAGGTGCTGACCTGGCAACAGGCGATGCCCGAACTGGTCGGGTTCATCCAGATCGACAGCGCGATGCTCTACGTCTATCTGGCCGTGATCTTCGTCATCGTCGCCTTCGTCATCGCGAACACCTTCCTGATGTCGGTGATGGAGCGCGTCCGCGAGTTCGGTCTGTTCAGTGCCCTGGGATTGAACGACCGACGGGTCGGCAAACTGGTACTGGCCGAGACCCTGCTACTCGCATCGGTAGCGATGGCACTCGGCTTCGGTCTCGGGCTGGTCGGCCATCTTCTGGTCGACCACTACGGGATCGACATCGCCACGTTCGGCGCCGATCAGATCGAGATCTCCGGGGTGGCGTTCACCGACCGCATCATTCGCAGCAAGATCGTCTGGTTCGACTGGCTCGCCGCATCGGTCGGAGTACTGGTGACAATTCTACTCAGTGCCGCCTACCCGGCCTGGAAGGCAACCCGGCTGGCGCCGTCGAAGGCGATGGAGTTCTACGAGAATTGAGGCGGAGGCGATGATCGAAATTCGAGACATCGAGAAAATCTACCATCAGGGGGAAGTCGAGGTCCCTGCATTGAGGGGGGTCGACCTCGACGTCGGCGACGGTGAGTTCAGCGCGCTGGCCGGTCCGTCGGGCTCGGGAAAGACGACGCTGCTGAACATGATCGGGGGCCTCGACCACCCGACCCGGGGGTACGTCGACATCGACGGCACGCGGATCACCGACATGAGTCGGACCGAGGCAGCCGACTACCGCCTCGAGCACATCGGGTTCATCTTCCAGGCCTACAACCTCGTGCCGGTTTTGACCGCGTACGAAAATGCCGAGTTCGTCCTGATGATGCAGGGGGTGGAGCGGAAACGGCGCCGAGAGATCGTCGAGCCGCTGCTCGAGGAGGTCGGGCTGGAGGGGATGCTCGATCGCAAACCCACCGAGTTGAGCGGCGGGCAGCAGCAGCGCGTGGCTATCGTCCGTGCGCTGGCCTCCAAACCGGAGATCATCCTCGCGGACGAGCCGACGGCGAATCTCGACAGCGAGACGAGCGGCGAGCTGCTCGATCTGATGCTCGAGCTGAACAGCGAGTACGAGACGACGTTTCTGTTCTCGACCCACGACCCGCTGGTCATGGAGCGGGCGCGCCGGATCGTCCGACTGCGGAGCGGTCGGGTCGACGCCGACGAATGGAAGGACGCGACCGGCCTCTCTTCGGTCGGCCAGTAGGTGAGAACCGGGATCCAGCCATCGAGGCCCGACCGCACGACCGTTGCTCGACGCGGCCGGAAGACGAGCGGACTCGACGAGTTCCGCGTCGACGGCGATGGCCGGCCGGCGACGGGCCGGGCTCGCTCGGACAGCTCACCGGGACCCGTGATCTGCTCCCTTTGTCGAAACGGTGAGGATCATGTCGAGGCGGCGTCGCATACTGACACTATGTGCGATCCTGGCGGGAATCGGGCCGACGTCGCGAGCCGAAGCCGACGTCTCGATCGCCGAGTGGAACGATGGCTCGGGGTCGTTCACACTCTCCGGATACGTCCGCTCGATCACCGGGTATCACGACCTCGGGTACGGCGAGCCGCTGCTCGAGGCCTCCCGCAGCCTGAACATGGGGGTCGGCCGGCTCGAGTGGAACGCGGAGTTCGGCCCGGACGTTCGGGCGCGCATCCACGACGAGCTGACGTGGAACGTGCAGTCGGCGTCCGGGGGAGCAGCCGGAGGGGGTCTGTTCGGGGTCGACGCCTCTCGCGGATCGGACCGCACTGTCGATCTGGAATCGACGATCGTCGACGAGACGGGGGCCCGGCTGACCCACGACGTCGATCGGCTGGCGGTCGACGTCTACACCGAGGCCGTCGACCTGACGCTCGGCCGTCAGGGCATCACCTGGGGCAAGGCGTCCGTCTTCCCCGTCGCCGACGTCTGGAGTCGGTTCAGCCCGTTCGATCTCGATACGGAGAAGAAATCCGGCATCGACGCCGCCCGGGCGCTGGTCTACCCGAACATGAACAGCGAGCTCGATCTCGTCGTCGCGGACCGGGGATCGCTCGAGGACCTCTCCGCAGGCATCCGCTACGCGAGCACGGTCGGCCGGGCGGATCTGTACGGCGCGGCCGGGAAATTCTGGAACGAAATTCTCGCGATGGGAGGAGTCAGCGTCGTACTCGAACGCATCAAGCTGAGAGCAGAGGCGGTCGGGCCCTGGAAACTCGAGGAGCGAGAGGTCGCACTGCCGAGAGCGACGGCGGGAATCGAGTGGTTCGGAACGGACTTCACACTCGGCTCGGAGTACCACTTCAACGGACTGGGCGCTGCGTCTCCGAGCGGTTACGCCGCGCAACTGTCGAGCGAATCCTACGCCCGCGGAGAGAGCTACCTGCTGGGCCGGCACTACGCAGGAATTTACGGCTCGTACACCGGCATCCCGGACGTTCGGATGATGCTCTCGGCGATCGGGAATCTCACCGATCCCAGCGCGATCGTGTCACCGACGGTCCGATACGACGTCGCTCAGAATGCCAGCATCGGGCTCGGGGCGCTTTTGTCGGCCGGCGGGCACCCCGATCTGCGGGCGGGACCGCAATTCCAGAGTGAATTCGGCGCGTACGGAGACTTCTTCTACCTGGAGCTGGCGGCCTACTACTGACGCTGCATGTCCAGCCGCCGGCTTCCCGCCCGGCGATCAGTCCGCCTCCCCCCAGAGCGCGAGGACGATCATTCCGGCAGCCAGTCCGACGAGAACGAGGCCGCCAAAACCGTAGGCCAGCGTGCTCCAGTGCATGGTTTCGAGGGGGTCTCCGAGTCTGTTGTCGAGCCACCAGAAGAAGAACGGGCTGGCGATGCCCGCTCCTGCCAGCGATCGCTGAATGCGGTACTCACTGTGCGACTGGGGGGCTTCTCCGACGAGGAGTGCGCTGAGTGGAAAGTAGAGCACCAGCCAGACGAAGACCCCGGCGAGCATCGGGATCAGATTCGAGAGCATCGCGTCGAGATCGACGAACTGTTCGAACATGGATGGCGTCGCGGTCGGGGAGCCGATGGACGTCTCGACCGATCGCCGGCGCCCGCGCGGTCAGAGGAAGCCGCCGGCGAGCAACACGCCGACGGCGACGATCGCGTAGAGCACGCGAGTCCAGAGCAGCCACCGCTCGACGCGCTCGAGCAGCTCGAGCTCGTCGCCCAATGCCGAACGCTTCTCCTCGTCGACCGGGACGGCCCGGCGGGGCAACAACAGGATGGCGAGGCCGAACGGGAGGACGACCCAGATCGTCGAGGCCGTCCCAGCGGCGGTGACCACGGAGGCGAGTCCGAGGACCACGAAGGCCAGCAGGCAGAGGACGCTCGCAGCGATGCGTCCGTAGAGAATGGCTCGGTGTCGTTCGGCATCGGTCATCGCGGCTGTGGACGTGTATCAGTCCCGTGTCTATGGTCCTGCGGCGCTCGCCAAGCCCGCCCTGTCTCGACGACTCTCGACCGAGCCCGCCATGTCGCTCCACGAACCCGGGCCTCCGTACACCCAGCGCACCGAGGAGCGCGACGACGACAGTACCGCGGCGCTCGGAGAGATCCGCTCGCTCGGCGAGGGTCTGGCCGCCGAGTTCGGCGGACGCAGATGGGTCGTACCGCTGTTGCTGTTCCTGTTCGCCGGCGCCGTCTACGCCGGGTTCGCCTGGGAGCGGACGACGGGCCCGTCCCGGCACAACCATTTTGTCTACCTCGCCGACACGCTCAATACGATGATCGCGGCGCCCTTCGACGAGGAGGCCGCCCGGCGGCGCGAAGGGAAACGCCCGTTCGAACTGAACCGCCATCCCCCTCACCAGAACGACTGGGCGAGCTACTGGGAACTCGATCTGGAGCGGGACGACCGCACGTACCGGGGCATCTGGCTCGACCAGCAGGGTGAAGGGCGGTTCAAGACCCTCGACGGTACCGTCTACTACATCCAACCCGACGGAATCCAAAGCCAGCAGCGGCGGTATTACGTCTCCTTCCCCCCCGGCCCGGCCTTACTGATGATGCCGATGGTCGCCGTCTGGGGCTACGCCTTCAACGACGTCCTCTTCACGCTGTTCTTCGCCGCACTGAACGTCCTGCTGATGTTTCTGGTCCTCCGTCGACTCTCCGAGGGCGGGCTGACCGGACGAGGCCGGCGGGAAAACCTCTGGCTGACCGCCCTGTTCGCGTTGGGCTCCGCGCATCTGTGGTGTTCGGTGCTGGGCGAAGTCTGGTTCACCGCCCTGGTCGTCGGCATCACCTTCACGCTGCTGTATATCTACTTCGCGATCGACGCGCGGCACCCGTTCCTCGCCGGTCTGGCGCTGTCGATCGCCTTCGCGACCCGGGCGCCGCTGGTCTTCACCGCCCTGTTCTTCTTCGCCTTCGTCTTCTTTCCCGGGGGTACCTGGCGCGAATCCGACTGGG
>JBDGRG010000045.1:21409-21624 GCA_042218355.1 Bradymonadaceae bacterium
CGATACGCCAGCTCGCGCTCTTCTGTGCCCCCTGCCTGGCGGTCGGGTGCGGACTGCTGTGGATGAACGAGGTGCGATTCGGTTCGCCGACGGCCTTCGGCCACCGGTACCTGGCCCGAGGGACGCTGACACGGATCCAGAACTGGGGGCTGTTCAACGTCCATTTTCTGCGCGAGAACCTCTACACGATGTTCACCCTGCTCCCGGACCTGACG